>NC_010681.1:1595548-1914658 GCF_000020125.1 Paraburkholderia phytofirmans PsJN
TCGCGCAGGCCTGGAATAACCGCGCGTGCGTGCTGCGCGATCTGGGCCGTCCCGCCGACGCGCTCGCAAGCTGCGATCACGCGCTCGCGCTGCAACCGGGTTATCCCGACGCGTGGAGCAATCGCGGCAATGCCTTCAGCGACCTGAACCAGCCGGAAGAAGCGGAGCGCTGCTACCGTCGCGCGCTGGAATTGGCGCCCGCATTCGCCGACGCCTGGAACAACCTCGGCCTCACGCAGATCGATCTCAACCAGCACGCACAAGCGCTCGTGAGTTACGAACGCGCTCTGGCCGTGAATTCCGATGCCGCGGAAACACATTGGAATGAATCACTGTGCCTGCTGCAAATGAGACAGCTCGAAGCCGGCTGGCAAAAATATGAATGGCGCTGGGAGCGCAGCCGCATCAAGGCAAGCCGGCGCAGTTTTGCGGAACCGCTTTGGCTCGGCGATTTTTCGATCGACGGCAAGACGATTCTGTTGCACGCGGAGCAGGGTCTCGGCGACACGCTGCAGTTTTGCCGCTATGCCGCGCTGGTGTCGAAACTCGGCGCGAAGGTCGTGCTCGAAGTGCCACGCGAACTGATGCGTCTCATGGCCACGCTCGACGGTGTGGACCAGTTGATCGAAGCGGGTCAAACGCTGCCATCGTTCGATTGTCACTGCCCGCTGCTGAGTTTGCCGCTCGCATTCAAGACGGGTCTCGACAGCATTCCATCGAACACGCCTTATCTCTGCGCGGACGCCGAAGCGGCTCGCCAATGGCGCGAGCGGCTTCACGCGCCAGCAGACGCGCGCCTCAAAGTCGGACTCGTATGGGCAGGCGGCAACCGTCCGCATGTCGCCGAACTTCGTAAGAACGATGCGCGCCGTTCGATCGCATTCGCACGACTCGCGCCGCTTCTCGACGTGCCGAACGTGCGGTTCTTCAGCCTGCAAAAAGGACCGGCGGCGCAGCAACTCGAAAGCGACGAGCGGGGCGGACGTGTGATCGACTACACGGGAGAACTCGACGACTTCGCCGACACTGCGGCATTGGTGGCGAACCTCGATCTGGTGATTTCCGTGGACACGTCCACCGCGCATCTGGCTGGCGCACTCGACAAACCGGTCTGGATTCTGAACCGCTTCGACACCTGCTGGCGGTGGATGCTGGAACGCACGGATACACCGTGGTATCCGCGTGCCCGGTTGTTCCGGCAACCCGCGCTCGGCGATTGGGACAGTGTGATGATGGCCGCGCGTGATGCGCTGAACGCATTGGCGGCGGGAGCGATGCATCCACGATAGCGATCGCGTTCGCACGCGCCACGTTCCCTGCGCGCTGGCCGACGGGATCGTTCGGACGCGCGTAGACTGAACGTCCGTTTATCGACGGCTAAGCCATGGAGAGTCATCAATGGAATACAGACATCTGGGTGCATCGGGTTTCAAGGTGCCGGTGCTGAGTTTCGGCACGGGCACGTTCGGCGGCAAGGGCGAATTCTTCCAGGCGTGGGGCGCGACCGACGTCGCCGAGGCCCGGCGTCTGCTCGACATCTGCTTCGATGCGGGCGTCACCATGTTCGACACCGCGGACATCTATTCGAGCGGCGCGTCCGAATCGGTGCTTGGCGAAGCGCTCAAGGGCAAACGCGACAAGGCGATCATCTCGACCAAGGCGACCTTCCGTTTCGACGACGGGCCGAACAACGTCGGCTCGTCGCGCTTCCATCTGATCCAGGCCGTTGACTCAGCACTCAAGCGCTTGCAAACCGATTACATCGACCTGTTCCAACTGCACGGTTTCGACGCCAGAACGCCGGTGGTTGAAGTCATGTCCACGCTCGACGATCTGGTGCGCGCCGGCAAGATACGCTACACGGGCGTGTCGAATTTCTCCGGCTGGCATCTGATGAAATCGCAGGACGTCGCGGATCGCTACGGCTATCCGCGCTACATCGCCAATCAGACGTACTACTCGCTGGTCGGCCGCGATTACGAGTGGGAGTTGATGCCGCTCGGCGTCGATCAAGGCGTGGGCGCGGTGGTGTGGAGTCCGCTCGGCTGGGGGCGTCTCACCGGCAAGATCAAGCGCGGCCAGCCGCTGCCCGATTCGAGCCGGCTGCATAAAACCGCCGACATGGGGCCGCCGGTGCCGGACGAGTACCTGTTCCGCGTGCTCGATGCCATCGACGAGATCGCCGCCGAAACGGGCAAGACCGTGCCGCAGATCGCGCTGAACTGGCTGCTGCAGCGGCCGACGGTGTCGACAGTGCTGATCGGCGCGCGCAACGAGGAACAGTTGCGGCAGAACCTCGGCGCCGTGGGCTGGAATCTGACGCCCGAGCAGATGGCGAAGCTCGATGCGGCCAGCGCCGTGCGTCCCGCTTATCCGTACTGGCATCAGGAAGGGTTCGTGGAGCGCAATCCGAAGGCGGTGTGAGCGCGCTTTGGTGTGAAAGCACGCCGCCTGACACGCGCATCGAACGCCTCAAGCAAGACCGCCGTTGGCACGCAGAATCTGGCCATTGACCCAGCCCGCGTCAGGACCCGCGAGGAACGCCACCACCGACGCGATGTCGTCCGGCTGACCGAGGCGTTGTAGCGGCGGCATCTTCGCGAAGGTCTGGACCTGTTCTTCGGTCTTGCCGTCGAGGAACAGCAACGTCGCGATCGGACCCGGCGCCACGGCATTGACGGTGATGTTGCGGCCGCGCAGTTCCTTGGCGAACACGTGCGTGAACGCTTCGACGGCGGCTTTCGTCGCGTTGTAGATCGCGTAGCCCGGCATGTTCAGCGCCAGCGTAGTGCTCGAAAAGTTGACGATGCGGCCGCCGTCGTTCATGCGCGCAGCAGCTTCGCGCAAGGTGTTGAAGGTGCCGCGCACGTTGATGCCAAAGGTCTGGTCGTAGAGCGCGTCGCTGGTGTCGGCAAGCGGCACGGTCTTGAGCACGCCCGCGTTGTTGACCAGCACGTCCACCTTGCCGAGCTGCTGTTCGGTGATCTCGAACAGGCGGCGCACGTCGTTGGTGTTCGACACGTCGGCTTTCACCGCGATGGCTTTGGCGCCGGCCGCGGTCAGTCCGGCGACGAGATGATCGGCTTCGGCCGAACTGGATGCGTAATTGATCGCGACGGCGAAACCGTCCTTGGCCAGACGTTGCGCGACCGCTGCCCCGATGCCGCGCGATGCGCCTGTGACGATTGCGACCTGGGCGTTGTTGAGCGTGTTCATGATTCGTTTCCTTGAGTCCGTTGGATGGGTTGAGGTGAATCATGAACGCTTTCGGCGCCTTGATAATCGGGTTAGACTGGCCATCATCATTCCATTTGCTTTAACAATTGGCGCGTCGGCCGTCTGACCGGCATCACGGACAGCCAATGACAGGCCCCAACCATGGATCGTTTCGAGGAAATGCGGGTTTTCATCCGGATCGCGGAGCGGCAAAGCTTCACGCGCGCCTCGGACGATCTGCAGATTCCGCGCGCCACTGTCACCAATCTGATGAAGCGCATGGAGCAGCGGCTCGGCGCGCGGCTGCTCGAACGCACCACGCGCACGGTGCGTCTCACGCACGACGGCGAGGCGTACTACCGCCGCTGCGTGCGTCTCATCGCCGACATGGAAGAGGCCGAGGGCTCGTTTTCGAACCTCGCGCCGAAGGGTTTGTTGCGGGTGAATTTGCAGGGCACGCTGGCGCGGCACTTCGTGGTGCCCGCGCTGCCGGCGTTTCTCGCGCGCTTTCCGGGAATCGAGCTGACCATCGGCGAAGACGACCGGCTCGTCGATCTGGTGCGGGAGGGTGTCGACTGCGTGCTGCGCGCGGGCAATCTGCAGGATTCGTCGATGGTGGGGCGCCGCGTCGCGCAATTGCCGCAAGTGACCGTCGCGAGTCCGGCGTATCTCGCCGCATACGGCGAGCCGGCCGAGCCGTCGGCGCTGTCCACGCATCGGGCGGTCAATTACGTGTCGAGCGCGACGGCCAAGGCCGTGCCGCTCGAATTCAAGGTGGCGGGCCGCGAAGTAGCAATGGTTCTGCCCTCGGCGGTGTCGGTAACCGGCACCGAGCTTTATACCGGCTCGGCGCTTGCCGGACTCGGCATCGTGCAGGTGCCGCAATACCGTGTGGCGGCCGAACTGGCGACGGGGCGGCTAAAAATCATCCTCGCCGATTTTCCGCCGCCGCCCATGCCGGTGTCCGTGCTGTATCCGCAGAACCGTCAGTTGTCGTCGCGGGTGCGGGTGTTCGCGCAGTGGCTGCGCGATATTTTCGAGGCGGCTGCGGCCACGACAGGCGGCGCGCCGTGAAAGCGCTCGCTCAGGTGACCGCGCGGCGCGGCCCGAAGATGTTGATCAGATTGCCCTCGGGATCGCGCAACATGGTCGAACTGCGTTCGGCGTTCAGCGGCTGGTCGGCCCATAAAAATTCCACACCGTGTTGTCTGAGCGTGGCCGTCGCGGCGGCTAGGTCGTCGGTTTCGAACACGATGGCCTTGTAGCCGAGCACGTCCAGATGATGCGGCGGCGCCGTGCGATCCACGCGTTGATGCTCGGCATAAGGACGCGACACCAGTTCGATGCGCACGCCCGCCGCTTCGATCATCGCGAAGTCCGCGCCAACCGCGTCGAAGCGGCCGCGCTCGATTACCGTAAAGCCCAACACTGTTTCGTACCAGGCGATCGACGCATTCAGATCGCCGGTGGCAAGCGCCACGTTGTCGAGGCGCAGACCTGGAACGGGCGGCCGTGCGCCGGAACTGTCTTGCATGATGTCTTCTACTCCTGAACAGAATGCGGCTGCTAACTAACAGCGGGGTTTGACGAGCCGGATTTCCCGAAGCGAGCCCGATCGTGCGGCGCGGAGAAATCCTGAATTGGGCCGAGCGACACGATGCCGGTCGGATTGATGCCGCGATGGCTCTCGTAGTAATGCCGCTTGATGTGCGCGAAATCGACCGTCTGCGCAATGCCGGGCAACTGGTAAATGTCGCGCGTGTAGGCGGACAGATTCGGGTAATCGGCGATGCGGCGCAGATTGCACTTGAAGTGGCCGACGTACACGGCGTCGAAGCGGATCAGCGTAGTAAACAGCCGGATGTCGGCTTCGGTGAGTTGCGCGCCGGTCAGATAGCGCTGCGTCGCGAGTTGCGCGTCGAGCCAGTCGAGCGTTTCGAAGAGCGGCGTGACGGCTTCTTCGTAGGCTCGCTGCGTGGTGGAGAAGCCCGCCTTGTAGACGCCATTGTTCAGCGTGTCGTAGACCCGCGCATTGATCGCATCGATTTGCAGACGCAATGGCGCCGGATAAAAATCGCCGGACTTCGCGCCGATGCCGTCGAACGCCGAATTCAGCATGCGAATGATTTCCGACGATTCGTTACTGACGATCGTGGCCCGTTGCTTGTCCCACAGGATCGGCACCGTGACGCGGCCGCTGTAGTGAGGATCGGCGGCGGTGTAGACCTGGTGGAGCAGCTTCGCGTGATTGACGCTGTCGGGCACGACGCCGGGGCCGTCGGCGAAGGTCCAGCCGTTTTCCAGCATGAGCCAGTGCACGACCGAGACGTCGATCATCGCTTCGAGACCTTTGAGCGCCCGCACGATCAAGGTGCGATGCGCCCACGGGCAGGCGAGGCTCACGTACAGATGGTAGCGTCCCGCTTGCGCTTCGAAGCCGCCGCTGCCGCTCGGACCGGGCGAGCCATCGGCGGTGACCCAGTTGCGGAACGCCGCGTCCTTGCGTACGAAACGCCCGCCGGTCGACTTGGTGTCGTACCAGCGGTCCTGCCATTTCCCGTCCACTAAAAGTCCCATGTCGCTGCTCCTTGCGCGTGCGCGTTGCGGTGCCACGACCGTGCGCAATGCACGTTCCAGACGCGCGGCGCCGGCCGCGTCGGCGGTGATTCATCGGTAGCTCGTGCGGCTTTTGCGAAAGCCCAGCACCGTGCGCACTTGCCGTCACTGTGCCGCCATATCGCTATAGTGGACCAAAATCGATGCATTGCCGTACCATCGTTTCGTCGAACTCGTTCGAGGGTATGGAACATGTTGTCGGAAGACGAACTGGCTTTGCTCGACGCGATTCGCGAGACCGGCAGCCTGTCGCGTGCGGCGGCGCGCCTCGGCAAGGCGCCGTCTACGGTCTCGCACGCCGCCCGGCAACTTGAGACGCGCTTCGACGCGCTGCTGTTCGACCGGCGCCGTTACCGCTTGCAACTCACGCCCGCCGGCCAACTGCTCGCCGATGAAGCCGCGCGTCTGATGCTCGACATGTCGCGCATGACGCAGCGCGTGAAGCAGATCGCGAGCGGCTGGGAAGATCGTCTTTGGATCGTCACGGACGAGATCATCGAATTCGAACTGCTGATGCCGGTGGTGCGCACATTCGATGCGCTCGACTCCGGCGTCAAATTGCGCTTCACGCACGAAGTCTTGAGCGGCACCTGGGAGGCGCTGCGCGACGGCCGCGCGGACCTGATCGTGGGCGCGACCAACGAGCCGCCGGCGATTCCCGGCCTGCGCTGGTTCGAACTCGGCGTGATGGAATGGGTGTTCGCGGTGTCGCCGCGCCATCCGCTCGCGGCCGTCGAAGGGCCGCTCGGCCGCGAACGGATCCTTGAACATCGCGCGGTGGTAGTGGCGGATTCATCGCGTACGACGGCGGGGCGTGCTTATGGTTTGATCGGCGGACAGGCGTCGCTGGCCGTGCCATCGATGCGCGCGAAAATCCTCGCGCAGCGCGACGGCCTGGGCGTAGGCTGGTTGCCGCGTCAGCGCGTCGCGTCGCTGTTGAAGCAGGGCGAGTTGGTCGAAAAGGCGACGGCCGACCCGCGCGAGCCGAACGTGCTGTACGTCGCGTGGCGCGGCGATCATGAAGGGCGCGCCTTGCAGTGGTGGCTCGAACAGTTGCGGCAAGCGCGGCTGGCGAAGCGCCTCGTGCGCGGTGTCGATATGACGATCGGCGCGTGATGTTCGCGCCGTTGGTCCGCACCCGAGCGGCGTTTTTTATGCGGCCGCAGCCGGTTCTCATGGGATCATACGCGCCGTGCTGGGCGATTCTGCCTCGCGCACGGTACGAAACAAGAGGAGCAGGGCGATGATCGATGGACTAGTGGGCGGGCGGTTGTACGGCGAGGCGCAGATTCGCACGGGGCAGAACGGCAGGCGTTTCGTGACCTGCAAGGTGCGCGCGGCCACCAACGACGGCGACACGATTTTCGTCAACGTAATCGCCTTCGACGACGACGTGCAAACCGCATTGCTTGCATTGAGCGACGCGGACAGCGTCGCGCTGAGCGGCACCTTGACGCCGAAAGTCTGGACCGACAAGAACGGGCTCGTCAAACCGGCCTTGGACATGGTTGCCCACAAGCTATTGACGGCTTACGATGGCCGCCGCGAAGCGGATGAATGAGCGTTGCCTGGCGGCTTGCCGCCGGCGTCCCTGAGATACTCGACGAAGCGGTCCGCCACAGGTTCCGCGTCGCCGCTCCGGCGCAACAACAGCACTTGCGACATCAGCGTTTCGCTCATTAGTGGCAAGAAAGAGACGCGCGGGTCCTGCATCTGACGCAACGTGTATGGCACCAGCGCCACGCCCATTCCGAAGCCGACCATCGTCACGACGGTCTGCCACAAGCGCGCCTCGTGGCGAATCAACGGACTGAATCCCGCTCCCACGCACTGCGCGATGATCAGATCGTGGTAATGCGGCGACACGGTGCGCGGAAAAAGAATGAACGGCTCCTGCGCCAACGCGCGCAGATCGACCTTGCGTTTGCGCGCCAGCGGATGAACGGCGGGCAGGCAGCACAGAAACGGCTCGGAAAAGATCGGCGTGGAAATGACGTCGCTCGGGAAATTGCCCCAATGCGCGCAGCCCATGTCGATTTGCATGCGCTGGATCGCATGCACCTGTTCGCTGGTGTTCATTTCCTTCAGAACGATTTCGACGCCCGGGTAGTCGGCCTCGAAACGCTTCACCGCCTGCGGCATGCCGCGATACAGCATCGAATTCACGAAGCCGATGCGCAGGCGGCCGGCAAGGCCATGCGCCGAGCGAACCGTCATGCGTTCCGCCTCGTTCGCCTGCAGTAACAGGCGGCGCGCTTCACCGAGCAGCACCTGGCCGGCATTGGTCAGCGACACCGTTTTGTTGGTGCGCGCGAGTAACTGCACGCCGAGTTGCTCCTCGAACTTGCGGATGTCGAAACTGAGCGCCGGCTGCGAAATGAACAGCCGCTTGGCCGCGCGGCCGAAATGCAGCTCTTCGGCGACGGCCACGAAATAGCGCAATTGCTTCAGGTCCACGGCTGTCTCCTGATTCTTTATCGATAAGCTGTGTCTATCGTACCGGATATAAGTTGTATTAGACGATTATCGACGGCGCTCATATGCTCCTCTCACAAGCACTAACGTGCATAGCAGAGCAAGGAGACACGCATGAGCGAAATCACCGCGCAGCCGGCATACGGCTCGTCCAACATTCCCGACAGCCGGGGCATCAATTTCTTCACCAGCGATCCCGACTTCGCGCGCCTGCTGAAACTGCATCTCGGCGACACGCTATTCGACGAACTCGAAAGCCAGCTCGTCTCGCTGGGCCAGCGCGCTTCCAGCGAACTCGACATGTGGGCGCTATCCGCCGACAAGAATCCGCCGCAATTACACCATCGCACGCGGCGCGGCGAAGCGCTGCAAAGCATCGACAAGCATCCGGATTACGTCGCGCTGGAACGGGTGGCTTACGCGGAGTTGGGACTCGCCGCAATGAGTCACGAGACTCGCGACGGCAAAAAATCGCCGCCGCCGCTGGTGAAATACGCGCTGACCTTCCTGTTCGTGCAGGCGGAATTCGGCCTGTGCTGTCCCGTGAGCATGACCGATTCGCTCACGCGCACGCTGCGCAAATTCGGCGCGCCGGAACTGGTCGCGCGTTTTCTGCCGATGCTCGCCTCGCGCGATTTCGACACGCTGTTTCAGGGCGCGATGTTCATGACGGAGCAGGCGGCGGGCTCGGACGTCGCGCGCATTGCCACGCGCGCGTCGCTCGAAACCGATGCGAACGGTGACGAAACGTGGCGTCTCTATGGCGACAAATGGTTCTGCTCGAACGCCGACGCCGATCTCGCGATGGTGCTCGCGCGCCCCGACACGGCGCCCGCCGGCATCAACGGACTCGGACTGTTCCTGCTACCGAAGACGCTGCCGGACGGCTCGCGCAACAGCTACCGGATCGTGCGGCTGAAGGACAAGCTCGGCAGCCGTTCCATGGCGAGCGGCGAGATCGTGCTGGAAGGCGCGCTCGCGTATCTGATCGGCGAAGTGGGGCGCGGTTTTCATCAGATGGCCGACATGATCAACATGTCGCGTCTGTCGAACGGCGTGCGCGCCGCGGGTTTGATGCGCCGCGCGCTGACCGAGGCGCTGCACATCGCGCGTCATCGCGAAGCGTTCGGCCGCAAACTGATCGACATGCCGCTGATGCAGCGTCAGCTGCTCAAGATGATGCTGCCCGCCGAGCAGGCGCGCTCGATGTTCATGCGCATCGCGCTGTTGCTGGAGCAGGCCGATGCCGGCGACCGGCAAGCGGCAAAGTGCGTGCGCATCCTCACGCCGCTCATCAAGTTCCGCGCGTGCCGCGACGCGCGCCGCGTGACCGGCGATGCGATGGAAGTGCGTGGGGGCACAGGCTATATCGAAGAATGGAGCGACGCGCGGCTCGTGCGTGACGCGCATCTCGGCTCGATCTGGGAAGGCACCAGCAACATCGTCGCGCTCGACATCGCGCGAGCCGCGAAACGCGACGGCGCGTTGGAACCGTTGCGTACGTATCTGCAGGATCTGCTCGGCGCGGCGGGATTGCCGGCGGCCAGTCTCGCGTTGCTGCGCGCGACACTCGCGCGCGCGTGTGACGCGCTGGCGAGCGTCGCGGATTCAGGCCGCGACGAATGGGTCCGGCAAGCGGGCACCGCGTTGTATCACGCGAGCACCGCCGTGTTGATGGCGTGTGAGGGCATACGTCTCGCGCCGGACTACAGGCGTCTTGCGCTCGCTCATCTGGTGGTGCGTCACAAGCTGCTGCCGTCCGATCCGCTGGCATTGCATTCGGAGACGGATGAAAGCGAAGTGATCGACGCGTTGGTCGATGGCTGCGGCGTCACGCTCGACCAGGCGCTGCAACTTCTGCCGGCACGGAGCACGCAATGACCGCGCCGCTTCAAAATGATGGCGCGAAAGGCGCGTTGCAAGGCCTCAAGGTCATCGACCTGAGCCGCGTGCTCGGCGGCCCATACTGCACACAGGCGCTCGCCGATCACGGCGCGCAGGTGATCAAGCTCGAACCGCCCAACGGCGACGAAACGCGCGGCTGGGGGCCGCCGTTCTACGGCGACACCGCGTGGTACTTCGCGGGCGTGAATCGCAACAAGCAGGGTATCGCCGTCGACCTCTCGCGTGAAGAAGGCCGCGCGATCCTGTGGAAGCTGCTGGAAGATGCCGACGTGCTAGTCGAAAACTTCAAACCCGGCACGCTCGAACGCTGGGGCATGGACTACGAGCGCGATCTGCGCGAACGTTTCCCGAAGCTGATTCATTGTGCCGTGTCGGGCTTCGGTCCCGACGGTCCGCTCGGCGGCTTGCCCGGCTACGATGCCGCGATTCAGGCGATGACCGGGCTGATGAGCGTGAACGGCGAGCGCGACGGTCCTGCCACGCGCGTCGGCTTGCCGGTTGTCGACATGGTTACCGGACTGAACGCGCTCGCCGGCATTCTGCTCGCGCTCGCCGAGCGCGCGAAGAGCGGCCGCGGCCAGTCCATCGATATCGCTTTGTATGACTGCGGCGTCTCGCTGCTGCACCCGCATCTGCCCAACTATTTCGGCTCGGGCCGCACGCCGCAGCGTAGCGGCAACGCGCATCCCAACATCACGCCATACGACAGCTATCGCACCGCGACCGCGCCGATCTTTCTCGCGGTCGGCAACGACCGGCAGTTCGCAAAACTGTGCGCGCATCTCGGCGCGCCCGAACTCGCCGACGATCCGCGTTATGTCGACAACCGCAGCCGCTGCGCGCATCGCGAGCCGCTGAAGGCCGCGCTCGAAAGCCTGCTCACCGCGCACGAGTGCGAGCCGCTCGCGCATGCGCTCATCAATGCGGGCGTGCCATGCGGACCGGTGCAAACCGTCGATGTCGTGGCGCGCCATCCGCATACCTTGCATCGCGGGTTGGTGGTCGAGATGGGCGAGTATCGCGGCACCGCATCGCCGATCAAGTTGTCGCGCACGCCCGCCACCTATCGCAGCGCGCCGCCGTCGCTCGGCGCCGATACGCGCGACGTGCTCGATAAATTGGGCATCGACGCCGCGACCCAGCAGCGTTTGCTGGAATCGGGCGTGCTCAGAGCTTAGACCGCGCAGTTCCCGGCGACGGCACACAGAAGCCGCGCCACATCCAGAAGAAAGACCTTGGAGACAGAGACATGAATCGCGAGCAAGACGACCACGCCGCCGGCCGGCAACCGACACGCGCCGCAGCCGCCGCGTTTGTCGGCACCACGATCGAGTGGTACGACTTTTATATCTACGCCACGGCGTCCGCGTTGATATTCGGCAAGCTGTTCTTTCCCGGCAGCGATCCGTTTTTCGCCACGCTGGCTTCGTTCGGCACCTTCGCGGTCGGCTTCTTCGCTCGACCGTTCGGCGGGCTGGTGTTCGGCCACCTGGGCGACCGCATCGGCCGCAAGAAGGCGCTGGTGGCGACGCTGGCGATCATGGGCGTCGGCACCGTCGGCATCGGCTTCCTGCCAACTTATGCGAGCGCCGGCGTATGGGCGCCGGTGCTGCTCGTGCTGCTGCGGGTCGCGCAGGGCATTGCGATCGGCGGCGAGTGGGGCGGCGCGGTGCTGATGGCGAGCGAACATGCACCGCAAGGACGGCGCACGTTCTTCGCGTCGTTCGCGCAACTCGGCAGTCCCGCGGGTCTGATCCTGTCGCTGCTCGCGTTCCGCGCGGTGGCCTCGATGGACAAGGACGCGTTTCTCGGCTGGGGATGGCGCCTGCCGTTTCTCGCGAGCGCGGTGCTGCTGGTGGTCGGCCTGCTGATCCGCGCGGGCGTCGACGAATCGCCGGAATTCAAGGCGCTCAAGGCGCAACGTCGGGTGGCCGCGCTGCCGGTCGCCGAAGTCGTGCGCGACGCGTGGCGCACGCTGTTGCTGTGCCTCGGCGCGAACGTGATCGGCGTGGCCGGCGCATGGTTCGTCAACACCTTCATGCTCAATTACACGACGCAAACGCTCGGTCTCGATCGTTCGTTGATTCTCGATTGTCTGTTCGTGGTGGCGTTCATCCAGTTGTTCACGCAACTCGGCTCGGGATGGTTCGCGCAACGTATCGGCACAGGGCGGTTTCTGAAGGGCGCGGCCGCGTTGGCGATGCTGTCGCCTTATCCGATGTTCGCGCTCGTTTCGACCGGGAGGCCGGTGGCGATCGTGATCGGCATTGCGCTGGCGGTGATGTGCATGTCGAGTTCGTACGCGGTGATGGCCGGGTTCATGTCGACGGCGTTCCCGGTGCGCGTCAGGTATTCGGCGATTTCGCTGTCGTATCAGGTGTGTGCCGCGCTGGCCGGCGGTCTGACGCCGCTGATCGGGACGTTGCTCGCGCATCGTTATCCGGGCGCATGGTGGCCGCTGGCGGTGTTCTATAGCGTGCTGGCCGGGGTGTCGCTCGTGTGTATCGGTACGTTGGAGCGTCGCAAGCGCGGCGCGGCGCACGGTGTGGTCGAAGCTGCGTGAGCGTTGGCCGATGGGGGCGACGCGGGGAAACACGTTGAGATTGGTGACTCGTGGTCAACCCGACGTCATGTTGGCGCACATAATGTCACCGTAACAGTCGTCCCTATCGGTACATCGCTTGCTGCCGTACTCAGCGGCGCGCTTTTTCCGCCGCCATCCACCGCCTGACGCGTCTCCGGAGCACTGCCGTTTCGCGCCTTGGAAAACTGTATGAATATACAGTATAGTATCCCGTTGCGAGCAGGGCTCCGGCGTGCGTCTCCGCCAGCCAGCCGCACCGAACTTGCGCGGTCGCGAGGCGTCCGTGAGAGGTGGCCCACTCATTCAGACGGTCGGAAAAATTGGCATCCAACGGCAAAAACGGCAAAAACGGCTCGAGCAGTATTAACGGCACAATCAAAATTCGCGGCGCACGCCAGCACAACCTCAAGAACGTCGATCTCGACGTACGAACCGGCGAAATGACGGTGGTCACCGGCCCGTCCGGTTCCGGCAAGTCGAGCCTGGTGTTCGACACGCTGTATGCGGAAGGGCAGCGGCGCTACGTCGAAACATTCAGCGCTTACGCGCGGCAGTTTCTCGACCGCATGGACCGGCCGCAAGTCGACCGCGTCGACGGCGTGCCGCCGGCCATCGCGATCGACCAGACCAATCCGGTGCGCAGTTCGCGCTCCACCGTCGGCACCATGACGGAGCTCAACGATCACCTGAAGCTGCTCTACGCGCGTGCCGCCGAACTATTCGACCGCAAGACGGCTCATCAGGTGCGTCACGACACGCCGGAAACGATCTACGCCGAGTTGCTCGAACGCACCGCGCAGAACGAACCGCGGCTCGTCGTCACGTTCCCGGTCGAGTTGCCGGAATCCGCGTCGGAGCAGGAAGTGGAGCAATGGCTGTCGGCCAGCGGCTACACGCGCGTGCAGGCGCAGCGCGAAGTCGATTCACCCACCGGCAAGCGCAAGCTGCTCGACGTGGTGGCCGACCGCTTCCGGCTGCGCTCGGTGGACAAGCAACGGGTGGTCGAGGCAATCGAGGCTTCGCTCAAGCGCGGCGGCGGCCGCGTCAATATTTATGTGCTGCCGGCGTCGCCGGAAGGGCCGGAAAGCCAGGAAGCCGAGCCGCAAATCTGGCGTTTCTCCACCGGCTTGCACAGCCCGGAGAGCGACCTGCGCTACGCCGACCCGCAGCCCGCGCTGTTCTCGTTCAACTCAGCCTACGGCGCGTGCGAAGTCTGCCGCGGCTTCGGCCGCGTGATCGGCGTCGACCTCGGGCTGGTAATTCCGGACGCGCGCAAGACGCTGCGCGACGGCGCGATCAAGCCCATGCAAACGCCCGCATGGAAGGAGTGCCAGGACGATTTGATGCGCTACGCGGCGAAAGCCGATATCCGTCGCGGCACGCCTTGGGGCGAGTTGACGGACGCCGAGCGCGACTGGGTCATCAACGGCTCGCCAGATTGGAACGGCAAGTGGCAAAGCCACTGGTACGGCGTCAAACGCTTCTTCGAGTATCTCGAATCGAAAGCGTACAAGATGCATATTCGCGTGCTGCTGTCCAAGTATCGCAGCTATACGCCGTGCGAAACCTGCGGCGGCGCGCGCCTGAAAACGGAATCGCTGTTGTGGCGCCTGGGTAGCAAGGCGAATGCGGACGACGTGTTGCCGGCCGCAAAGCGCTTCCTGCCGCGCGGCGTCGACTGGACGCGCGGGCAACTCGAAGCGTTGCCGGGTTTGACCGTACACGATCTGATGCTGATGCCGATCGAGCGCATCCGGCACTTCTTCGACGAGATCAGCTTGCCGAGTGCCTTGCTCGACGACGCGCTCAAACTGCTGCTCGCCGAAGTGCGCACGCGCCTCAAGTATCTATGCGACGTCGGCCTCGGCTATCTGACGCTCGACCGGCAGAGCCGCACCTTGTCGGGCGGCGAGGTGCAACGGATCAACCTGACCACGGCGCTCGGCACCTCGCTCACCAAGACGCTGTTCGTGCTCGACGAGCCGAGTATCGGCTTGCATCCGCGCGATCTGAACCGCATCGTCGAAGCCATGCACCGTTTGCGCGATGCGGGCAACACGCTGGTGGTGGTCGAACACGATCCCTCTGTGATGCTCGCGGCGGATCGTCTGATCGATATGGGTCCGGGGCCGGGCGAGCGCGGCGGCTCGATCATTTACGACGGCGCGCCCGAGGCGATCCGTTCGTCAGGCACGCTCACTGGCGAGTACCTCGGCGGCCGGCGGCATGTGGCCGACGCGGCGCATTGGTCGCAGCGTCCGGTGGATGCCACCACGCCGCGCATCGTGCTCGAAGGCGCGACGGAACACAATCTGCTCGATGTCACGGTGGAGATTCCGTTGGAGCGGCTCGTCTGCGTGACGGGCGTGTCGGGTTCCGGTAAGTCCACGCTCCTGCAAGACGTGCTGTATCCGGCCATGGCGCGGCACTTCGGACTCGCCACGGAATCGCCGGGCGCATTCAGAAGCCTGAGCGGCGCCGATCAGGTCACCGACGTCGTGTTCGTTGACCAGTCGCCGATCGGCAAGACGGCGCGCTCGAATCCGGCGAGTTACGTCGGTGCGTTCGACGAGATCCGCAAACTGTTCGCCAAGGCGCCGCTCGCGCAGCAGCGCGGTTACGGCCCCGGCATGTTCAGTTTCAATTCGGGCGAAGGTCGCTGCCCGACTTGTGGCGGCTCGGGTTTCGAACATATCGAAATGCAGTTTCTGAGCGACGTATACCTGCGCTGCCCCGATTGCGACGGGCGCCGCTATCGCGCGGAACTGCTCGAAGTCAAGATCGAGCGCGGCGAACCGGCGCGCGCGCTGAGCATTGCCGACGTGCTGGAATTGACGGTGAGCGAAGCCACCACGTACTTCGCTAAAGACGCCGAAGTGTTGCGCGTACTGCAGCCGATCGTCGACGTGGGCCTCGAATACGTGAAGCTCGGCCAGCCGGTGCCTACGTTGTCGGGCGGTGAAGCGCAGCGGCTCAAGCTCGCCGGTTTCCTCGCGGAATCCGCGCAGGCGCGGACCGCGCGCAGTGCGAAGCAAGCGGTCGCGAAGCGTCTGTTCATGTTCGACGAGCCGACCACGGGTCTCCATTTCGACGACATCGCCAAGCTGATGCAGGCGTTCGGCAAGCTGCTCGCAAGCGGCCATTCGCTGATCGTGATCGAACACAATCTCGACGTGATCCGCGCGGCCGACTGGCTGATCGACCTCGGTCCCGAAGGCGGTGACGGCGGCGGCCGTGTGCTGTGCGCGGGCACGCCGGAAGACGTCAAAACGTGTTCGGAGTCGCATACTGGCGAAGCGCTGCTGCAATACGACCGCGCCATGGGCGCGGCGGCCGAACCGGCGTCGCAAGGCATTCCGTTGCAAAAAGCGCTGAGCGCGGCGCGCGCGCGCAGGGCGATCGAAGGCGAGGACGTGGTGCGTATCGTCAATGCGCGCGAGCACAACCTGAAATCGCTGGACGTGGACATTCCGCACGGCAAATTCAACGTGATTACCGGCGTGTCCGGTTCGGGCAAGTCCACGCTCGCTTTCGACATTCTGTTCCACGAAGGACAGCGCCGTTACCTCGAATCGCTGAACGCCTACGCGCGTTCCATCGTGCAGCCGGCGGGGCGTCCCGAGGTCGACGCGGTGTACGGCATTCCGCCGACCGTCGCGATCGAACAGCGGCTCTCGCGCGGCGGCCGCAAGAGTACGGTCGCGACCACGTCCGAGGTGTGGCACTTCCTGCGTCTGCTGTATGTGAAGCTCGGTCTGCAGCATTGCATTCACGACGGCACGCCGGTCACGTCGCAGAGCGTCGAATCGATCGCGGCGCAGTTGCTGCGCGATCACAAAGGGCAGCATGTCGGTTTTCTGGCGCCGCTGGTCGTGAATCGTAAAGGCGTCTACACGGATCTGGCGAAGTGGGCGAAGGCGCGTGGCAATACCCATCTGCGTGTGGATGGCGAATTCGTGCCGGTGGACCCGTGGCCGAAGCTCGACCGTTTCCGCGAACATACGATCGAGTTGCCGGTGGCCGATCTCGTCGTGTCGCCGGACAATGAAACCGAACTGCGTCGGGCGCTCGATCAGACGTTGGAAGTCGGCAAAGGCGTGATGCATCTGCTGGCGCCTTTAGACGGTTTGCACGACGCGATCAGCGGCGGCCGCGCCACGGCGAAACTCGGCGCGGTCAAGGTGCTGTCCACCAAGCGTGCGTGTCCGACGTGCGGCACGAGTTATCCGGAACTCGATCCGCGCATGTTCTCGTACAACAGCAAGCATGGCTGGTGTACCACCTGCGTCGGCACGGGTCTCGCGCTCACGCGCGAACAACGCGCGGTGTACGACGATACGATTGTCGTCGACGACAATCGTGGCCGCGAGCAAAGCCTGCCGTCGGAAGAGCAGGAGCCCGAAGGTCTCGTGGACGAACCGTGTCCGGATTGCGCCGGCACGCGTCTGAATCCCACGGCACGCGCGGTCACGTTCGACACGCAGGCGATTGTCGATGTCGCGCAATGGACCGTATCCGACACGCGCGCCTGGATCGACACGCTGGAAATGACCGGTCGCGATGCGGAAATCGCGCGTGACGTAGTGAGCGAAATCGGCAGCCGTCTGCAGTTTCTCGAAGAAGTGGGCCTCGGCTATTTGAGTCTCGATCGTGCGGCGCCGAGTCTGTCGGGCGGCGAAGCGCAGCGCATCCGGCTTGCCGCGCAGCTCGGCAGCAACCTGCAAGGCGTCTGCTATGTGCTCGACGAACCGACCATCGGTCTGCATCCGCGCGACAACCAGATTCTGCTGAACGCTTTGCGCAAGCTCGGTGAAAAGGGCAATACGCTGGTGGTCGTCGAGCACGACGAGGACACGATCCGGCGTGCCGATCACATCATCGACATCGGCCCGGGCGCTGGCAAACGCGGCGGCACGCTGGTCGCGCAAGGCAGTGTGGCGGATCTGTCGGCGCAGCCCGATTCGCTGACCGGACAGTTTCTCGCGCAGCCCATCGTGCACCCGCTGCAGCCGCGTCGCGAAGTGGTCGCGCCGGGCAAGCGCACGGCCGCGGTGCCGGAGAACTGGCTGACCGTGCATGGCGGCAAGTTGCATAACTTGCGCAACGTTACGGTCGGCATTCCTTTGTCGCGACTCGTCGCGGTCACTGGCGTCAGCGGTTCCGGCAAATCGACGCTCGCACGCGACGTGCTGATGAGCAACCTGCTGGATGCCGTCGGGCGTTCGGTGTTGTCATCGCCGGCCACGCGGCGCGCGCGCGCGGCGGCCGAAGAAAAACCGGCAGCGAACCGGCGTTCCAGCGTGCTGGCGCGTACGGCGCCGCGCGCGCCGCTAAACGTTACGCATGCGTGGCAAGGCTGCGATTCGATCACCGGCTGGGAAACCATCGACCGCGTACTCGAGGTCGATCAAACGCCGATCGGCAAGACACCGCGTTCGTGTCCGGCCACTTACATCGGCGTGTGGGACGCAATCCGCAAGCTGTTCGCCGGCACGCTCGAAGCGCGCGCGCGTGGCTATACGGCCTCGCGTTTCTCGTTTAACACCGGCGAAGGCCGTTGCCCGGCTTGCGAGGGGCAGGGCGTGCGTACCATCGGCATGAGCTTCCTGCCCGATGTGAAGGTGCCTTGCGACGTGTGTCACGGGCAGCGCTTCAATCCGGAAACGCTCGCGGTTACGTGGCGCGGCAAGAATATCGGCGACGTACTGACCATGGAAATCGACGAAGCCGTCGAGTTCTTTGCGCCCATCACGAATATTGCTCATCCATTGCAGTTGATGAAAGACGTAGGGCTTGGCTATCTCACGCTGGGTCAGCCGTCGCCCACGTTGTCCGGCGGCGAGGCGCAACGTATCAAGCTCGTTACCGAATTGAGCAAGGTGCGCGACGACATTACGCGGCGCGGGCAGAAGCCGCCGCATACGCTATATGTGCTGGACGAACCGACCGTGGGCCTGCATATGGCCGACGTCGCCAAGCTGATTCGCGTGCTGCATCGTCTCGCGGACGGCGGCCATAGCGTCGTTGTCATCGAGCACGATCTGGATGTGATCGCCGAGGCGGACTGGATCATCGACCTCGGTCCTGAAGGCGGCGTAGGCGGTGGGGCGATTGTCGCTGCTACGGATCCCGAAGGACTGTCGCGCGTTGCGGCGAGTCACACGGGCGCCGCGTTACGGCCGGTTCTCGCACGATCGCGTAACAACAGTGCTGTCGTGGCGGGCGAGGGTACGAACGGTTAATGCAGCAGAGCGGCGCGACCAACGTTGCGCTGCTCCTGCTTGCTCGTCTGTTCGACGCGCAGAAGTTTGCCGGTGCACGATTCACTTCACTCTGACCAAACCATTCGGTCCTCGCGAGAATTGCGCGGTACAGCCCGCCAACGTCGTACCGATGTCACTCCGCCCGTCATTACTGGCGTTGTTGGCTTAATGTAATTTATTGGAATTGTTTTGTAATTCAATTCGGCGTGTAATTGGGATGCGTAAATAAAGTGTCGTAAATACCGCTAAAAATATTTTTAAAGGCTTCTCGCCTTCTGCTATCGTCTCGCCTTCGGCGCGGTCACACTCCGGCGCCCGATCACCACGACAAACTTCCTGCCCGCGATCCACGCAAGCCATGCTGCGAGGGCGTCTAAACGCCTGCCCAATGGGCCTTTCGCGTTCCGGATCAGCCGTTCGGTCAGCAGCTTTTCGTGCATCGATGCACGCTAAACGTGCAGTGAATTCCCAATTGTCGGGCAGAAACATCTGAATGCTTATCTGCTCCACATACGCTTATTCTTTTAAAGCGCCGCGAATTCGGCATGAGTTAGAGTTACCTCTCTAAACTAAGTATGTTGTCATCAAAAAAAGTTTGACCGTACATTTTTTGTCCTGCTATTGTTGCCACCCATGAAACGCATGTGACACGCGCGCAAAAAGTTCCAGGCGCTACGAGTTATAGAGATCAGGTTGTCTCCGGCGTTCATGCAAGGCAGAAGCGAACGGCTCAAATTTATTCTATTAGTAGTTCTACTTAGATCGATTATTCGGCTTACATGAGGCATGGCGACCGTCTCCCGCAGGCGCGTCCGTGTCGTCAGATCGGAGCCGGGTAGTGTCACGTCCGTTTTGGACTCCGAATCAAAGACCGCTGGTCGCCAGCTGGTTGATGTGAATGCTTTTTGCGGCAAGTAAGCGCAGTGCAGTTACAGAAATGGACGATTCACGCCGGAGGAGTAAAGGTGGGTACGAAAGTCGAAGGGCATTTTCCGGCAGCAGCGGCCATGCAGAGGCCGGGGCGCCCGCGTGAGTTTGGGCGCAAGCAGCAAAACCCAGTACGCCGCTTTGGCGGCATCGCAGCTGTTCTGCTTTTGCACATCGTGCTGATTTACGCACTGATCAATGGCCTCGCCACCAAGGTCGTGCAGGTCATCCAGCATCCTATCGAAACGAAAATCATCGAACCGGTGAAGCCACCGCCTCCGCCGCCGTTGCCCACGGTGCAATTGCCGCCGCCGAAATTCGCGCCGCCGCCGCCGCCGTTCGTGCCGCCGCCGGAAGTGCAGGTGCAAACGCCCCCGCAGCCGACCATCACGCATCAGGCCGCGCCGGTCGTGTCGGCGCCTGCCGTAGCGCCGCCCGCACCGCCGGCGCCGCCCGCGCCGACGAAGCCCGTAAGTACCGAAGTCGGCGTGGTGTGTCCGAACTCGGATCAGATCCGTTCGTCGATCCGCTACCCGAAGGAAGCGCAGGAAAACAACGTGACGGGTGATGTTCTCATTGAATTCGTTGTCGACCCGCAGGGCCATATTACGAATGAACGCGTTGCCAAATCCTCGGACGACTCCTCACTGGATCGTGCGGCGTTCAACGCAGTCAAGCAGTTCACGTGCGTTTCCCAAGGCCAACCTGTCCGTGTGCAAGTTCCGTTCTCCTTTAATTTGAACTGAATTCACTGGCTGTTCGGTACCGGTAGCGATTTATCAGTCTTAGTTTAGAAGTTGTACTAATGAACTTGGAGCAGGCATGAAGAAGCGTACTCTCGCCGCACTGGCGGCAAGCATGTTGATCGCCGTGACCACGGTGGATTTTGTTGCGCCGCAAATGGCTCATGCGCAGGCTAGCGAAGCCACGGCGTCGGCTACCGCCGCACCGGCCACCGCCGCGCCGCAAACCGCGAGCGCAGCCGCCGACGAAGCGGTGCCGCCGCCGGCACCGGCTACGTCCGAGACTGTCAGCAACCCCTACGGCCTTAGCGCCCTCTGGAATAACGGCGACTTCGTCGCCCGCTTCGTGCTGATTCTGCTGGTGCTCATGTCGATGGGCAGCTGGTACATCATGATCACCAAGTTCGTCGAACAGTTCCGCGCGAACCGCCGCGCGAAGAGCGCCGACGAGCAGTTGTGGACTGCGCCGTCGCTGGTCGAAGGCGCGAAGCTGCTCGATGAAACGTCGCCGTTCCGCTTCATCGCCGAAACCGCTATCGAAGCGGGCGAGCATCATGACGAAGCGCTGCTCGAAGCCGTGGACCGCAACACGTGGATCGACACGTCGGTCGAGCGTGCGATCACCAACGTGTCGAATCGTCTGCAAGACGGTTTGGCTTTCCTCGGTACGGTGGGCTCGACGGCGCCGTTCGTCGGGCTGTTCGGTACGGTGTGGGGGATTTATCACGCGCTGACGGCCATCGGCATTGCCGGCCAGGCGTCGATCGACAAGGTCGCGGGTCCGGTGGGCGAGGCGCTGATCATGACGGCGATCGGCCTCGCGGTCGCGGTGCCCGCGGTGCTCGGCTACAACTTCCTGGTTCGTCGCAACAAGTCGGTGATGGAGCGCGTTCGTGCATTCGGCGCGCAGCTGCACACCGTGTTGCTGGCCGGCAGCCGCCGCCCGGCGCGCGCCGTGGCTCGCGAAGCGTCGCTGGTTCAATAAGCGGAGTCCGTCATGGCAATGAGCGTTGGGCAGGACGACAACGACGAGGTCATCTCCAGTATCAACACCACGCCGCTCGTCGACGTGATGCTGGTTCTGCTGATCATCTTTCTGATCACGATTCCGGTCGTGACGCATACGGTGCCGGTGCAATTGCCGAAGGAGACGATCCAGCCGCTGCAGACCACGCCCAAAAGTATCGTCATCGCGGTGAACCGCGACGGCGACTTCTTCTGGAACGAGAAGCAGGTCGATGCGCCGACGCTGCTGGCACGCCTGAAGACCGTGTCGGTCATGACGCCGCAACCGGAAGTGCATGTTCGCGGCGACCAGAGCGCGCGTTATGAGTTCATCGGCCGGGTCATTACCGAGTGCGAGCGCGCCGGTATCGCCAAGGTTTCGTTTATCACTGAGCCGCCCGCGCGCGGCGGCTGAGTTTGCGATCGACAGGAGCCGAAAATGGGAATGAACGTATCGTCGGGCGGCGGCAGCGAACCGGATGTGATGGTCGACATCAACACCACGCCGCTGATCGACGTGATGCTGGTGTTGCTGATCATGCTGATCATCACGATCCCGATTCAGACGCACGCCATCAAGATGAACCTGCCGGTCGGCAATCCGCCGCCGCCGATCACGCAGCCTGAAGTGGTGCAGATCGATATCGACTTCGACGGCACCACGACCTGGAACGGCCAGCCGGTGCCGAACCGCGCGGCGCTCGAATCCAGGCTCGCGCAAGTGGCCGCCGAACCGGTTCAAGCCGAAATCCATTTGCGGCCGAACAAGCTGGTGCCGTACAAGGATGTCGCGGAGGTCATGGCGTCCGCGCAACGACTGGGCGCGACCAAGATCGGCCTGATCGGCAATGAGCAGTACATGCAATAGGGAAGGGCAATGCAAACGATTCATCACCGGTTCAAGCGCGCCGTTATCGCGGCCGCTCTCGTGCTGCCGCTCGCCGCTCATGCCGCCGACACATTGCGGCCGGACGTGGCGAAGCCGCTGAATGCCGCACAGGATCTGTATCGCGCGCACAAGTACAAGGACGCGCTGACGAAGATCGATCAGGCGGCGGCTGTGCCCGGCAAGACGCCGTACGAGAGCACCATGATCGAGCAGATGCGTGGCGCCGCAGCCGTGGCGGCGGGTGAAACCGGCGTGGCTGCTCAGGCGTACGAAACGTTGCTGAGTTCGGGCAAGTTGAGCGGCGCTGACGAGCAACGCACGTCGGCGGCATTGGCCGGCATCTACTTCCAGCAGAAGAACTACGCGCAGGCGGCGAAGGTCGCGCAGCGTTATCTGAAGTCGGGTGGCAGCGATCCGGACATGCGCACGCTGCTGGTTCAGTCTTACTACCTGTCGAACGATTGCGCGAGCGTGGTGAGCCTGCTCAAGCCCGGCATCGACGCGCAGGTGCGTGCCGGTCACGCGCCTGACGAATCGCAACTGCAATTGCTCGGCACGTGTGCGCAACGTGTGAAGGATGATGCCACGTACCGCAGCACGCTCGAAAAGCTGGTTGCCTATCATCCGAAGCAGTCTTACTGGGACGATCTGTTCTCGGCGATCCGCAACAAGCCGGGCTATTCGTCGAAGCTCGATATCGACACGTATCGCTTGCGTCGCGCGACCGGCTCGCTGTCGACCGCCGACGACTACATGGAAATGACCCAGCTGGCGATCGTGGCCGGCACCACTGCGGAGGGCAAGCAGGTTATCGATCAGGGCTTTACAGCGGGCGTTCTGGGACGCGACGCGCAGGCGGATCGCGAGAAACGCCTGCAGGCGCTCGCGGCCAAACGCGCGCAAGCGCCCTCCGATCCGGCGAACCCCGTTGCTCCCGTCGATGTGGGTTTCAACCAGGTTTTTGCGGGGCAGGCGAAACAGGGTCTGGCGGCAATGGATGCCGCGATCGCCAAGGGCGGGCTCGACCATCCGGATCAGGCGCAGCTGCATCTCGGCGAGGCGTACTACATCGCGGGCGACAAGGCTCGCGCGGTGCAAACATTCCGTGCGGTGAAAGGCACCGACGGTTCGGCTGATCTCGCGCGTTTGTGGGTGCTGGTGGCGTCGAAATAAGAGCACTCCGTTCGCTTCAAGTTATCTCAGATGAGACGCGTACCCTCGCGGTGGACGCGAGGGAGTGCGCTCGTCCCAATGAATGCGGATCCGTCTTTCATGCGGATATGTGGACGCGGTAGCAACTATCAAAAAGGTTGTCGGAAGAAGAAAAGTCTTCTGGATAACAAATTGATGCGGTTGTCCACGGCGAACTATGAGCACGGCTATCACGGACGTTTCAGGGAGAACGTTACGCTCGACGAAACATAATTTGCATATATCAAACTATTTTTGACTACGGGATTCTGTCTTGCTATGGTCTTGCCACTCAATAACAAGGCACATGTTGCAATCTCTATAGGAAGCAAAATCCGCGCGCTGCGCCAACGGCTCAGTCGCACGCTGGATGAAGTGGCAACGACCGCAGGCATTTCCAAGCCGTTTTTGTCGCAGGTGGAACGGGGTCATGCAACACCTTCGATTACGTCGCTAGTCGGTATTGCGCGAGCTTTGGGTGTGACGGTGCAGTATTTCGTCGACACGCCGACAGAAGATAAGTCGGTGCGTCGAGGAAGCGAGTTGAAGTACTTCGGATTTGACGGAACCGCCAATCTGTTCGGAAGGCTGACGAACCTGTCGGTCGGCGGCAAGCTGGAAGTGATCCTCGTCAGGATGCCGGTGGGGCAGAACCCGTCGGAAGTCACAACGCACGCCGGTGAAGAATTCTTGTATGTGATGAGCGGCCAGATCTCGCTCACTCTGGAAGGCACGACGTTCGTATTGCAGGCAGGCGACACGGCGCATTACGAGTCTACCGTGCCGCACTCCTGGTCCAATACCGCGCGTGAAGAGGCGGTGGTCGTGTGGGTCGGGACGCCAAGACTGTTTTAGTGCCGCAGGCTGTGCTTTAGAAGAAAGCACTCGCTCGATATTTGTAAGCATTACTTAGGTGTATACCAGCGATTTGGAAATCTGGGCCGGTAGATGACGGAGTCCGCTCGCGTGGCAGTAGAAATGGCATCAATTGGAAAGCGCTGCGCATTCCGATTGCAATAAATTAGTAGTCCGACGCTGACTTATTTTGAAGTTGCTTTAACGGAACGCGGCGCAAGATCGCCGTATATCGAGTAGAGCGGTTCACGAGACCACTCTTCACATACTGCTGTGGCCTTACTGACGAGCGAGAAGGGGAAAAATGAAACAAAGGGCATTGGCGCTGGCCATTAGAAGAATAGTCTGGGCTGAACTGGCGTTGTCGGCCGTGATCGCCGTACCGGCGTTTGCGCAAAGCCAGCCGGCCACCACCGGCACCGCGGCAGGCGCGACGACAACGGAAAGCACCCCGGCAACGGGCGCGGCTGCCACACCGTCCGCGGATGGCAACACCGCCACGCCGACGGGCAAAGGGGTCCAGCAACTCAAGAAATTCGAGGTGACCGGGTCGCTGATCCGCACGTCGGACAAGGTCGGCAACACGGAAGTTCAGACCATCACGACCAAGGACATCCAGCAAAGCGGTTATACGACCGTGGCCGACTTCCTGCGCGGCACCTCCGCCAACTCGGGGAGCAGCTGGGGCCAAACGACAATGAATAGCTCCGCGCAAGGCGGCGGCGGTATTGCATTGCGCGGTCTGAGCGAGAAGTACACCCTGGTGCTGGTGGACGGGCAACGGGTGGCGAATTACGGCAAGGCGGTGAACTTCACCGACACGTTCTTCGACGTGAATTCGATCCCGCTCAACATGATCGACCACATCGACATCGTGAAGACCGGTGCGGTCTCGGTGTATGGTTCGGATGCAATCGCGGGCGTGGTCAACATCATCACCAAGAAAGACTTCCAGGGCTTGCAGATCGACGGCCAGCTCGGCAAGGCTCAGCATCCGGGCGACGCGCAGGGCAATTTCAGCGTGCTCGGCGGTATCGGCGATCTGAATGGCGACCGCTTCAACGTAACGGCCGCCGCGAGCTACTACCGCGACACCGGCTCGTCGCTCGGCGATCGCGACATGACCGCGGGTCAGGACTTCAGCCAGTTCCCGGGTGGTCTCGCGGGCCCGCTCGGCCCGAACCAGCAATCGTACTGGACTACGGCCGACGGCACTAACACGGCACTCAGCCCCTGTCCTCCAGGCAGCGTGTCGGCGAACGGCGCATCCACGTGTAAATCGAATCCGGCCAGCGCCACTTCGCTGGTGCCGGCAATCACGCGCCTGAACGCGAAAGTGCGCGGTACGTTCAAGATCAACGACGACGTGCAGGCCTACGCCGACTTCTGGGTGAGCCGCGACGAAACCGTGCAGAACGAAGGCCCGGCAGTGCTGAGCAGCCAGACCAACGCGTTCAACCCGGCCACCGGTTCCGCGTTGCCGCTGTCGCGCACGGTCTCGGGCACCAATCCGTACAACCCGTTCGGCGTACCCACGCAGATCAACTATACGTTCCCGAATACCGTGTCGGCGGATACGGTGTCGACGTTCTGGCGTGCATTGACCGGTGTGAAAGGCTCGTTCACCACCGCCAAATTCGGCGATTGGGATTGGTCCGCGGATTACGGCCACTCGCAGAGCACGGTCGACACGACCTACGGCAACGCGCTGAATGTTGCGGGCCTCGAGAACATTCTGCAGAACGGCGTGTTCAACTTTTCGAATCCGTCGGCCACGCCGAACGGTTTGAACGGCGTCTTCCAGAACGACTATGAACAGGCGATCTCGAAGCTCGACAGCGTCACGGCGAAGACCTCGACGAGCAACCTGTTCACTCTGCCGGGCGGCCCGGTCGGTGTCGGTTTCGGTACGGAATTCCGTCATGAAAGCAACATCATCAACTCGCGTACGTATAGCGCGCTCGGCATTACGGCGCCGGCCAACGTGCAAACGGTCGACGGTGAGCGCAATGTGGCGGCCGTCTACTATCAGGTGGATATTCCGATCATCCACAACCTGACGTTCACGCAGGCGGGCCGTTACGACCACTACAGCGACTTTGGTGGTGCGTTCTCGCCGAGCTTCGCGTTGCGCTTCCAGCCGGTGCGGGCTATCACGGCTTTCGCATCGTATAGCCGCGGCTTCCGCGCGCCGACGCTGGTCGAAAACTCGCAGGCAACCTATCTGGCTCACCAGAACCTGGTGGACCCGAACGACCCGAGCGGCACGCCGACCAAGCACTTCACGACGGAACAGGTCAACGGCAATCCGGCGCTGCAGCCTGAGCGCACCAAGAACTACAACATCGGCTTCCAGCTTTCGCCGGACTCGTCGACGGATATTGGTGCGGCGTTCTACAAGATCCACATTGACGGCGTAATCGGCACGCAGGATCCGAACGCGGTGATGGATGCGAATAACCCGTCGAACGTGATCCGCAATCCTGACGGCACGGTGGCTTACATCAAGGAACAGTTCGTCAACCTCGGCTCGCTCGACACCGACGGCTTCGACATGAACTTCCGCAAGTCGGTGGGTACGAAGTACGGTACGTTCACGCTGGCAGGCGATTGGGCCTACGTGTGGCACTTCAAGCTGAATAGCCCGGGTGCGCCGACGCAAGACTTCGCCGGCAACAACCTCGCGCTGTTGCAGCCGTTCGGTGCGTCCAATCCGCGCTGGAAGGGTAATACCAGCCTTTCCTGGGACTACCGCAAGCTGACCACCACGCTGACGTGGCAGTACACCGGCCCGTACACCAACGCGGTGGCGTCCGAGTTCGGCGACGGCGGTACGCTGTCGGTGGCGTCGTACAGCCAGTTCAACCTGATGGCCACGTATCGCGGCTTCAAGAACTGGACGATCTACGGCGGCATCAACAACATCTTCGATCGCAAGCCGCCGTTCGACGTCGAGTGGCAGGCCACGCCGGATATCACGGGCTACGACCAGTCGCTTTATACCAACATCGGCCGCTTCTTCCAGGTCGGCGCGTCGTATCGCTTCTGAAGTCCTCGATGTTTGTGATGCACCCGCAGTCTGTCTAGTCGGTCGGCCGCTCCGGCTTCCATCATCGGTACTGGAGCGGCGCAATTTTTTTAGCGATGTACGTTGGAGTGTCCGCGCGCACAATGCTCGTTTGGAGCCAGGGCGAGCAGAGGCGGCGAGTCAGCCGCAGCGCGGCGCTAGCGGGGAAAGCTACGCGAGCGACGCCGTCAGGCCGTCACTCGCGCCGATTCGATTTACCGCGCGCCGGCGAGAAGCCGGCGCGCGTTCTCACGCATTCCGAAGATGAGACTTGTGAAGTTTCACTGGCCGCGCCGCGTGCGGACTGCAGCGGCAACGCCCGCGGCTGCCGCAGAGCGGCGGCCTGGCACCGTCGCGCGAATCGCGCTGTGCGCAGGGGCGTGTCTCGCATTGAGCGCGGTCTGCGCGCAGGCGCGACCCTCGATTGCGCAATACGACGAGCCGAAATATCCCGTCGGCTTCACGCACTTCGACTATGCGGATCCCACCGCGCCGAGCGACGGCAAGCTCAGCTTCCAGAATTTCGACGAACTGCAGACTTACGATTCGCTGAACCCGTTTCTGGTACGCGGTGCGCCCGCGCCGGACATCCTGCATCTGATGTTCGATACGCTGATGCAGCGGAGCTGGGACGAACTTGCCTCCGAGTACCCGCTGATCGCCGACGATGTCGAAGTCGCGCCGGACCTCGGTTCGGCCACCTTCCACATCAATCCTGCCGCGCGCTTTTCAAACGGCGATCCGATCACCGCCGCCGACGTCAAATACTCGTTCGACACATTGACGAGCCCAAAGGCCTCGCCGCTTTTCAATGCACAGTTCTCGGTCATCAAGAGCGCGACCGTGATCGACAAAAACACGATCCGCTTCGAATTCAAGCACGCCGAACGCGACGCACCGCTGATCGCCGGCGATTTGCCGATCTTCTCACCGAAGTGGGGCATGCGCGCGGACGGCACACGTCTGCCGTTCGACCAGATCGCGAACGAGCCGCCGGTCGCGAGCGGTCCGTATCTGATCGAGTCGCGCAAGAACGACAAGCAGATCACCTATCGCCGCAACCCCGATTACTGGGCTGCGAATCTGCCGTCGCGGCGTGGCATGTTCCGTTTCGCGAGCATCACCTTCAAACTGTATCGCGACCATTACACGCAACTGGAAGCGTTCAAGGCCGGCGATGCCGACGCGCTTGTCGAATACAGCGCAACGCAATGGG
Source organism: Paraburkholderia phytofirmans PsJN (assembly GCF_000020125.1). Classification (NCBI taxonomy): domain Bacteria; kingdom Pseudomonadati; phylum Pseudomonadota; class Betaproteobacteria; order Burkholderiales; family Burkholderiaceae; genus Paraburkholderia; species Paraburkholderia phytofirmans. The sequence goes on from NC_010681.1 coordinate 1,624,501, forward strand.
CGCGCAAATACGTCGGCAAGAATTTCGACAACGGACTATTGAAGAAAGGCGAATTCGCCGACGGCCCCGCGCAGATGCAAGGCATGCTGATGAACCTGCGCAAGCCGATGTTTCAGGACCCGCGCGTGCGCCACGCGCTGACGATGGCCTTCGACTACGACTGGATGAACCGCATGATGTTCTACGGTCAATACCGGCGCACCAGCAGCTATTTCGCAGCGAGTCCGTTCGGCGCGACCGGCATGCCCGGCCCGAAGGAACTGGCCTTGCTTGAACCGTTGAGAGCGAGCGTGCCGCCGGAAGTGTTCGGCCCCATGCTCAAGCAACCCACGACGATCGCCCCGGATTCCTTGCGCGGCAACTTGCGCGTGGCGCGCGATCTGTTGGCGCAAGCCGGCTGGCACTATCGCGACGGCGCCTTGCGCGATGCCAACGGCACGCCGATGACCATCGAGATCATGGACGATCAGCCCGGCATGGACCGCCTGATCCTGCCGTATATGCAGGCGCTCGGCATGCTCGGCATTCAGGCGCATATGCGCGAGATCGACAGTGCGTTGTACCAGAAGCGGCTGGATAACTTCGAGTACGACATGACCACGTTCATCTATCCGCCGGTGACGATTCCGGGTGCGGAATTGACGCGCCGTTTCGGCAGCGCGGCGGCCTCGGAAGTCGGTTCGGAAAACTATCCGGGTATCCGCTCCAAAGCAGTCGACTCGCTGATTCACTCGGCGCTCTCCGCCGACAATCTCGACGATCTGGAAGCGGCGACCCGCGCGCTGGATCGCGTGCTGATCTACTCGTTCTACCTCGTGCCCGAGTATTACGCACCTGGCGCGCGAATCGGCTACAAGTCGACGCTAGGTCATCCGGACAAAGTGCCCATGTCGTATCTATACGAAGACTGGGTGATCGACTACTGGTACACGAAAGGGGACACGAAAACGGCGGCCGCCCCGACCACATCTTCCACCGCGGCTAAGGCCGCTACGGCTCACTGAGGCACAGCATGCTTGCCTATATTCTCAGACGCTTGTTATTGATGGTGCCGACGCTGCTCGGCGTGGTCACGCTGACCTTTGTCGTCACGCAGTTCGTGCCGGGTGGGCCGGTCGAGCAGGTGATGACGCAACTCCGCCACGGCGCTGGCCGTGGCGGAGAGGCGGGGGCGGGCGGCGGCGGTTATCACGGCAGCCAGGGCGTCGATCCGCAGCAGATCGAGCAGATCAAGAAACAGTTCGGCTTCGACAAGCCGCCGCTCGCACGCTATCTGCTGATGCTCAAGCACTACGCGACGTTCGATCTCGGCCAATCCTACTATCAGCACGACAGCGTGTGGGACGTCATCAAATCGAAGCTGCCGGTGTCGATCACACTCGGCTTATGGACGGTGCTGCTCACGTATCTGATATCGGTGCCGTTGGGGATCGCGAAAGCGGTGCGCAACGGCTCGCGCTTCGATACCGTCACGAGCGTGCTGGTGCTCGCCGGCTATGCCATTCCGGGTTTCGTGCTGGGCGTACTGCTGCTGATGTTATTCGGCGGCGGCACGTTCTGGCAGGTGTTTCCGATGCGCGGCCTCACGTCGGATAACTTCAACGATCTCAGTGCGTTCGGCAAAGTGCTCGACTATCTGTGGCACATCGTGCTGCCGGTCACGGCCTCGGTGGTGGGCAACTTCGCGATCGTCACGATTCTGACCAAGAACACGTTCCTCGAGGAAATCGGCCGGCAGTATGTGCTGACCGCGCGCGCGAAAGGCGCGCCGGAGCGCGACGTGCTGTGGAAACACGTGCTGCGCAATGCCGCGATTCCGCTGCTTACCGGTTTGCCGGCGGCCTTCGTCGGCGCGTTTCTGAACGGCAATCTGCTGATCGAAACGCTGTTCTCGCTCGACGGCATGGGCCAACTGTCGTACGACTCCGTGATTCGCCGTGACTATCCGGTCGTACTCGGTTCGCTGTTTCTGTTCACGCTGATTGCCCTCGTAACCAAACTCATTGCTGACGTCTGCTATGTCCTCGTCGACCCCCGCATCCAATTCAACCGCCAGGACCGCTGACGCGGCCGGCGCGGCGCACGCGGCGTCGCCGTCTCCGTGGCGGCGTACGTGGCTGCGTTTCAGGCGGCAGCGTCTGGGCTACTGGAGCCTCGTGATCTTCGTCTCGCTGTTCGCCATCAGCCTGCTCGGCGAGGTGTTGTCCAACGACCGTCCGCTACTCGTTCGTTACGACGGGCACTATTACTTCCCGATCGTGAAGGACTACCCGGAAACGCTATTCGGCGGCGATTTCCCGGCGCGTGCCAATTACCTCGACCCGTATATCCGCTCGCGGCTCGAATCGAACGGCAACTTCGCGATTTATCCGCCGAATCATTTTCACTACGACACGATCGACTATTTCGCCGCGCATCCGTATCCGGCGCCGCCCACCGCGAGCAACTGGCTCGGCACGGATCAATTCGGACGCGACGTGCTGGCGCGGCTTTTGTACGGCTTCCGCCTGTCGGTGCTGATGGCGCTGGCGCTCACGGTGTCCGGTGTCGTGGTCGGCGTGCTGACGGGCGCGGTGCAGGGATTTTACGGAGGACGAACCGATCTGATCGGCCAGCGCCTGATCGAAATCTGGAGTTCGATGCCCGACCTGTACCTGCTGATCATCTTCGCATCGATCTTCGAGCCCACGTTGTGGCTGCTCTTCATTCTGCTGTCGATGTTCGGCTGGCTCGTGCTGTCCGATTACGTGCGCGCCGAATTCCTGCGCAACCGTTCGCTCGATTACGTCAAGGCGGCGCGCACCATGGGCCTTACTAACTGGCAGATCATGTGGCGTCATGTTTTGCCGAATAGTTTGACGCCGGTGATTACCTTCCTGCCGTTCCGCATGAGCGCCGCGATTCTCTCACTGACCAGCCTCGACTTTCTCGGCCTGGGCGTGCCGCCGCCCACGCCGAGCCTCGGCGAACTGCTGCAGGAAGGCAAGAACAATCTCGACGCGTGGTGGATCTCGATGTCGGCATTTGCCGCGCTGGTGATCACTCTGCTGTTGTTAACCTTCATGGGCGACGCATTGCGCAACGCGCTGGATACGCGCTCACGTGGTTCGGCTTTCGGCGGAGGTCCGCGATGACCGCTACTCAGGCACCGATTGCCCGGCCGTTGCTGGAAATCGACCGTTTCTCCGTGCGTTTCGGCGCCAAGGTCGCCGTGCACGAACTCAGCCTTTCCATCGCACGCGGCGAGCGCGTGGCACTGGTCGGCGAATCGGGTTCGGGCAAGAGCGTCACCGCGCTGTCCATTCTGCGGCTTGTCGAGCATGCCGAATTGAGCGGCCGCATGTTGCTCGATGGTGAAGATCTGCTGCAGAAAACCGAGCAGCAGATGCGTGGCCTGCGTGGCGCCGACGTCGCGATGGTGTTCCAGGAACCGATGACGGCGCTCAATCCGCTCTTCACGATCGGCAAGCAGATTGCCGAGAGCCTGCGTCTGCACGAAGGCTTGCGGCCGAACGCGGCGCGCGAGCGCGGTATCGAGTTGCTCAGACGCACCGGCATTCCCGAGCCGGAACGGCGCATCGACAGTTTTCCGCATCAATTGTCCGGCGGCCAGCGGCAGCGTGCGATGATTGCCATGGCGCTTGCATGCCGTCCGCGATTGCTGCTCGCGGATGAGCCGACCACAGCGCTCGACGTGACCGTGCGCCAGCAGATCGTCGACCTGTTGATTTCGCTGCAGGAACAGGAAGCGGCCGCACGCGGCATGGCCGTGCTGTTGATCACGCACGATCTGAATCTGGTGAAGCGTTTTGCGCAGCGCGTCGCGGTGATGGAGAAGGGCGTGCTGGTCGAAACCAATACGACCGAGGCGCTGTTCGCGAGTCCGCAGCATCCGTACACGCGGCGGCTGCTCGACAGCGATCCGCAACGCGCGCTCGAGCCGGTCGAGGACGGCGCGCGCCGGTTGCTCGAAGTACAAGGATTGGCCGTCGATTACCGCACGTCGGCGAAAGGCTGGCGGTCCATGTTTGGGCGCTCCACGTTTCGCGCGGTGCATGACGTCGACCTGAGCGTGCGGCGCGGCGAAACGCTCGGCATTGTCGGTGAATCGGGTTCGGGGAAATCGACCTTGGCGGCCACCGTGCTCGGCTTGCAACAACCGGCCGCGGGACATATCCATATCGACGGCCTGCCGCTTTCCACGCTCAAGACGGCGAGTTCGCGCCGCGAGCTGTATTCGCGCATGCAAGTCGTGTTTCAGGACCCGTTCGGCTCGTTGTCGCCACGCATGACGGTCGAGCAGATCATCGGCGAGGGGTTGGCCGTGCATCGGCCGGAAGTGGATGCGAAGGCACGGCGCGCGCGTGTCGGCAGCCTGCTCGAAGAGGTCGGCATGCCCGCTGACGCGATGCTGCGCTATCCGCATGAGTTCTCCGGCGGCCAGCGTCAACGTATTGCGATTGCGCGCGCATTGGCCGTCCAGCCGGAACTGATCGTGCTCGATGAGCCGACCAGCGCGCTCGACGTGTCGATCCAGAAACAGGTGCTGAATCTGCTGACAAATCTGCAGAAAAAGTACAAGCTAAGCTATTTGTTCATTACGCACGATCTGGCGGTGATGCGAGCCATGGCGCATCGCGTGATCGTGATGAAGTCGGGACGCATCGTCGAAGCCGGTGACACACTCGATGTGCTGCATGCGCCGACGCATCCTTATACCCAATCGCTGCTGGCCTCGTCGCTCAACGTGCCGGAGCCGGGCGCCGGCACGATTCATACGGGACACGCCAATGATTGACGAACGTTGGGCGCAGGCTGCCCAAACGCTGAAGAGCCGCGCGGCGTTCTGGTCGCTGCGCATTGTCGACGAACAGATCGACGACCACGAGATCCGCAACGACATCGCACAACCGCTGCGTACGGTGCGCGATCGCGGCGCAATGTTGATCGCATGGGTGGGCGCCGGCGCGGGTTATGCCGCGACCGCGAACCTCTCGGCGGCCGGTTTGCAGGCGGCGCTCGATATGGCCACCGCACGCGCTGAGGCGAGCGCGGCCTTGTCGCTGATCGACCATCGCGAAGTCGCCCGTCCGGTTGCGAGCGGCCACTACGTGTCGCCGAATGCACAACGCGCGTTACCGAGCCGCGCCGAATGGCTCGAGCTTCTCGGCGCGGAATGCGCGGGAGCGAACCTCGACGCAAAAATTGTGGAACGTGTCGCGGCGGTGCAGATCACGCACACCGATCAACTCTACATCACCGGCGACGGCGTACGGATCGACCAGCAGTTCCGTTTCGTGATGCCGCAATTGAGCGTCGCCGCGCACGCAAACGGCGATACGCAAGTGCGCACCCTGGGCGGCAACTACGGCACGCTCGGCCAGGGCGGCATAGAAGTGCTGGCGCGCTTCGGCTTTGAAGGCTCGGGCGTACGCGTCGCCAATGAGGCGCTGCAATTGCTGGCCGCGCCGAATTGCCCATCCGGCAAGCGCGATCTGTTGCTGATGCCCGACCAGATGATGCTGCAGATTCACGAATCGATCGGACATCCGCTCGAACTGGATCGCATTCTCGGCGATGAGCGCAACTTCGCGGGCTGGAGCTTCGTCAAGCAGGACATGTTCGGTTCGTATCGCTACGGCTCTGAGTTGTTGAACGTTACCTTCGATCCGTCGCTGCGCGAAGAAGCCGCAGCCTACGCGTTCGACGACGACGGCACCGAAGCGCACAAGCAGTATCTGATTCGCAACGGCGTGCTGGAACGTCCGCTCGGCGGCGCATTGTCACAACAGCGTGCGCGCATGCCGGGTGTGGCGAATTCGCGCGCGTCGAACTGGAACCGCCCGCCGATCGACCGCATGGCGAATCTGAATATCGAACCCGGCGAGAGTTCGCTGGAGGAGATGATCGGCAATATCGAGCACGGCATTCTGATGCGCACCAACACCTCCTGGTCGATCGACGACCATCGCAACAAATTCCAGTTCGGCTGCGAGTTCGGCCAGTTGATCGAAAACGGCAAGCTCACACAAATCGTCAAACAGCCGAATTACCGCGGTATTTCCGCGAATTTCTGGCGCAGCCTCAGCGCGGTGGGCAACGCGGCCACGCGCGAAGTGTATGGCACGTCCATGTGCGGCAAGGGCGAACCGGCGCAGATCATTCGCGTCGGCCATGCGTCGCCGGCTTGCGTGTTCAGCGACGTCGACGTGTTCGGAGGCGCATGATGAGCCAGTTCATGTCTTCGCGCGCGGCTACCTCGGTGGATTGGGAGCGGCATTTCACTTTGCTCGCCGATGCGATCGAGCGCTTGCAGCAAGGAAGCGAAACCACACTCAGTTCATTTGCCGGCGAGCAGTCCGACTTCATCCGTTTCAATTCGGGCAAGGTGCGACAGAGCGGCAGCGTGTCGCAAGGCAAGCTGACCTTGCGTCTGATCGACGGCGCACGTCAGGCCTATTCCACGCTGACCGTATGCGGCGATCTGCAGCAGGATCTCGATGAAGTGAGCGCCGCGCTCGCCACTTTGCGCGAAGGTCTGCGCGATGCGGCGGACGATCCGCATCTACTGTTCGATACGTCGAAATGGGAGCGCACCACGCAGCGCTCCGGCAAGCTGCCGAATCCTGGCGGTCTCGCGCACATCGTCGCGGAATGCGCGCAAGGGCTCGACTTCGTGGGCTTCTACGCGGGCGGCACCATCGTGCGCGGTTTCGCATCGACGAGCGGCAGCCGCGGCTGGTATGAAGTGGACAACTTCAATTTCAGCTGGTCCTTGTACGACCCGAGCGGCCGCGCGATCAAAACCACCTACGCCGGCGACGACTGGAGCGATGCCGTGTTCGCGGCCAAAGTCGAGCAGGCCGCGACACGTCTTGCGGTGCTCGCGCGCACGCCGCGCACATTGGCGCCGGGACGTTACCGTTCCTATCTCGCGCCCGCCGCGCTCGCGGAACTGCTCAGCGTCACCGCATGGAGCGGCTTTTCCGCACGGGCTCAGGCGAGCTCGCGCAGCGAGCTGTACAAACTGCATGTGGGAGAAGTCGTAGTCGACCCGCGCGTGACGATCAGCGAAGATCTGAGTCTCGGCATCACGCCAGGCTTTAACGACGACGGCTATCTGCGTGACAGCGTCCCGTTGATCGAGGCCGGCCGCAGTGCCGAACGCCTGACCAACGCACGCAGCGCACGCGAATACGGTTTGACGCCGAACGGCGCGCTGGCCAGCGAGTCACCGGCCGCGCTCTCGATGCAAGCGGGCGACCTGCAGGACGAAGAGGTGCTCGCAAAGATCGGCACCGGGCTCTACATCGGCAACCTCTGGTACGTGAACTTCTCGGACCGCATGAATTGCCGCCTCACCGGCATGACGCGCTTCGCGACGTTCTGGGTCGAGAACGGAGAAATCGTCGCACCGCTCGAAGCCATGCGTTTCGACGACAGCCTGTACCGTTTGCTCGGCAGCGAACTCGAACAACTCGGCGCGCAAGCGGAACTGCTATTGAGCGATTCGACGTGGGGCGAGCGCGCCACGGGCGGCATGCAATTGCCGGGCATTCTGGTGAGGTCATTCGAATTGACGTTATGAGCCTATGGATCAACACGAAAAAACAAAATCAAAACCTGAGAGCTTGCCCGAGGGCCTGACGCTGCGCGCTTTGCGCGTGGCCGACGCGGAACAGTTTCACGCCATGCTGCAATTGCCCGTGGCGATGAACGGCAATCCGCAGATGCCGTTTCGGACCGTTGCCAGCACACGCGAGTACCTGGAAAAATTCGAGGCCCCTGGCATCGCGATCGCGGCGACGGTCGCCGACACGCTGGTCGGTCAGGCCAGCCTCAGTCCTTTCAAGGGACGCCGCGCGCATGCCGCCTCGCTCGGTATTGGCGTGCACGACGCTTGGCAGCGGCGCGGCATCGGTCGTGCCTTGATGGCCGAACTGCTCGATCTGGCCGACAACTGGCTCGGCCTGCGCCGCGTCGAGTTGCATGTCTACGCGGATAACCACGCGGCACTCGCGCTCTACCGCAAGTTCGGCTTCGAGATCGAAGCGCATCAGCGCGGTTCCGTATTGCGTCGCGGCGTGCTGATCGACTGTTACTTCATGGCGCGGTTGCGCGAGCCGGCGCCGTGGATGTCGCCGCCTTCGGCCGCCCATCTCGCAGCGGAATAAGACCATGAAAGAAACAAGGTTGCCGGACGACGCCGCACATTACAAATGTATTATGGTGCGCGCGCTCGAATCGTCGGACATGGATGCGTTCGCCGAGATCATGAGCTTGCCCGGTGTGCGGCGCGGCACGCTGTCAGTCGGCTATCGCAGTCCTGAACAACTCGCGGCCTGGTACGAGCGGCGCCTAAAAGGCGGCGTGAACGTGTGCGCGACTATCGACGGACGCGTGATCGGCCACGCCAGTCTCGAGGTCCACCGGTCGAGCCGCGCGCACAGCGCACACTTAGGCCTCGCCGTGCACGACGCGTATCATCGCCGCGGTGTCGGCGCCGCGCTTTTGCAAGGCTTGATCGATTGCGCGGACGCGTCGTTCGGTTTGCGCCGCATCGACCTCACGGTGTTTGCGGACAACGCGCCGGCCATCGCGCTGTATCGCAAGTTCGGCTTTGTCGAGGAAGGCCGTTCGCGCGGTTTTGCCGTGCGTGACGGTGTGCTGGCCGACGTGCTGCATATGGCCCGCCTCGTCGACGCACCGCGCCTCCAGACAATCTGAACGGATTCATTGAGTGCCATTTTTCTTCATCGACCGCCCGGTCTTCGCATGGATCGTCGCGCTCGCCATTGTCGTGGCGGGCGCGCTGGCTATTCCGCAACTGCCGGTGGCGCAGTATCCGCGCCTCGCGCCGCCGCGCATCGTGATATCCGCCATGTATCCGGGGGCGTCGACTGAAGTCGTGGACGAGAGCGTCGGCAGCATCATCGAGGAGAGTCTCGATGGCGCCGACAATATGCTGTACTACCAAACGACCAGCGACAACCTGGGCGAACTCGAAATCGACGCGACCTTCGCGCCCGGCACCAATCCGGATCTCGCGCTGGTCGACATCCAGAACCGGCTCAAGCAGGTCGAGCCGCGTTTGCCGCAGCAGGTCGTGCAGCAGGGCATCAGCGTATTCAAGGCGGCCAACACGTTTCTGATGCTCGTTGCGCTCGCGTCCACCGACGGCACGCGCGACTCCGTGCAATTGAGCGACTATTTGAGCCGCTACGTACTGCGCGAGTTGAAGCGCGCGCCTGGCGTCGGCTCGGCCCAACTCTGGGACGCCGACGAAGCGTTGCGCATCTGGCTCGATCCCATGAAGCTGCGCGAATATGGCCTCGGCGCGGCCGAGGTGAACGCCGCCATCGCCGCGCAGAACGCGACCGTGACGGCGGGCACGCTCGGCGACGCGCCGTTCGTGCCGGGCCAGCAATTGACAGCCTCGGTGAGCGTGAAAGGCCAGTTGATCTCGCCGGCCGAATTCGGCCAGATCGTGCTGAAGGCACGGCCGGACGGCTCCGCGGTGCGCCTGCGCGACGTCGCGCGTGTCGAACTCGGGCGTGACAACTACTCGTACTATTCGCGCCTGAACGGCAAGGCTGCGGCAACGGTCGGGATTCAACTCGGGCCGCGGGGCAACGCGCTCGAAACGTCGAACGCGATTCGCGCGCGGCTTGCCGAGTTGGCGAAAGGGTTGCCCTCGGGCGTCGCCATCGAAATCCCGTTCGACAACGCGCACTTCGTGAAGATCGCCATTCACGAGGTGCTCGTCACGCTCGCGGAAGCGGTGGTGCTGGTGTTCTTCGTGATGTGGCTGTTCCTGCGCGATCTGCGCTATACGCTGGTGCCCACCGTGGTGATTCCGGTCACGCTGATGGGCGCGTTTCTCGCCATGTATGCGTGCGGTCTGTCGATCAACGTGTTCACGATGTTCGGCCTCGTGCTCGCCATCGGCATTCTCGTCGACGACGCGATCGTGGTGGTGGAGAGCGTGCATCGCGTCATGGAAGAAGAGGGCTTGCCGCCACGCGAGGCCACACGCAAGGCGATGTCGCAGATCGGCGGCGCGATTGTCGGCGTGACAGCGGTGTTGACGGCGGTATTCGTGCCGATGGCGTTTTTTCCCGGCGGCGTCGGCGGGATTTACCGGCAATTCGCGGTGGCGATGATCGCGTCGATGCTGGTGTCGTCGTTCATGGCCTTGTCGTTGACGCCCGCGTTGTGCGCGAATCTGCTGAAGGCGCACACGCAATCGGTGCGTCAACGCGATGCGCGCCGCGGCGTTCTCGGTTTCGCGGCGCGTGCGGCGAGCCGCTTTACGTCCGGCTTCGATCGCGCCGCGCGCGGTTATCGCGGCTTGACCGCGTGCACGTTGCGCCGCATCGGCCCGATGCTGGCCGTCTATGCGGTGCTGGTCGGCGCGTGCGGCGTGCTCTACTGGCAGATGCCGGGCGGTTTCCTGCCAAGCGAGGACGAAGGCCAGTTGCAGGTCATGGTGCAATTGCCCGCGGGCGCCACCCAGGCCCGCACGCTGGCCGTGGTGCAACGCGCGGAGGAGATTCTCCATGCCGAGCCCGCTATCGCGAACGTGACGAGCGTGATCGGCTGGAGCTTTTCGGGCAGCGGTCAGAACGTCGCGATGGGATTCGTCGAACTCAAGGACTGGGGCAAGCGCGATATCGATGCACTGGCCCTGCGCGACCGGCTCAACGCAAAGTTCGACAAGATTCTGGACGGTAACGTCGAGGCGCAATTGCCGCCTTCGGTGCCGGGACTCGGACATTCCGACGGTTTCGTGTTCCGCCTCGAAGATCGCGGCGGAGTGGGGCTCGACGCGCTGAAGGCCGCGCGCGAGCAACTGTTCGAGCAAGCCAAGGCGAGCCCGGTGCTGGCCTCGGTGCATTCGGAAGATCTGCCTGACGCGCCGCGCGTCGAGCTTGTCGTCGATCGCGCGAAGGCGTACGCGCTCGGTGTGTCGTTCGACCGAATCGCGGACGTGCTGGGCAGCACCTTCGGCTCGACCTATATCGACGATTTCCCGGCCGGCGGCCGCATGCGCCGCGTGATGATCGCCGCCGACGCCGCCGCGCGCATGACCGAAGACGATCTGCTGGCGCTGTCCGTACCCAACTCGACGGGTGGCATGGTGCCGCTCTCGGCCATCGCAACGCGTCAGTGGACGATCGGCCCGGTGATGCTGACGCGCTATAACGGTTATCCGTCGCTCGACGTGAGCGGCCACGCGGCGCCCGGCTACAGCTCCGGCGCGGCCATGGCGGAGCTTGAGCGGCTGGCCGCTTCGTTGCCGGTCGGCGTGAGCTATGACTGGGTCGATGCGGCACGCGAGGAAACCGCGGCCGCGAAACTCACCCCGCTGTTGATCGGCCTCTCGTTGCTGGCGGTGTTCATGGCGCTGGCCGCGCTCTACGAAAGCTGGACGATTCCGCTTGCCGTGCTGATGGTCGTGCCGCTCGGCGTGATCGGCGCGGTTGCGGCGGTGCTGTTGCGTGGCATGCCTAACGATGTGTACTTCAAGGTCGGCATGATCACGGTGATCGGCCTCGCCGCGAAGAACGCGATTCTGATCGTGCAGTTCGCCCGCGATCTATACCAGCGCGGCATGCCGTTGACGCGTGCGGTGACCGAAGCCGCGGGCGCGCGCTTCCGGCCGATCGTGATGACCTCGGCGGCGTTTCTGCTGGGCGTCGTGCCGCTCGTGGTGTCGAGCGGCGCGGGTGCCGAAAGCCGCCGCTCGATCGGCACGGGCGTGTTCGGTGGGGTGCTGGCTGCCACGCTGTTCGGGCTGGTGTTCGCGCCGGTCGCGTTCCATGCCGTCGCATCGCTCACGCACGGACGGCGGCGGCTGGCGGAACTGCATCGCAAGCGCGCGGAGCGGCGGGCACGTGCTGCCGCGACCGCGATCGAACGCGAATCGTTCGACGAGTCGCCGACGGCCTGAGTGTCCTGACAACTGTGTTGTGACTGGCGGCCTGACTGTGCGCAGCATGGGCGCGGCAGGCCTTCAATCGTCGGACGTTTATTTCTATTGTGCACCGCACGAGCGAATTGTTCATACGTATAAAACCGCCAATGTTTCAATATAGAAACATTTTTAGACGTTCGAAAAATGCGTTTAAAAATAACTAATGGCGACCGATTCGTTAAATGCACACTGATTGCATCGGGTAGTCGATAAATTCCCAATTTGCGAATAAACCGGCTATTGAATGGTCATTATCTGCGAGGTTTTCGATTCAAGTTTGAAACACTTTTGGATGCCGCTTTGCCATACGCAGGTCATAAACGGAAGGCGATCCGGCACGCCAGGACGCCACCCATCGATGCCTGAAAAGCCTTTCTGGTAGCCACTCGGCGGCAACATGCCGAAATCGCCTCCGTATTCGTGACCGTGGCGCGCCGCTGTCCCTTCGTTCTCATATCAAACGCGAGATAACGGTTTTCTTCATACATTCTGTTTCTCGATAGTAATTTGTTTTTCAAATTTACTATAGCGATCCATTCCGTTACCATCACGCTTAATCCGTTAAGCGGGTTGCCGCGATTGCCGCTGGCAATAATCATTCCGCCCATACCGGCCGCTAACGGCGATCGGGGTCCACAATGTACGACAGTTTGGGGAAATATCATGCCGCACATGCACCTTGATACTGCGAGGATCACCTGGTTACATACGCCCACGCTGAACGTGCGTAGTGCAACGCGGCGAATCGGCGTGTTGCTGTTCGACGGCTTCTGGCTGCTCGGCCCAGGCACGGTGGTGGAAATGTTCCAGACCGCGAACGAACTCTCGGGTTCGCGCGCCGGAGAAGAGCAGCCTTACGAAGTGCAATTCCTTTCCATGGACGGCGGCAGCGTCGCCAGTTCTTCTTCCGCGCGCATCTGGACCGATCGTATCGACGCCCGCTTTGCCGGCGGTTTCGACGTGCTGTTCATCGCGGGCGGCTACGGCGCACATGTGGCCGCGCGCGACGAGCGGGTGCTCGGCTGGCTGCGCTCGGTGCAATCGCGCACGCGTGCGATCGAAACGATCGGTGAAGGGCGGCTCGTGCTGGAAGCGGCCGGCCCGACGGATAGCGACGGGCCGCAGGTGAACCGCTATCTCAGCAGCGTGACAGGCGAGTCCGCGCTCAACGCGTCCAACGACCGCAACGACTGCGCCCGCAGCGCGCTCATGTTCATCAAACGCGATCTCGGTGCCGAGCTTGCCCGCAGCGTCGCCGACCGTGTGATGCCCGGCATGGCCGCCACCTGGGTGCCGCTGCCGGTGGAAGGCGGCACGCTCAGCGTGGCCGAGAAGATCCGCGCTGCAGCGCGCTGGATGGAGGCCAATTGCGACCGTCCGGTTTCGGTGGCCGACGCCGCGCAGGTCGCGGCGATGAGCGAGCGCAATTTCTTGCGGCGTTTCAAGCATGAAATGCAGGTCACGCCATCGGACTATCTGTTGCAGGTTCGCCTGCGCATTGCCTGCAACTTCCTCACCGAAACCGAACTGCCGGTCGACAAGATCGCCCGGCGCAGCGGTACGGGCAACGGCGATCGTCTCGCGAAGATTTTCCGCAAGCGCATGGCGCTGTCTCCAACCGAATATCGCGCGCGCAGTCGCGTGGCGAGCGAGGCATAACAGTCATGCGGGCGCCCGAGCCGGCGGCAGGGCGCCTTACGACACATGGACGCGTCCTCCGTCGTGGCGGTCGCGTTTTCGCCGGTCAGGTTTCTTACGAGCGCAGCAGCAATGGGCAACAAGGTGATCGCAACGGCATTGCCGGAGGTGAAACTCATCGAGCCCGAGGTGTTTTGCGACGAGTTCGGCTTCTGCTTCGAGAGCTTTAGCGCGGACGAGTTTATCGACGACGTCTCGCAAGCTTTCCAATTGGTGCAGGACCGGCATTCGCGCGCGGTGCGTGGCGTGTTGCGCGGCTTGCACTATCAGGTGCAACGCCCTCAGGGCCGGCTCATGCGGGTCGTGGTGGGGGAAGTGTTCGCCGTCGCTGTCGACGTGCGGCTCAACTCGCCGAACTTCGGCAAGTGGTGCGGGGCGTATCTGAGCGCGGCCAATTACCGGCAGATCTGGGCGCCGCCGGGCTTCGCGCACGGTTTCGTGGTGCTGTCCAATTTCGCCGAGTGTTTGTGGAAAACCACCGAGTACTGGTTTCCCGAACTGGAGCGCTGCATTCTGTGGCGCGATCCGGACATCGGCATCGAGTGGCCGATCGATTTCGAGCCGACCCTTGGCGCGAAGGATGCCGCGGGCCGGCGTCTTTACGAAGCGGAGAACATCGCCTGAGCGAGGCGTGGGTTTTGCGCGCCGAGGTGCGCAAAACCGTGCCGCAGATTTTCAGCGCGCCACCATCACGGCGCCGACGCTTGCGGTCACCACCAGCAGCGTGCCCATGATTTGCAGAATCCCCATCGGCTGATGCAGTACGACGAAGCCGGCCAACGCGCCGATCGCCGGCTCGACGCTCATCAGGATTCCGAATGAGGCGGCCGGCATGTGCCGCAACGCTACCATTTCCAACGCATACGGCAGCAGCGGGACCAGCAGCGCGAGGCCCGCCGTCGCCGCGACCTGGCCCGCCGTGACATGCAGACCGCTTTGTGCCAATCCGAATGGCGTGGCCACGAGCGCCGCCGCGATCAGCGACACCGACAGTCCCTCGAGTCCCGCGAACAGGGTGCCGGTCTTCTTCATCAGCACGATATAGGTGCCCCATCCGAGCGCCGCGCCGCAGGCGAGCAGCACGCCGAGCGGTTCACCGATCCAGCCGGCCCGATCGCGCGAGAGCAGGATCACGCCGGCGATCGCCAGCACGGGCCAGAGCAATGCGCGGGCGCGACGCACCGCGAAGGTCGCCACGGCGAGCGGTCCGAGAAAGTCGATCGCGACAGCGAGTCCCAACGGAATGCGCTGAAGCGCCGCGAAAAAGCACAGTGTCATGCCCGCCATCGCGGCGCCGAGCACACCCGCGGCAGTCCAGTGAGCGCGCGAGTAACTCAGAAAACGTGGACGCACCAGCAAGGCGAGCACCAATGCAGCCCAGCACAGGCGCAGCCAGGTGGTGCTGAGTGAACCGTACATGGCCATTGTCGGCGCGGAAAGTGCGGCGCCGAACTGCACGCAGGACATCGACAGCACGCACAGCAATGCCGCTCCGGCCGCGCCGCGGGCGGGTTTCACGCTGGTTTGCGCGGAGTTCAGCGCGGGTTGGAGAGTGGTGTCCTGCATGGTCGTCTGGTGAGTGGGCGTTCGATCGGAATTCGTCATCGCTATCTTATCGGTGCTGGCGGCATTAAGATAAGTTGATATTTCTTATGCCGACTTCAAGAACCTTTATGACTCGAGATCTCGATAGCAGCCTGCTGCGCGCCTTCGTCACCGTGGCGGAGACGGGCGCGGTGGGCGCGGCGGCGACGCGCCTCGCGCGTACCCAGGCGGCGGTGAGCATGCAATTGCGCCGGCTCGAAGACGAACTCGGGCAGCGTTTGCTCGATCGCTCGCCGCGCGGCGTGCAACTCACCGAAGCGGGACATCTGCTACTGCCCTATGCCCACACGATACTCGGCGCGGGCGCCGATGCGCGCCGCGCGTTGAGCGCGGGGCAGGTGTCCGGCACCGTGCGGCTCGGCATGCTGGAGGACATTGCGGTCGGCCGGTTGCCGCGGGCGTTGCGGCGCTTTTCGATCGCTTATCCGCAAGTGGCGCTGGAGATCGTCGTCGACAGCAGTGCGGCGTTGTCGAACCGGCTCGCGGACGGCAGCCTCGACGTGGTGGTCGGCGACCCCGCGCTGGTCGACGCCGCATCGCATCTCATATGGAAGCAGCCGCTCTTCTGGGTCGGCGCGCGCGGCTTCAGCCGCGACACGCAGACGGCGCTACCGGTGGTGGCATTCGGCGACGCGTGCCTGTGGCAGCAGCAGGTGTTGACGGCGCTGCGCCGCGCGGGGATCGCGTGGCGCATCGTGTGCACCAGCACCAGTCTGCCGGCCGTGCAATCCGCGGTTGAAGCGGGGCTCGGCGTGTCCGTGCTGCTCGACGGCAACATCCGTTCGGAGTCGATGCGCGTGCTCGGCCAGGCCGATGGTTTGCCCGATGCGCCCACCGCCGACTTCGGTCTCTTCATGCGCGAGGTTTCAGGCGCGCAGGCGGCCGCCGTGCAAACCTTGCAAACGTTCCTCTGCGAGGAATTGCATCTCGGTCTGCGCGAAGGCGAGCCGCAGCTTGCGCCCGCCTTGGCCTAATGCGCCGGCGGTCGCTCCCATGTGAGTTTTTACGACATTTTTTCTTGAGACGCGTCGACGCGAAATCTACACTTCGGGCATCTTGATACCGCCAAGGTGCTCAACGTGAAGCGACGTGCAACGAAGCAACAACCCGTTCGTATCGACTATGTGTGTCACGGCGTGGGCCGTGTCGAATTGCGCCGCTTCGATCCTGCGCGCGATTCGTTCGTCGCGCTGACGGCGTTGCTGCATCGGGCGTTCACGCCGCTCGGCGAGATGGGCCTCAATTGCACGTGCGTCGATCAGACCGTCGAGACCACACGGCTGCGGGCAACGCGCGGCGATTGCTATGTCGCGGTGTGCGACGGGCGCATCGTCGGCACGATGACCCTTTACGCAACGGATCGTGAATCGGCGTGTGAGCTATACCGGCGCGACGATATCGCTAGCTTGCGCCAGTTCGCGGTCGAGCCGGCGTGGCAGGCGCGTGGTATCGGTACGTTGCTGATTGCGTTCGCCGACCATTGGGCCGCGACGCGCGGTTATGCGGAGCTTGCACTCGATACGCCGCAACCGGCCGCGCGTCTGATCGCGTTTTATCGTGGACAGGGGTTTCGTATCGTCGATCTCGTGCGCTTCGACGGCAAGCGCTATGACAGCGCGATCTTGAGCAAGCCGCCGGTGGCGACGCGTAGGCTCGCTAACTGGTCGCATCGGTTGAGTGTGCGTGCGCCGATTGCGCGCGCGGCGTGAAGACCGGGAAGCGGCAACGAAGAGATAAAGAAGACTGAGAAGTGCTGCAGTGCAATGCGCAGTAGAAAACGTCTTGATGCAGGTCTAGCCCGAAGTGAAAACCCCAGCGCGGTCAGCAACAATTGCAATACGGTACGGCAAGTATTGCAACCGGTTGCCGGTTTTCGCGCCGGGGCAGGTGTGATTCAACCTGAAACAAGCGACGCGTTCATCAGCGGCGCATCACGCCCATCAGCAAGGTGACGAGGAAAATCACCACGAAGATGAAGAACAGGACCTTGGCGATTTCAGTCGCGCCTGCGGCAATGCCGCCAAAGCCGAATACCGCGGCGATGATCGCGATGATGAAGAAGATTGCAGCGTATCGAAGCATGGGGCCTCCCACCGATGGATTGCTGGATTAAATAGAAACGGCGACTCGTTGTGGGCACTGCGTGCTTTGACGGGTTATTTGCCGGCGAGCGGAATAGAGCAATAGGTGTGCCCAGACCTCGGCGCACCAAGGGGAGCCCCTGACCGGCCCGCTGCTTTTCTGCTGTTACCATCGCGGATCGTCGATTTCCGCACACCCCGCCATGCAAGCCAATCCGCTCAGCGAGATTTCCCTGATCCGCAAGCTGAAGCTCAATCAGCTCATGATCTTCGAACGCGTACTGGAAACGCGCTCGGTGGTGCGCGCCGCCAACGAGATGCGCCTCACGCAGCCGGCCGTCACCAAAGTCATCCACGAACTCGAATCCTGCTTCGACGGCGCATTGTTCGCGCGCTCGAATCGCGGCGTCGTGCCCACGGAACTGGGGCTGCTGCTCGGACGGCGCGTCAAATCGCTGATGGCGGAGTTGCGCTATATGACCGACGAGCTCAACGATTTCAGGCTCGGCACCAGCGGACATGTGATCGTCGGCACGCTCATCTCGGCATCGGCGCGGCTGTTGCCCGCGGCGATTGCCATGCTGAAGGCGCGCACGCCGAATGTCCTCGTGACGGTTCGTGAAGGCACCACGGCGCATCTGTTCCCGGCGCTCGCCACCGGCGACCTCGATATCGTCGTGGGACGGTTGCCTGAACGCGAGTTGCCGATTGCCAGTGCTTTTCCGCTGACGCACGAGGCGCTCTTCGACGAATCGCTGTGCGTGGTGGTCGGCAAAGGCTATGGTCCCGCGCCGGCGGGCGTGACGCATCTGGCGGAGCTGGTCGGCTCGCCGTGGATTCTGCCGACGCCTGACTCGCCCGCGCGGCTCTCGGCGGAACACCTGTTTCGCGCGGCGGGCTTGCCGATGCCGACGGATATTGTCGAGTCGCTCTCGCTGCTGACGAACATCGGCTTGCTGCTCGATACACCGAGGATCGCGCTGATGCCGCGCGTCGCCGCGCAGCAGTTCGCCGAGGCGGGCTTGCTGCGGATTCTCGATTTGCCCGAGAGCGGCGCGTTCGGCACCGTCGGTTTTTCGGTGCGTTCGCACAAGGAGCAGAGCGCGGCGTGCCAGGCGTTTGTCGAATGTCTGCGTGAGGCCGTCAAGGTCGCCACGCCGGAGCTCGATATGCCCGCATGAGGCGCTCTGGTATTCCGCTTTAGCATATCCAGCGCTCAATCTTTGATTACCGCCGCGTGAGGCGCCAACCGTAGACTCCTGCCAATACTTCAATCGAGCAGGAGACGTTGTGACCTTTACCCCGGCCGCCGCGCAGCGCGCTCAACCGTTACTTCGCCATTACGTCGACGGCGAATTCATCGCGACCGCGACCACGTTCCCCAATCTCAGCCCGGTCGACGGCAGCGTGCTCGCCCAAGTTTGCGAGGCCGACGCCGAAACGGTCGACGCCGCCGTGCGTGCCGCGGCCGCCGCGCAGCGCGCCGGCTGGCGCAATACCACGCCGGCGCAACGCGCCGACTGGCTGCACAAGATCGCCGACGGCATTCAGGCGCGCTTCGACGAGTTCGTCGCCGCCGAAGTCGCCGATACCGGCCGTCCGCTCGAGCAGGCCCGCAAACTCGATATCGCGCGCGGCATCGCCAACTTCCGCACATTCGGCGATCTGATCCGCACCGCGAACAGCGAGTTCTTCGAAACGCACGCCGCCGACGGCAGCGAATTGATCAACTACGTGACGCGCAAGCCGCTCGGTGTGATCGGCATCATCTCGCCGTGGAATCTGCCCTTGCTGCTGTTCACGTGGAAGGTCGCGCCGGCGCTCGCCATGGGCAATTGCGTCGTCGCCAAGCCTTCGGAAGAGACGCCTGGTTCGGCTACGCTGCTGGCCGAAGTCATGCACGACATCGGCTTGCCGCCCGGTGTATTCAATCTTGTGCACGGTCACGGTCCGAATGCGGCCGGCGAGTTTCTCACGCGTCATCCCGACATCAGCGCGATTACGTTCACCGGCGAATCGCGCACCGGCAGCACGATCATGAAGACCGTCGCCGATGGCGTGAAGGAAATCTCGTTCGAACTCGGCGGCAAAAATGCGGCGGTCGTATTCGCCGATGCGGACTTCGACGCGGCGGTGGCGGGCGTACTGAAGTCGAGCTTCACGAATGCGGGGCAGGTGTGTCTGTGCAGCGAACGTGTGTACGTGGAGCGGTCGATTTTCGAGCGCTTCGTCGCCGCGTTGAAAGAGAAGACCGAAGCGTTGCGCGTGGGCGCGCCGCACGATCCCGAGACGACGATGGGGCCGCTCATTTCGCGCGGACATCGCGAGAAGGTGCTGTCGTATTTCCGTCTCGCAGTCGAAGAAGGCGCCACGGTCGTAACGGGCGGCCACGTTCCGCAATTCGGCGACGAGCGCGACCAGGGGGCATTCGTGATGCCGACCATCTGGACCGGCCTCGCCGACGACGCCCGCTGCGTCAAGGAAGAAATCTTCGGACCTGTATGCCACATTGCGCCGTTCGATACGGAGGACGAAGTGATCGGCCGCGTGAACGACAGCGCTTACGGTCTTGCCGCGAGCATCTGGACCACGCAGCTCGCACGCGGGCACCGGGTCGCGCGGCGGATCGAAACCGGCATCGTGTGGGTCAATGCGTGGTTCGTGCGCGATCTGCGTACGCCGTTCGGCGGCGCGAAACTCTCGGGCATCGGCCGCGAAGGTGGACGTCACTCGCTCGACTTCTATTCGGAACTGACCAACATTTGCGTGAGGATCGCATGAGCGGATTGGACCTGAACGCCGTGCAACGAATCGCCGACGCGCTGTGGCGGGCGCAGCAAACCGGCGTGCCCGTCGCACCGGTTCGCAACGCGATCGCGGAACTCGGCGGCGATGCGCTCGACGCGGCCTACGCGGTGCAGCGCGTGAATACCGAGCGCCAGTTGGCCGCCGGCCGCCGCCTGGTGGGCCGCAAGATCGGCCTCACGTCAAAGGCCGTGCAGACGCAACTCGGCGTCGATCAACCGGACTTCGGCATGTTGTTCGACGACATGTCGATTGCGGACGGCGAGGAGATCGCGCTGTCGCGCACGCAGCAGCCGAAGGTGGAGGCGGAGATCGCGCTGGTGCTCGCGCGCGATTTGCCGCACGAACGCAACACGATCGCCGATCTGATCGGCGCGACGGCTTACGCGTTGCCCGCCATCGAAATCGTCGGCAGCCGCATTGCCAACTGGGATATCCGCCTGACCGATACGGTGGCCGATAACGCATCCAGCGGTCTCTTCGTGCTCGGCAACCGGCCCGTCAAACTCGGCGCGTTCGACATCGTCCACTGCGGTATGGCGATGGAGCGTCGCGGCGATCCGGTGAGCGTGGGCGTGGGCGCGGCATGCCTGGGCAATCCGCTGTATGCGGCAGTGTGGCTTGCCAACACGATGACGCGTGTCGGCGCGCCGCTCAAAGCAGGCGACATCGTGCTCACGGGCGCGCTCGGACCCATGGCGGCCGTGCAGGCCGGCGACGTCTTTACCGCCCATATCGAAGGACTCGGCTCCGTAAGCGCGAGCTTCGCTCATCACTCTGAATCCACGTCGTGAACGGGAGCGCCATGTACGACAAACAGGACAAGCAGGCCGTGGCCATCATCGGCTCCGGCAATATCGGCACCGATTTAATGATCAAGGTGTTGCGCGACGCAAAGCACCTCGAAATGGGCGCGATGGTCGGCATCGACCCGGCTTCGGACGGTCTCGCGCGCGCCAAACGGCTCGGTGTGGCGACGACCGCGCACGGCATCGAAGGCCTCGTCACCATGCCGAATTTCGGCGCGATTCGCATCGCGTTCGATGCAACCTCGGCGGGCGCGCATCATCGGCATGCCGCCGTGCTGCGCGAACACGGCGTGACCGTGATCGATCTGACGCCGGCCGCGATCGGGCCGTTCGTCGTGCCGGTCGTGAATCTGTTCGCGCATCTCGACGCGCCGAACCTGAACATGGTGACGTGCGGTGGCCAGGCGACCATCCCGATCGTGCACGCGGTCTCGCGCGTCGCGCCGGTGCGGTACGCGGAAATCGTCGCCTCGATCGCAAGCCGTTCGGCGGGGCCGGGCACGCGCGCCAATATCGACGAGTTCACCGAAACGACCTCGAAGGCGATCGAAACCGTAGGCGGCGCGGCGCGCGGCAAGGCCATCATCGTGTTGAACCCGGCCGAGCCGCCGTTGATGATGCGCGACACCGTCTACTGTCTGACCGAAGAAGAGGCGGACACCGACGAAATCGAAAGCTCCATTCGCGCGATGGTCTCGGCTGTTGCCAGTTATGTGCCGGGCTACCGATTGAAGCAAGCGGTGCAGTTCGACCGCTACACGGCCGCGAATCCGCTCGCATTGCATGCAAACGAGCGCCGCGCGGGTTTGAAAGTGAGCGTGTTTCTCGAAGTGGAGGGCGCCGCGCACTACCTGCCTTCGTATGCGGGAAATCTGGACATCATGACATCGGCCGCGCTGGCCGCCGCCGAGCAGATCGCGGCGAGCCGCGTGGCGGCATGAGAGGAACGACGCAATGACCGATAGCAACAAAAAAATCTACGTGTCCGACGTGACGCTGCGTGACGGCATGCATGCGATCCGCCATCAGTACTCTTTGCAAAGCGCGGTTGCGATAGCGCAGGCGCTGGACGAAGCGGGCGTCGACAGTATCGAAGTGGCGCATGGCGACGGCCTCGCGGGCTCCAGCTTCAATTACGGATTCGGCGCGCACACCGACCTGGAATGGATCGAAGCCGTTGCGGCGACGGTGAAGCGTGCGCAAGTGGCCACGCTGTTGCTGCCCGGCATCGGCACCGTCCACGATCTGCGCGCGGCCTACGACGCCGGCGCGCGCGTCGTGCGGATCGCTACGCACTGCACGGAAGCGGATATCTCGAAGCAGCATATCGAGTACGCGCGCTCGCTCGGCATGGACACGGTCGGCTTTCTGATGATGTCGCATATGACGTCGCCCGAGGCATTGGCGAAGCAGGCCAAGCTGATGGAAAGCTACGGCGCGCAATGCGTGTATGTGGTCGATTCGGGCGTCGCGCTGAACATGCGCGACGTCGCCGAGCGGTTCGACGCGTTCAAAGCCGTGCTCGATCCGGCCACGCAGACCGGCATGCACGCGCATCACAATCTCTCGCTGGGCGTGGCAAATTCCATCGTCGCGCTCGAGCACGGCTGCGACCGGGTCGATGCGTCGCTCACAGGCATGGGCGCGGGCGCGGGCAACGCGCCGCTTGAAGTATTCATCGCCGCAGTGGATCGCATGAAGTTGAAGCACGGTTGCGACGTGAAGCAACTGATCGACGCCGCGGAAGATATCGTGCGCCCGTTGCAGGAACGCCCGGTGCGCGTGGATCGCGAAACGCTCGCGCTCGGTTACGCCGGCGTGTATTCGAGCTTTTTGCGCCACACCGAAGCGGCCGCGGCGAAATACGGTCTGTCCGCATTCGACATCATGGTCGAGTTGGGCAAGCGTCGCATGGTGGGCGGGCAGGAAGACATGATCGTCGACGTCGCGCTGGATATGCTCAAGGCACGCGAGCTGGCGAATCAGGAGGCCGCATGATCGACCTCGACGGCATCGCCGCACGTCTCGACGAGGCGGCCCGCCAGGCCGAGCCAATTGCGCAGATCACCGCAGCCGCGCCGTTTTCACTCGACGACGCCTACGTAATCCAGCGCGCGTCGATCGAGCGGCGCATTCATCGCGGCGAGAGCATGGTCGGCGTGAAGCTCGGTTTTACGAGCCGCGCGAAGATGATACAGATGGGTGTCGATAGCCTGATCTGGGGCTGGCTGACCGACGCGATGCTCGACGAAGACGGCGGGCGCATCGCGCTCGATCGCTTTATTCATCCGCGGGTGGAGCCCGAAGTCTGCTTTCTGACGAGCCGCGAGATCGATCGGCCGTTGACGCTGCTCGAAGCCTCGCGTTATCTGGAAGCGGTGGCCCCGGCAATGGAGATCATCGATTCGCGCTACCGCGATTTCAGGTTCACGCTCGAGGACGTGGTTGCCGATAACTGTTCGTCGGCGGGCCTTGTCATCGGACCGTGGACGCGAAAGTTCGACGGCTTGCGCAATGCAGGTGTGACGATGCGCATCGACGGCCGGCTGGTTCAGGCCGGCTCGACCGCGGCGATTCTCGGCGACCCGTTGCGTTCGATCGTGCAGGCTTCGCGCCTGCTTACGCAAAGCGGGCTGGCGTTGCCGGCCGGTTCGCTGATCATGGCAGGCGCCGCGACCGCCGCTCATCCGTTAACCGCGAATGCGCACGTGCATTGCGCCGTCAACGGGCTCGGCAGCACTGAATTCACTACCTATCGAATCTCATGACCAACGACTCGACCATTCAAGGGCGCATCGTGCCCGGCAAAGCCAAACCGCGCGGCCGTTTTCCTCATGTGACGCGGGCGGGCGACTTCCTGTTCGTCTCCGGCACCAGCTCGCGCCGTCCCGACAATTCGATTGCGGGCGCGTCCGCCGACGAACTCGGCACCGTGCAGCTCGACATCCGCGAGCAAACGCGCGTGGTGATCGAGAACATTCGCGATATTCTGCAGAGTGAAGGCGCGGATCTGTCCAACCTCGTCGAGATCTCGTCGTTCCTCGTCAACATGAACGACTTTGGCGGCTACAACGCCGTGTACGGCGAGTACTTCGACGAAACGGGTCCGACGCGCACCACGGTCGCCGTGCATCAGTTGCCGCATCCGCATCTGTTGATCGAGATGAAGGCGATTGCGTACGCGCCGCAAAAATAGACACGCGCACAAACGACAAAGAGACAGCCAATGCTCACATACGGCAAACCGTTCAATTTCCAGCGCTGGATCGACGATCACGCTCATCTGCTGAAGCCGCCGGTCGGCAATCAGCAGGTGTGGCAGGACAGCGATTTCATCGTTACGGTGGTGGGTGGCCCGAATCATCGCACCGATTATCACGACGACCCGCTCGAGGAATTCTTCTATCAGTTGCGCGGCAATGCGTATTTGCATCTGTGGATAGACGGCAAGCGTGAGCGCGTCGATCTGAAAGAAGGCGACGTGTTTCTGCTGCCGCCGCATGTGCGCCATTCGCCGCAGCGGCCCGAGGCCGGCAGCGTATGCCTCGTGATCGAACGGCAACGCCCGGCAGGCGTCGTGGATGGCTTCGAATGGTATTGCGATGCTTGCGGGCATCTCGTGTATCGCGTCGAGGTGCAATTGAAAAGCATCGTCAGCGATTTGCCGCCGCTGTTCAACGCGTTTTATGCGTCGGAGGAAAAGCGACGTTGCGGGCATTGCGGCCATGTCCACCCCGGCAAAGCCGTCTAAACCACAGAATAACAATGACACTTCGAATCGACATGCATTCCCACTTCTTTCCGCCGATCGCGCGGGAAGAGGCCGCACGTCTCGACGCGCAACACGCGCCGTGGCTGCAGATCGACGCGGACGGCGAACGCGGCATGATCATGACTGGCGAGAAGCGTTTTCGCCCGGTGTATCGCGCGCTGTGGGACCCGGCGGCGCGGATTGCCGAAATGGACGCGCTCGGCGTCGACATTCAATTGATGTGCGCGACACCCGTGATGTTCGGCTATGGCTATGGAGCGGCCGCCGCGCACGATTGGGCGGCGCGCATGAACGACCACGCGCTAGAACTCTGCGCACACGCACCGCAGCGCTTGATGGCGCTGGCCCAGGTGCCGCTGCAGGATGTCGAGCTGGCTTGCCGCGAAGCGACGCGCGCGCATCGCGCCGGCCATCGCGGCGTGCAGATCGGCAATCACCTCGGCCCGCGCGATCTCGACGACGAACATCTCGTGACCTTCCTCACGCACTGCGCGAACGAAGGCATTCCCGTACTCGTGCATCCGTGGGACATGATGACCGACGGCCGCATGAAGAAATGGATGCTGCCGTGGCTGGTCGCCATGCCGGCGGAAACGCAATTGAGCATGGTGTCGCTGATTCTGTCGGGCGCGTTCGAGCGGATTCCGAAGTCGCTCAAGTTGTGCTTCGCGCATGGCGGCGGCAGCTTTGCGTTTCTGCTCGGCCGTGTGCAGAACGCGTGGGAGCAGCGCGACATCGTGCGTGAAGATTGCCCCAATCCACCAGTGTCGTACCTCGAACGCTTTCACGTGGACAGCGCCGTGTTCGACGAAGGCGCGTTGCGTCTGCTCGTCGAAACGATGGGCGAGGACCATGTGCTGCTCGGTTCCGACTATCCGTTCCCGCTCGGCGAACTGAAGATCGGCGACCTCGTCGCGCATCATCCGCAACTGAGCGAGACGGCCAAGGCCAAGATCCTCGGCGCTAACGCACAGCGATTCTTCGGCCTGCCGGTGAACATCGCGCACGCTTCTTAAAAGACGAACTCAGGCGGCGCTTCATAGCGTTTGTCATTGCAATGAGAAATAACAGGAAATTAGCCAGATGATTACCCGGGAACACTGCGCCGCGCTCGACGCTGCCGACACCTTGGCCCATTGCCGCGCGCGCTTCGATCTGCCCGCAGACACGATTTACCTCGACGGCAACTCGCTGGGCGCGATGCCCGCCAATGTGCCCGCGCGCATCGAACAGGCATTGAAGCACGAATGGGCGCACGGTCTGATCCGTTCATGGAACGACGCCGGCTGGTATCCGGCACCGCAGCGCACCGGCAACAAGATCGCCAGGCTGATCGGCGCGGGCCAGGACGAAGTGATCGTCGCCGATTCGACCTCGGTGAATCTGTTCAAGGTGCTGGTGGCGGCCACGCGCATGCGCCCCGGCCGCAATGTGATTCTGGCCGAACGCACCAACTTTCCTACTGACGTGTATATCGCGTCGAGCGTCGCGGAGATGACCGGGTGCGACCTGCGCTGCGTCGATCCCGATGAGATCGTTTCGGCTATAGACGACACCGTGGCAATCGTGTCGCTCACGCACGTCAATTACAAAACCGGCAAACGCTACGACATGGAAGCGGTGACGCGTCAGGCGCAAGAGGCCGGTGCGTTGATCGTGTGGGACCTGTGTCATTCGGCGGGCGCCATGCCCGTGAATCTGAATCGTTGCGATGCCGACTTTGCGGTCGGATGCGGCTACAAGTATCTGAATGGCGGGCCTGGCGCGCCGGCTTTCGTGTTCGTCGCGTCGCGCCATATCGAGGCCGTGCGTCAGCCGCTGACCGGCTGGCATGGGCATTCCAGACCGTTCGAATTCGCGCATGACTATGCGCCGCATCCTGGCATCGACCGGATGTTGACGGGCACCGCGCCGCAACTCGGCGTAATCGCACTGGAGAGCGCGCTGGAGGCCTTCGACGGTGTCGATCTCGACGTGCTGCGCGACAAGAGCGTGGCGCTGGGCAACCTGTTTATCGAATTGACCGATCAGGAACTGACGGGGCTGGGTTGCACGCTGGCTTCGCCGCGCGACGCCGAAATGCGGGGCAGTCAGGTTTCACTCGGCCACGCGCAAGGCTACGCGATCATGCAGGCACTGATCGCACGCAATGTGATCGGCGACTTTCGTGCGCCGGATATTTTGCGCTTCGGCTTCGCGCCGCTCTATGTGCGCTATGTGGATATCTGGGACACGATAGCGCAACTCAAGGACATCATCGCGACCGATGCGTGGAATACCGACGAGTTCAAAGCTCGCAAGTCGGTCACGTAAAGCGTTTGCAGGGTCGATAGTGAAGCATACGCCGCGCTTCGAATAGCGAAGCCGCACGACGGCGCGGCACCGGCGCTTGTGTCCACACGCAAGCGCATCCAGGAGGAGACACAAGATGACGCAAGAGCAGCGAGGCTTCGACACGATTGTCGAACGTGAGAAGGGATTGCAGCGCGGATTGTCGACCGGGCAGTTGTCGATGATCGCGATTGGCGGCGCGATTGGTACCGGGCTTTTCCTCGGCAGCGGTTTTGCGATCGGGTTTGCCGGGCCGAGCGTGCTGGTGAGTTATGCGATCGGCGCGCTGATCGCATTGCTGCTGATGGGATGTCTCGCGGAGATGACCGTCGCGCATCCCACTTCGGGTTCGTTCGGCGCGTATGCCGAGCACTATATCGCGCCGTGGGCGGGCTTTCTGGTGCGCTACGCGTATTGGTCGTCGATCGTGTTCGCGGTCGGCACCGAGGTGACGGCCATTGCCGTCTATATGAAGTATTGGTTTCCCGCCGTGCCTGGCTGGTACTGGATCGTCGGATTTTCGGCGGCGCTGATCGGCATCAATTCGGTCAGCGTGAAAGTGTTCGGCGCGGTGGAGTATGTGTTTTCGATGCTGAAGATCGTCGCGATCGTCGGCTTCATTCTGCTCGGCGCTTATGTGGTGTTCGGCGCACCGGCGGATTCGACGATCGGCTTTGCCAATTACACGTCGCACGGCGGCTTCTTTCCGAAGGGCGTATGGGGTATGTGGGTCGCGGTGATCGTTTCGATCTTCAGTTATCTGAGCATCGAGATGATCGCGGTCGCGGCGGGCGAGGCGCGCGATCCACAGAAGGCGATCACGCGAGCTTTTCGCGCGACGATGTTCCGCCTGGTGTTCTTCTATCTGCTGACCTTGGCGCTCATGCTGGCGATCGTGCCGTGGAATGCGGCCGGAACGGACGAGAGTCCGTTCGTGCGGGTGATGGCCGCGACTCACGTGCCGGGTGCGGCCGGCGTCATCAACTTTGTGATTCTGGTGGCGGCATTGTCGGCGATGAACAGCCAGCTCTATATCACGACGCGGATGATGTTCAGCTTGTCGCGGGCCGGCTATGCACCGCGAAAGTTGGGGGCATTGAACGGTAAAGGCGTGCCTGTCGCCGCGCTGTGGTTATCGACGATCGGGATCGCGCTGGCTACCGTGTTGAACGTGGTTTATCCGGACGCTTCGTTTGTGTTGATGATGTCGGTTTCCATGTTCGGGGCGATGTTTACCTGGCTGATGATCTTCGTGACGCATTTCTTCTTTCGTCATCGGCATCAGGGCGCGCCGTTGGCGTTCAGGATGTGGGGTTATCCGGGGACGTCCGCGTTGGGAGCCGGGTTGATGGTGAGTGCACTGGTTACCACGTGGTTCACCAGGGAGTTCCGAATGACGCTCGTGATTGGCGTGCCGTTTATTGTTTCCCTGCTGGTCGTTTATTTCGTCTGGTATCGCAAGCGAGCGGTTGAGGGTGCGGCGGCCGAGCTTGCATGAACGTTTGAAAACTCCGGTGTGAGTCCGTCCGGGCGCTTGTCAGGAAGATCGAAATATTCCCGGATTCAATGCAGATCGTATGTCTTGTGCGCGCCCCCGGCGCGCTTTTTTTTGTTTGAGCATCGTAGCCGCGCAATCGGGCGAGACTGATTTGCTTATGGACGCCTATTCGAGCTGAATACGGCGTTTCTGGTGGGCACTCAACTGGCGGGTGCGGTCATCGGCGTACGCGGTACTGTTCCGTCAGTCGCGTTTCAGATGACCGCACAAGTGCAAGGCGAAAGCACCGGACGCGGTCTACCGAACCTCCAAAACCCACTTTGCAAACCGCTCAGCCTCCTCGGCGGAAATGGCATTAGGCGGCATCTGCGCCCCGGTATTCCACTTCCCCGAACTACCTTCGAGCATGCTCTTCTTCAGTTTGGCAACAGCATCGGAGTCGCCGCGATACCGTTCGGAGATAGCCCGAAAAGACGGGCCGACCTTGGTCGTATCCATTGAATGACAAGCGCGGCAAGTCTGCTCGCTGGCGGAAATAGACCGGCCTGTAGTAACGCCACCGGCGGGTGCCGCCGCAAAAGTACTCCCACAAATCAAATACAACCAGGCAGCACTCAGAATACGTAAATTCATACCCATACCCCATAACAACTACAAAAACAAGAAACGCAAAAAACCCCACCGACGAAAACCGCCGGCAGGGCAAAGCGCTCACCAAAAAAACGCATCAATAGAGAAAGATGAAGAACCAACTCACCGAGCTGGCCAGGGCTTGGCCGGCGCACCGATCACAGGCTTGCCCAGCAACGGCGTAGACAACGCATAGGCCCCGTTCTCCGTGAAAGCCCAGATGATATTCCGGTCGTACTCCGTATAAATCGCCAGCACGCCCTTGCCCAGGGTGTAACTCGGCAACTCGCTCTCATCAGCCAGCGCCGGCACGAAATACCCGGCAATGGTCGGCTTGGCCGGATCGCGCACATCGAAAATCTGCACACCGGCGTTATAGAACGAATACGGAATCACACCTTGCCGCCAGCCGCCCGGCTGCCCCGTCGCATTCGACCGTTTCGGACCGAAGTTGCCGCCGCGCTGGCAGAAACTCGTGAACGGCGCGCCTTCGGGCGGCGTCGGCTGCGGCAGCTTCGCCGCGACCTTCAGATGCGAAGGATCGCGTGCGTCCACTACAAAGATGTCTTTGTACGGTTCGTAGCAGTCACGGTTCATTGGATAGCCGCTCGTCAGCACATAACCGGTGCGGTCGTATTGGCTGACATCGGCGTTGTCGTATTCGGTGCCCGCGAAACTCGGCGCCGTGTTCACGTTGCCGAGCACCTTCGGTTTGGCAGGATTCGACAGATCGAAGGAATAGAGCCCGAGTCCGCCCATCGCGCCGAAGCCGATCTTGCCGCCTTGCTCCAGCGGCTTCGGCAGGAAGATAGGAATACGCGAACCCATCCACGAAGTACGATTGCCCGCGCGCGGATTCGTCATATACGCCTGTTCGTGCGCCTCATTGCCGAGAATCTGTCCCGGCACGGAGATCTGCGAGACGAACTTCGGATCGGCCGGATCGGACATGTCCCACACCTGATAGCCCGGCGAATACAGATAGTTTGGGTACTCGGTCAAACCATAACTGTCGTCCGGCGCGGCGGACAGGATCATGTACTTGCCACCGTAGTATTCCGGCGCGTCGAGCGAACCTGAACCCTGTTGCTGACCGATCGGCGCATCGGGATGCTTGTAGTCGGTCGTGCGCGTCGCGATCAACTTCCATTGGCTCGGCAGCGGGCCGTCCATTTCGAAGACCTTGAAACCCTTGAGCGAGTTGTAGTGACGCTGTGCCTCGACCTTGTCCGGTTGCTCACTCTTGTCGCTTAGCAGACCGTAGCGGCCAATTTCGAACGACGCGACCAGCACCGGCTTGCCGAGCTTCTTGCTCCACACGATGGTGGCGCCGCCCAGGTAGTCATGCGCATTGTTCGGATCGAAGCGTTCAGTCGGCCCTTTGGGCCCCCACGTGGCGCCCTTTGAAAACACCACTTTGCCATTGGCCGGATCGGTGACGTCCATGATGCGCAGATAGTCGCGGTCATGAATGTAGAGGTAACGGTGCCCATCGAAGTCGGCGATATTGTTCCAGGCGTGGAAGGGCGAACCGACTTGCGGATAGAAGGCCAGCACCTTCACGTCCTTGGTATAGCTCTTTTTGTCCCATGTGGTCATCTCGCCGGGGAAGTGCTGGCCTTGATGCACTTCGGGCGTCGCCTTCGGCCATACGAACTGCCCGGTTGCCGGATCCATGCCGTAATCGACGCCAGGCTTGAGCGGAACGGGGCGACGATCGGGCGTCAGACGTAGCCACGCGGCCAGATAGGGATCCTTGACATTCGGCGTGCCGGGCGTCGCCTGCGTGCCGGACGCCGGCGTCGCCGCGGCCGCCGTCGCGCCAGAAGCCGCAGCCGCAGCCTGTTGAGCAGCGTCGCCGCTTGCGCACGCCGCGGCCGACATGAATGCCAGCATTGCGCCTGTTGCGAGAGATGATTTCAGATTGCCTGTGCGAAGCATGAGCTTCCTCCTTTTTATATTAGAACGCGTGTCGAATACCGAACTGGAAGCCGCTCGGATTCTGTCCACTGTTCGGATAAACCTGGAACGTCACCGGATAAGGCACGGGCACGTCGTGCTGATGTTTGACGTGCGCGAAAGTGGCATACAGGTCGGTCCGTTTCGACAAACCGTAGATGTAGCCGATCACGCCGCCGGTGGCGCTGGAAATACTGGTGTTGTTGTCGTCGTGGCGATGCACCACGCTCAGGTACACACGGTTGCGTCCGTCGATGTTCCAGCGCGCGCCGATCTGCGCATCCCAACCCTGCGAATTGAACGCGACGTAGGGCGGAAACGCGTAATAGCCGTTGTACGTGTGATAGATCACCGTCGGCTCGAAGCCGCCGAACTTGTAGACGGCGGAGAAATAGTTGTCGCGCGACGAGTGGATCTGCGAGGACCTGAAGATATCCCGCGTGTACTGCAACTCGCTGACGGCGCCGATGAAGATCGGCCCATGCCGGTAGTCGATGCTGGTGCTGAGGAAGCGTCCCGCGCGCGTGCTGTCGCCGACACCGGTGGTCGCCATGATCCGGCCGGTGAAGCCGTAGAAGGTCGGCGTCTTATACTGGATCGCGTTGTCCACGCGGTACGACGCGTAAAAGAACTCCATGTTGTTGACCATACTGAAGTCCGCTGCCCAGCTCGGATCGGCGTAACCCGCGATCCAGTACGAGGGCGTGAACTGGCGGCCCATCGTGATTTCACCCCAGTTGCCTTTCAGGCCGACGAACGACTGGCGAAATTGCGCGGACTGCACACCGGTGTTCGCGGAGAACATCGGCTCGATGGTGAACACGGCCTTGTTGCCGCCGCCCAGGTCTTCGACACCGCTCAGGTTGAAGCGCGAGTTGTTCAGGCCGCCGCTCGACATGCGCGTCACGTTGCCGCCAGAACCGGAAGAGATCAGATGTTCGATGTTCAGGTCGACATAGCCGGACAGCCAGATCTTCGACTGGGCATGTGCCCCGGCGCATGCGAGCATCAAGGCGCCTGACACGAGAGTCTTCGTTTTCATTCCATCTCCAAACTAATTGTCGTTCTTTTCGTGTTGTGAAGACGGCTGTCGGCGCGCTCGACAGCCGCGGTTACGGCCTTTCTGTTCGTGTATACACAAACTGGTAAAAATTATACCCACGGCAAAATTTGGATTCCGAGCTTTATTTTTTTATACAAAACAACGTTTTGGTTATAGCGGGTTGACCCGAATGGCATCGCGCGTCAAAACCGATGCCGGATTCCTGCTGCATAAGTCATCGCGGTGCCATAGCCGGAAAGCCGGTCGTAGACGGTGAGCAGGTAGAGGTCGGTGCGTTTGGACAAGAAATAGTCGAGACCCGCGGAGCCCGTATTGCGGCCTGTGACGATGTTTTTCGGCGCGCTGCGTCGCGTGTACGCCCATTCGGCGAGGGCGGTGAGCTGTGAGGTCAGCGGCACGGACAGGCCGGTTTCGAAGGTGTGCGCGCCGACGTCGGTCGAGTCGGTGCGCAGTCCTTGCAATGCGCCATACAGCTTGAAAAGCGAAAAGTCGTACGCGGCGCCGACGATGTACGCGTTCTGTGTCGGCGCCGCGACACCCGCAACCACGCGCGTGCGTTGTACCGTCGCGACAGCGGTGAGCGAACCGCCGGCGTAGAGCGCGGAGAACGCGGCGTTGTAGATCCCGTTCGCGCCCGCGACGCCGCCGGGCGCATACACGGCCGTGGCGGTCAGGCCGTTCAGATTCGGGCTGGTGTACTGAATGCCGTTATTCCAGACGGTGTCGCCCGCAATCGCGCCGCCGTAGGGCGCGGTGAAAGTCTGCATGACGAGCGGCGAAAACAGGATCGACGCCTGAAACGGATTGGCGACCTGCTCGGCAAGGTAGAGCAGATTGGTGTGCCGGCCGAACGTCACGCGTCCAAATGGCCCGGCGATGCCGACATACGAGTTGCGTCCCCAGAAGGGGTCGGCGGCGGTGCGGCCAAGGCCGCCGTTGGTCGGCTGAAAGAAGCTCTCGAGCACGGCGATCGCGTGATAACCGGCACCCAGTTCTTCGTTGATGCGGATGCCCCAGTACGGCGCCGTTAGCCCGGGGCTCTGTTCGGCGAGTGCGGCGGGTGGTCCGTTGCTGCGTTTGCTGCTGGCGATATCCAGCCCGACGAGCCCATACAGCGTGACGGACGTCTGCGCCTGCACGGCTTGTGAAGCGATACACCATGCGGAGGCGCAAACGAGCGCGAGCGCGCTTAACGATCGAACGTTCATAGCGAGTCCTTGTGAGCGGTTGGGAACAACGAAAACAGCAAAGACAGCGGGTCGGCGGCGCGGCGGTCCGCCGCGCCGCCGCGTGTCAAACAGTGCGCACTGCGAATTCGACGGGTGTGTGCGTGAAGTGCTGGGTCAGGCTGGCGATCAACGCGTCGCGTTGTGCGATCAGCGAGGCAGGCGAGCGTCCCGCGATATGCGGTGTGACGAGCACATCGGGATGGTCGAGCAACTCGAACGGCACCTCCGGTTCGTGCTCGATCACGTCGAGCCCCGCGCCTGCAATCGCGCGCTCCGCCAGCGCGTCGAGCAAGGCTCGCGTGTCGAGTACCGAACCGCGCGAAACATTCACCACGTAGCCGTGCGGCCCGAGCGCGTACAAGACCTCGCGATCGACCAGATGCTTTGTCGCCGGACCGCCGTTGCAGGCGATCACGAGAAAGTCGCTGGCGGCGGCGAGTTCCGTGAGCCGGCTGTAGTAGCGGCCGGGTGCGTCGGCATGCGGACCGCGCGTGTGATAACCGAGCGTCATGTCGAAGCCCCGTGCGCGCGCCGCGATCAATCTGCCGATGCGGCCCATGCCGACTATCCCGAGCCGCGCGCCCGTCAGCGTGGCACGCTCGCCGCGCGACGTGCGCCAGTTGCCGCCGCGCACCGCCTCGGTGAGCGGCGCATAGCCGCGCGCGAGCGCGAGCAGCAGACCGATGGCGTGATCGGCGACGGTTGCCGCATTCGCGCCGGGCGCATGCGTGACCACGATGCCGCGTCGCGCGGCCGCGGCGACATCGACGTTTTCGTAGCCCGCCCCGAACGCGCTGACGATCTCGAGCGCCGGCAGCGCAGCCATCCGCGCTTCGGACAAACCGGTCGAGCCGTTGGTCACGACCGCG
This sequence comes from Paraburkholderia phytofirmans PsJN, assembly GCF_000020125.1. Classification (NCBI taxonomy): domain Bacteria; kingdom Pseudomonadati; phylum Pseudomonadota; class Betaproteobacteria; order Burkholderiales; family Burkholderiaceae; genus Paraburkholderia; species Paraburkholderia phytofirmans. Next base: position 1,658,827 of record NC_010681.1, read on the forward strand.
CGCACCCTGGTCAGGTCGACGCCGGCGGGCCACGTTTCAGGCCAGCCATCCGGCAGGTAATGCAGCGCGTAAGCGCGCCGCAGCGCATCGAGCGTCGCGTCGGGCAGCGGGATCAGCGCGAGCACATAGGTGGCGCTCATGCGGCCGCTCACGGTTGCGGATCGGCCGATTGCGCGGCCGGTGCCACTTCCTTCACCGCGCCTTTCCAGCCGTTTTCGGTGATGTCGAACACGGTGCCGTCGGGCATGCGGTATTTCACTTCGTAGAACACGTTCGGGTCTTTCTCGTGGCGTCCCGTCAGATAGGTGCCGCCCGCCGCCACCACGCGCGCGGCGGTGGCTTCCACGTTATCCACCCACATGCCGAAGTGGATCACGCCGCGCACGTCTTTCAGGCCGGCGTAGCCCGGCACGGTCTCGTCCTTGAAGTCGAGCAGCGCCACGTTCATCGTGCCGTCTGTCATGTAGATGCCACGCATCGCGTTGCCCGCGCGGCGCATGCCGAATGCCTGCTCGAAGAATCGCGCGGCCGCTTCCGGATCTTCAACCGAAAGCGCGATATGACGGAGCTTGTCCATGTGATGTCCTTGCATTGTCCTGAAGGTGATTCGCCCGCGGGCGAGGAGAGGGTTGCCGTGACTGTGAATCAAGAGTGTCCGCAACTTCACCAGGTATACTACGTACAATAAATGTATACACAAAATCTTTTAGATATACCAGAATGGTCTTTATGCGCCGGCCGGGACGGCCGGGATGAATCGCTGCAATGCATGAGGACCACCGATGCACACCTTGCAGGAACCGTTGGGCAGTCTCTCCGCCGCGCTCAGGCAGCGTTTTGCACAGATCGGGCCGGTGTGGGGGCGCGACATCAACCGCCATCGCGATCTGGTGATCGACGCGTATTCGCCGTTGGTGACGGCGGCGCGCGATGCCGGCGAATCGTTCGAAGTCGCGCGCGAACTGGCTTACGGCGGCCACGAGCGGCAGCGTCTGGACGTGTTCGCGTCTGAAGAAACGCGGCGCAAGGGCAATGCCGATGTGGTGCTGTTTGTCCACGGCGGTGCGTTTCTGCGCGGCAGCAAGAGCTTTAACGGACTCATCTACGACAACGTGTCGCGCTGGTTCGCCCGGCAAGGCTGCGTCGCGCTGAATGTGGAATACCGGCTTGCGCCGGACGCGCCGTATCCCGCGGGCGCCGATGATGTGGCCGCCGCGTTGGCCTGGGCGCAGAGACACGTGGGCGAATTCGGCGGCAATCCGCAAAGAATCTTTCTGATCGGCCACTCGGCGGGCGGCGCGCATGTCGCCACGTATCTGTGCGACCCGCTCTTCAGCGAATTGCGCGACAGCATGCCGCGCGTGGCGGGCGCCGTGCTGATCAGCGCGCGGCTCGTCGCGGATGTGCATGCCGACAATCCCAATGCCGTCGGCGTGCGAGCCTATTTCGGCGCCGACCCAACACGCTACGCCGCACGTTCGCCGCTGACTCACGCGGCGCATTTCGACACGCCACTCATGGTGGTCGTCGCCGAATACGAAAACCCATATCTGGATGCTTACGGCGCGGCGTTCTTCGAGCGCGTGCTGACGGCGCGCCGCAGTGCCGGCGAAGCAGCCGCGCAACGCGCACCACGTTTCGTGCAGATGCTGCGGCACAACCATACCTCGGTGGTCGCGCATTTCGATTCGGGCGAGACGCTGTTAGGCGACGCCATGCTCGATTTTTTCGGCGCGTGAGCGCGCAGGTTCAAGCGCTTTCGTTCGCATCCCATATCAAGGAGTTTCGTATGGTCGCCCACAGGCACCCCGCTTTTGCGACACCGCGCGTGTTCGCACCGGTTATCACGCCGTTCACCAAAGACCTGCGCATCGACGCGCCGCGTTTCGTCGCGTTCTGCCGCTGGCTGGTCGGGCAGGGCGCGGGCCTCGCGCTATTCGGCACCAATAGCGAGGCCAACTCGCTGGGTCTGACCGAGCGTCATGCATTGCTGGATGACGTGATCAAGGCCGGCGTCGATCCCGCGCACCTGTTGCCGGGCACGGGCTCGTGCGCGCTGCCCGACGCGATCGCCTTGACGCGTCATGCGTGCGAGGCCGGTTGCGCGGGCGCGCTGATGCTGCCGCCGTTCTTCTACAAGGGCGTCAGCGACGACGGTCTGTTCGCGTACTACTCCGACGTGATCCAGGCAATCGGTTCGGATCAGTTGCGGGTGCTGCTGTATCACATCCCGCAGTTCACCGGCGTGCCGATCACGCACACGCTGATCGAGCGGCTGATCACGGCGTATCCGCGCACGGTGGTGGGCATCAAGGATAGTTCGGGCGACTGGGCCAACACCGAGGCGATGCTGCGCAAGTTTCCCGGCTTCGCGGTGTTTCCCGCGTCCGAGGCGTTGCTCGGCAAGGCGCTGCCGCTCGGCGCCGCCGGCTGCATTTCAGCGACCGCGAATATTCAGCCGCAGGCGATCGCAAGTCTGCTTAACGCGACGACATTGGAAGAACGGGCAGTGTGGGAAGGCAAAGTGGCGACCGTGCGGCTGGCCGTCCAGGCGCAACCGATGATCCCGGCGTTGAAGCATATCGTCGCGCACTTCGCGAACGACGAGTCCTGGACCCGCGTGCGTCCGCCGCTGACGCCGATGAACCCCGCGCAATCGGGCGCGCTCCTGCAGCAGCTTCAGGCGTTGGATTTTTCGATGCCCGCGATGGCGACACTTGCGACGGTGGCCGCATGAACACGCAGCGCCTACCGGCGCGTGTCGCGACGCCGGCAAACGCCGCGAACTCAGGCGTTCTCGCGCTCCGTGCGCTGGCGCTTGAGCCGGCCGAGCACGACGATCGACAGCCGCGCGGTGTGGTCGCGCATGGCGTTGTACGCGCGTTCCGGTTCGGAGTCGAGGATGGCGGACACGATCTCGCGATGCTCGTCGGTCGCCGCTTCAAAGCGCGACGGCGAAGCCGGCTGCGCAGCGCGAAAGCCCGCCAGGCGCTGACGTTGCACCGCCATGATCTGCGCCAGCGACTTGCTTTGCGCACCCTTGCAGATCAGTTCGTGGAATTCGCGATTGAGTGCGAAGTACTCCGTCTCGTCGCCGCGCGCGATCGCGGCGTTCATTTCGGTCTGCAGTTCTTCGAGCTGCTTCTTCTCGACAAGGCTCATGCGCTGCGCGCTCAAACGGCAGCACAGCGCTTCGAGTTCGCACATGGCCTCGAGCATGTCGGCGAGTTCGTCGATGCTGAACTGCGCGACCACCACGCCTTTGCGCGGTGTCAGCTCGACCAGGCCGCGCGCGGCCAGCTCGCGCAGCGCTTCGCGGATGGGCGTGCGCGACGCGTTGAAGCGCTCGGCGAGCGCTGCTTCTTCGAGCTTCTGGCCCGGTTCGAGCGCGCCGTCGATGATCTCGTCGCACAGCAGGCGGTAAATCTTGGAGGAGAGCGTGGTCATCGTGATGGTCGTGGGTTGAGCGAAACCGTGGGCAGGCGGCCCTCATTATGCGCCAGCGGCCCAACCGCCTCAATCGCCACCGCGCATATCCGGCCTTTGCAAGCTCATGCAGTGTACGCGTGAACATGTTCACGCCCCGATAAGTGTATACGAGGATTTTAATAAAAATACACTGATGACTGAATGTATACGATCATGAATGTATACGAATGTATCAGTCCAGTTATTGAGTCCTCGGCAGTCGAAAATTCACCCCTACAGAAAGCGAGGCAAGACGTGACCTGGTTTGGTATCGCAACCTACGAATTGAATGGCCGCAGCGGCATGGGCCTGGCTGTCGGCAGCAAGCTGTACGACGCGCACGCCGCGTTGAATCAGATCGCCCCGGAGGCACCGCTCGCCGATGTCGGCACGCTGATCGCCGGCTGGGAGACGGACGGCGCCGCCGCTGTCGAACGGTTCGAACGGGCGGCGCGCGCGATCGAGGCGGGCACGCTGGAGATTGCGGCGCTACAAGGGCATGCGCTATGCGTGCCGTTCCAGCCGCGGCGTATTTTTGCGGCCGCTTCGAACTATTACGAGCACGCTCGGGAGATGGGCACCGAACTCGCGCCGCGCGAGGAAAGCACGCCGTACATGTTCATGAAAGCCGAAACGAGCGTCGTGCCTACGCTCGCCGAGGTAGTAATTCCGCCGCACGCCGAGCGGGTCGACTGGGAGGTGGAACTGGCCGTGGTGATCGGCAAAACTGGCCGTCACATCGCCCAGCAGGATGCCTACGACTACATTGCCGGCTACACGATTCTGAACGACGTCAGCGCGCGCGACCTGAATCGCCGTACCGACTATCCGTTCAAACACGACTGGTTTCGCGGCAAGAGTTTCGATACCTTTGGTCCGCTCGGGCCGTGGTTCGTGCCGCGCGCGTGCATCGCCGAGCCGCAGAATCTGCGCATGCGTCTTTCGGTGAACGGCGAAATGATGCAGGACGGCAATACGTCCGGGATGATCTTCAACATCGCCGAGCAGATCGAATATTTATCGACGATCCTCACGCTGCAACCGGGCGATCTGATCGCCACGGGCACGCCGACCGGCGTCGGCATGGGGCGCGGCGTCTATCTGAAGGCGGGCGACGTGATGGTCGCTTCCATCGACGGCATCGGTTCGATCGAGAATCCATTGGTCGCGGGCTGAGCGCCATCCATTGACTCTACTCATTGACGGGACACGACATGTTGCAGCGGATACGACGCGCAGTGGCGCGGAGAGTGTCGGAACTCACACGGCGCACGGCGTTGAGCGCTGCCGCGCTCGCCGCCGCGACGCTCTTTACCGGCGTCCACGCGGCCGCTCAAACGACGGATAAGCCCGCCGCGCGGGTTGCGGACAAGGTGCGCGTGAATCTGGCGTGGCTGCCGCAGGGCAGCACGGGCGGCATTCTGCTCGCTCACGCCAAGGGCTACTACCGCGAGGCAGGGCTCGATGTCAGCGTGATGCGCGGCTATGGCGGCCAACGCACCGTCAATGAAGTGGATGGCGGTCTGTTCGAGTTCGGCTACGGCGATCCCGTGAGCGTGATGCTGAATCGCGCGCACGGCGGCCATGCCGTGATGGTCGGCGCGATCAACACGCGCTGGCCCGGTGCGATGTGTTATCTGGAACGGCCCGGTTTCAAGGTGAGCTCGCTGAAGGATCTCGCCGGTATGACGCTGGGTGGCGGCGGCGCGTCGCCGGTGCAGAACATCATGCCGGCCTGGCTGAAGCAGAACGGCATGGCACCCGATGCGATCAAGACGGTTCGGCTCGATCCGGCGGTGATCAACACCGCGTTATTGCAAAAGCGCATCGACCTGTCCGAGTGCTGGGAAGGCGCGAGCCTGCCGGTGCAGGCCGCGCTGGTGAAGCGGGCAGGGCAGCAACTCGGCAAGGTGTATTACCGCGATTTCGGTCTGGACATGATGGGCAACGGTATCGTCACCACGGACAGTTTCGTGGCCCAACATCCGGACGTGGTCAAGCGCTTTGTGGCCGCCACCTATCGCGGCTATGCGCTGATGCGCGAGCATCCGCAGGAAGCCGCCGACGCGATCGCGGCGCAATATCCCGTGCTCGACAAGACGATTCTGTTGCAGCAGATCGTCGAGACCAACGGCCTGATCACCGACGACCCCGCGCAACACAAGACCGGCTGGTTGCGCCCGGCACGCATGGACGCCACCGCGGCGTTCGTGTCGCAAGCGTTCGGCACCGGCGCGAAGGTGAAGGCGGCCGACCTTTATACGAACCGGTTTGTGGAATGAAGCGCGCTTTAAACCGCATTCAGACCGCAGCCCGTGCATGACAAAGGAGAAGGTAATGAACAGTTTGCGTCCTAAGCGGCTTGGACACATGGTGCTGATGGTGCGCGACATCCAGAAGTCCGCGCGCTTTTACACGGAAGTGCTGGGCCTCAAAGTATCCGACTGGATTGGCGATCAGATGGTGTTTCTGCGCGCCGGCAGCGATCACCACGATCTCGCGCTCGCGCAATTGCCGGAAGATTCCGCCGATTTCAACGACCTGCCGCGTTATTCGCGACCCGGACTCGAACACTTCTCGTATCTGATCGACAGCTATGAGGAAATGGAGCGCTCGGTCAAGGTATTGCAGGAGCATGGCGTGGAGATCGTACGCGGCATCGGCCGGCATGGTCCAGGTAATAACCTGTTCCTCGTGTTCAAGGATCCGGACGGCAACAACGTCGAGGTGTACTGCGAGATGACGCAGATCGGCGAGCGCGACGAACATGAGCCGCAGGTGTGGGAGCGCACCATCGAATCGTTCGATCAGTATCGCTTCGAGCGCTTCGTGGTTCCGCCGCCGCCGCATCTGGCCGCGCAGAAGTCGGTGCAAACAGCGCAAGGCGACGCCCACACCACCGCTGACGAAGCGAAGAAATCCGATCCTTCCGCCCAGACATAATTTGGAACCCTTATGAAGCGATTGATCGAAACTGTCTCGTTCTGGATCGTGATCGGCCTGGTCTGGGAGTTCGGCGTGCGCTGGACGGGCACGCGTGAGTACGTGTTGCCGGCGCTCTCGCAGGTGTTTGCCGCCGGTTGGGAGATGCGCGGCCAGTTGCTCGCGGATACGCTCGCGACCGCCTGGGAAGTGTTCGCCGGTTTTGCGCTGGCGCTTGTCGGCGGGCTTGCGATCGGCCTGCTCGCGAGTATGTCGAGCATCGCGCGACGCACCTTGTTCCCGCTCGTCACCGCGTTGCAGAGCATGCCGAAGATCGCGCTCGCGCCCTTGCTGATCGTATGGTTCGGCTATGGATTCGCCTCGAAGCTGGCCGCTGCCGTGCTGTTCGCGTTCTTCCCGATCGTGATCGCGACGATGGGCGGTCTGGCCGGCGTGCCGCGTAATCTGGACGAGCATTTCCGCGCGCTTGGCGCGTCGCCGGCCAGGACCTTCTGGCATTTGCGCTTGCCCGCCGCGTTGCCCGCGCTGATCGACGGCTTGAAGATCGCCATGCCGCTCGCGGTGATCGGCGCGATTGTCGGCGAGTTCATCGGTTCGGAGTCCGGCCTCGGGCACCTGATCGTCTTCGCGACCTCGAACGCGCAGACAGCGCTTTCGTTCGCGGCGATCCTGATGGTGACCGCGCTGGCCATGCTGTTTTACTGGGCCGTCGAACTGGTTTCGCGCGGCGTATGGTGGAGAGGAGTGACGGTCTGATGGCACTGGTCGACAAGTTGCGTATCGTGCAGCGCGCCGCGGCAAACGGCGCGGCAATTCATCCACTGAACAAGGACGAGACAGCGCCCGCGCTGATCTCGGTCGAGCAGGCGGGCAAGCGTTTTGCCGCGCGCGGCGGCGCGCAAGCGTTCAGCGCGCTCGAAGGCGTCTCGATGCAGATTCGCGAGAGCGAATTCGTTTCGATTCTCGGGCCGAGCGGTTGCGGCAAGAGCACCTTGCTGCGCATGGTCGCGGGGCTCGTGCCCTGCGACGAAGGCCGTATTCTCCTCGGCGCCGAACCGATCGGCGCGCCGGTGCCGGACATCGGCGTGGTGTTTCAGACCAGCAATCTGCTGCCGTGGCTGAGCGTCGGCGCCAATATCCGGCTCGGTGCGAAATTGCGCAATCTGCCGCGCGCGCAGGTGGATCAGCGGCTTCCCGCCTTGCTCGAAACCTTGGGTCTGACGGCATTCGCCGATCGCTATCCGCATGAGTTGTCGGGCGGCATGCGGCAGCGCGCCGCGATCGGGCAGATTCTGTTGCTCGAGCCACGCGTGATGCTGATGGACGAACCCTTCGGCGCGCTGGACGCGCTCACGCGCGACCGCCTGAATGTCGAGTTGCTGAGAATCTGGCAGCAGAGCACGCTCACCGTGTTGCTGGTCACGCATAGCATCCACGAGGCGGTGTTTCTGTCGGATAGGGTGCTGGTGATGTCCGAACGCCCCGGCCGCGTGATTCACGACGTCAAGATCGATCTGCCGCGGCCGAGACAACCCGATCAGGTGAAAAGCGATCCGCTATACGGCGAGTACGTTTCGCAGTTGTCGAAACTGATGGGGGTGTTCTAGTCGCGCTCGCGATGCAGCGGCCGGCGTCGCCGGCCGCTGCAAAGATCATGTCGATATCGATATCGACATCGATATGAGTAGGCTCATCAACGCGCGGCGGCGTCCGTGACTTCATCGTTCCAATAGGGCGGCAGCGCCTTATACGGATTGCCGCCGGCGAGCGACGTGACATACACACCGCCCGCGCCATGAGTCTTCGCGTATTGCACGACACCCGGCAACTGCGCGGCGGTCGCGCCGTACACCATGTGCACGAAGCGGCTCTTCGGATAGGCGGCCTGCCAGCTCATCGGCTGGTATTTCGCATAACTCTTCGCGGTGCTTTCGAATACGACGAACTGGTCCGCCGTCGGCAAGCTCGCGTAAAGCTCGGGAATGTTGGTGCCCGGATTGGCCGTCACCGAGTAGGTGGCGTTCAATCCTTTGATGTAGTTGTAGATCGACTGATAGAACTGGATGTGCGACATCTGGCTGTCGGACGTCATTTCGTCGATGAAGAAGCCGTCCACCTTATACATCGCCACGTAGGCGTTGATGTCGGTCACGACCGCGGAAAGCGAGCGCTTGCCGTACGAGGTGGAGATATAGCCCAGCACCTTGCCGCCGGCGGCGCGAAGCCTGGCGGCGGCCGCCGCGTAGTTGGGATCTTCCTTGGCGCCAGGGCCGCTGTTGGGATTCAGGATGGCCGTGGTCGGCACCTTGCGCGCCGAGGTCACGAGACTGTTCCAGTTCGCGACGCTGCTGGTGGCATTGAAGTAGGAGGGGACGACGAGACTCGTGGTTGTCGTGGTCGCCGCGCTCGCCGCGAAGGCAGTGCCGTTCAGGCATCCCACAACCAGCAGGCCCGCGATCAGCCCGGCCCGTTTCAGACTTCTACCCGTGCGGCTCAAAAGACGGACTGCTTCCGCCGATTCCGAAGCCACAAACGCAACTGCACCCATTCCCCGATTGTCTTGCATGTAGCCTCCTGACGCGGTGTGGTCACCGCTGTCGATTGGCCCGCCGTGGATACGGCGGGCAACTGGCAAACTCCCGCAAGGGAGTCCCTGTAGCTTTGCGTCGCCGGATCGCTCCGGGTTTGCCCAAACTGCGCTTACGGCATCTCCTGAATTTTCTTTAGGGTGCCGATTTATTTATTCGCAGCGTTTGAATCGAATGCCCGTGAAGGATATCGGAAAATTAATTCCTGTCTATGCGTTTCGGTACTTATTGCTGGGTGCGGTGCCCGAGCCGAGAAGGCGAGCAGTCAAATGCGCGTGTTAGACATGCCTTAAAAAGATTTGGCGATTTCGACGAAGTACTGCAGCGCATCCTGATTTAATGATCAGAAGAATTAAGCGTCGCGGGCGTGATCGGCACTCTCTGAGGTGATTTTCCAACACACCGTCGATTCTCTTGACGAATTGGTTTCAGGCAGTGCCGCCTTTACTATCCGGCTTTTAGAGGCGCGCAATCGTTTGCCTTTGAATTCAAGCGGATGCATTTGCCGTTATTTAACTATTGGGATTCAGGCAACGGCATAAGCGAGCTTGAGACACCCCATGTCATGTGATATCTTCCTCGGCCTTACCAGTAACCAGACAAAAAGTCGGTATTGCATCCACCGCAATGTTAGTTTTGCGCGATGTAAATAATGCCGACGGGCCGGCTCGAAAATCCGCAAGCGGAAACTTTCTCCCCCACAGGGAGAACGCCGCTCGCGTTCAGACTGAACGGGGAAAAGATTTTGGCGATGAAGAAGCGGACCCGGGCATGCGCCGGCGGGGACTCTTGCGGGGTTGTCGAACGCGCGGGCGAAAGATTTCTGACGCGAACCTTGATTGCGGTAGTGCTTGGCGCGGCCGGGATTGCACCGCTTGCAGCACACGCAGCGACTCACGCAGCGACTCAAGCAACGACGCAGGCCGAAGCCGCACCGTCGCAGTCCGCCGCTGTGGCGGCTCACTCCGCCGTGTCCGAACCCAACCTTGCTTTCTTCTACGCAGCCAATCCGCCTGTCGGCGAATTGCAAGCATTCGACGCCGTCGTGGTCGACCCCGCTACCGGTTTCGACCCGGCGGCTCATCCGCTGGCGCATACCACGTGGATCGCGCGCACTAGCGGCGCCGAGTCCGCCGGCTCGGCCGACGTGTTCCTCTCCGGTCAGATCGAGCCGCTGTGGCAGCGCGGCTATCGTGGCTTCCTGCTCGACACGCCCGCAGCCGTGGCCGCAGCGAGCCGCATTCATCAAGCTCATCCGGATGCGCGCCTCGTAGCGGGTGGCGCCGACGTGATGCGCAACGCGCTGCCGGTGGCGAAGTCGCTCTACGCGGTAGTCGGCGATTCGCTAGTGCGCGGTATCGACGACAGCGGCCAGCTTCTGGACGTCCCCGAAGCATTGCGCGCACAGCGCGTTGCGGACGCACGCGCGTTCACGCAGCAAAGCGGCGTGCCGGTGGTGTCCGTGGAATATTGCGCGCGCAACGATCGGCAATGCGCTCGCGACACCGCCGCGCGAGTCGTGTCGACCGGCATGCTGCCTTATGTGACGAGCAAGGCACGCGACGTGGTCGGCATCGGCAAGATCGAGGTTCTGCCGCGCAAGATTCTCGTCGTGCAGGACCGCGATACCAAAGACCCGCTCGACCTGAGCGCCGGCGTGCGCGATCTGGCCACGCCGCTCAACTATATGGGTTACGACGTCGAGTACGCCGACTTCTCGTCGCGTCTGCCCGACGGCATTACGCCGGACCGTTACGCGGGCGTCGTCGCGTGGATCCAGCGCGGCGCGGTGCCGGATCCGGAGGCGTGGCAACGCTGGATCGCGGCTCGCATGGCGGATCATGTGCCTGTTGCTTTCCTCGGCGCGTTCGGCTTCGACGCGGCCGGGTCGGCGGGCGCGGCGCTCGATCTGCAAGCCGTGGGCGGCACACTGGCCGCGCCGGTCACGGTGGTCAAGAGCGACCCGATGGTCGGCTTCGAAATCAGCCCGAAACCCGAACCGCGCGATCTGCAAGGCGTGCGCGTGGGCTCGCGCAGCCAGTCGCTGCTGCGTGTTTCGGCCAACGGCGTGCTGCTCGATCAGGTTGCGCTCACGCCGTGGGGCGGCTACGCGCTCAGCCCGTACACCGTGACGTCGCTCGACAGCATCGAGCAGGAACGCTGGGCGATCCAGCCCATGGCGTTCATGAAAGCCGCACTGCATTTGCAGGACATGCCGTCGCCGAGCGTCACGACTGAAAACGGCCGGCGTCTGTTCATGTCCCACGTGGACGGCGACGGTTTCGCCTCGCGCGCCGAATTCCCCGGTCCTGACTATTCCGGCGAAGCGCTATACGAGCAGATCTTCACCCGCTATCAGGTGCCGATGACGCTTTCGGTGATCGAAGGTGAAGTGGGTCCCAAGGGTCTGCATCCGGATATCTCGCCGCGTCTCGAAGAGATCGCCCGCAAGATGTTCGCGCTGCCGCACGTCGAGATCGGCACGCACACCTACTCGCATCCGTTCCAGTGGGAGCAGGTGGACAGCAAGACCGGCGCGCAGGTGGATCGCGGAGGCGGCGACGCGGCGTTCTCGCTGAACATTCCGGGGTATCACTTCAATATCGACCGCGAGATCACCGGTTCGATCGACTACATCAACACGCGCCTCGCGCCCCCCGGAAAGAAGACCGTGCTGCTGCAATGGTCGGGCGACTGCCGCCCGCCGGGTTTCGTCGTGCGCAAGGTGTACGAAGCCGGCGTCTACAACTTCAACGGCGGCGACACGGTCATCACCCGATCGGCCAATAGCTGGACCAATATCGCGCCGATCGGCGTGGACAAGGGGCCGGGCGCTTATCAGGTGTACGCGCCGAATCAGGACGAGAACGTCTACACGAACGACTGGCAAGGCCCGTTCTACGGCTTCCAGCGCGTGCTCGAAACTTTCTCGATGACCGACAAGCCGCTGCGCTTCAAGCCGATCGACATCTACTACCACATGTACAGCGGCACCAAGGTGGCCTCGCTGCGCGCGCTCGACCAGATCTTCTCGGCGGTGCTCAAGCAGCCGGTCATGCCGGTCTACGTGAGCGAGTACATCCGCAAGGTGCTCGACTGGCACACGTTCGCGGTGGCGAAAGAGGTGGGTCCCCAGGCGAACGACTGGCTCGTGCGCGGCAACGGCGAGGTGCGCGAATTGCACTGGCCGCAGGCGGCCAGACCGTCGCTGGCCGATGCTTCCGGCGTGACGGGTTTCTCGAACGGTCCGGACGGCACGTATATCCATATCGACGGCGGCAGCGCGCGCTTTGCGATCGGCAACGCCACGGACGCGGCGCCGTATATCGGCGAAGCCAACGGTTTCGTGCGCAATTTCCAGCGCACGGCGCAGGGCGTGCGTTTCGAGTTCGCCGGGCACTATCAGCCGTTCGTCAAGCTGGCCAACGCGCAGCAGTGCAAGGTCAGCGTCAACAAGCAGCCGGTCGCCACGCGCCGCGACGGCGAATTCCTGCGTTTCGATACGCCGGCCGACGTCGGACACAAATTGAACTATCAGTCAATCGAGGTCGCTTGTGGTCGATAACCGCCCTCGCATCGCGCCCACGTGGCTCGTCCTGCTGCTCGCGGGCGTCGTGTTGATCACGCTCTATCTCGTGCATCCGCGCGGCGGTCTGCGCAGCCGGATGACCTCGACCGACGCGCCGAGCGATCTCAGCATCGCGTATCTGGAAGCATGGCTGCGCGTGCAGCCCGATAACTCGGAAATCCTCTCGGTGCTCGGCACGCAGTACGTGCGTCTGGGCCGCAACGAGGACGCGCGCCGTATTGCCGCCCGCATGGAGGCGATGCCGGACGAGCACCTGCGCCGCGCGGCGCAATTGCTGCGTCTGAGCGTCGACACGCGCGAGACGTTCGCGCTGCCCGCCAACGATCCGGGCCGCGAGGCCGCGCTTGACCGTTTGCGCACGCAGCTCACGAATGCGGCTGCGCTGACGTGGTCGAATGCCGATCTGCAGATGCTGGCCGAGGCCGCGGCGTCGGTGAATGCGCAGCAGCTCGCCGGGCAACTCTACGCGCGCCTCGCGGTACAGGACCCCGCGCAGCAAACGCGCTGGAACCGCGAAGTGGTGCGCTTTGCCATGTATGGCGGCGACTATCGTGGCGCGGCGAACGGCTGGTTCCGTTTGCAAGCCAGCGCGGCGACGGTCGATGCGAGACGTCAGTGCTTTATCGAAGGCATCAAGGCCTTGCAGTCGGGCAATCTGCTCGACGAAGCGCTCGCTGCCGCCGATCAACACGGCGCCGAATTCAGGCACGATCACGAAACGCTCGTGGTGCTGCTGAATCTGGCGCGCGCGGCGCATCGTCCGGATCTCGTGGACCGTTACGCGAAGGCGCTGGCCGGTTACGCGCAGGCTCAGCCAGAAGAAGACGGCGCGCTGCGCCTCGTCGACTTTATCCGCGAGCGTGCAAGCGAAGCGGGCACGCAGGGGCAGTACGCCTATATGGATGGTCCGCAAGTACGGCCCGGTCTTGCCGTGCGCGCGAGTACCCATGGTTCGCGCGAGGTGCATGTCGTGCGCGTCGCGGCGTCCAGCGCTGCGCCTGCGTCCGTGAAACCCGCTGCTGCCGCGCCCGCCGCAACGGCATCAGCCGCCGCGGCTGCGCCGGCCGCCGCCGCTGCCAACGACGTGCCGGGCCTCCTCTATCAGTCGTTCCTCGAATCGAGCGATCTGCCCAACGCTCAGCGCGTGGCGGCCGAGCAGGTCAGCAAGAACCCAGGTTCGCCGGTCTGGACCAAGCGCCTCGCTCAGGTCGCCGAATGGAATCACGCGTCGCCGCTCGCTTTACAGATGTGGCTCGCCTACGCGCAAGCCACGCACGATCCGGAAGGCTGGAAAAACGTGATGCGCCTCGCGCCGATGCTCAACGACGACAACGCCTATCTGGCCGCGTTGATCCAGGCATCGAATGCTTCGCCCGGCGACCTGAAGCTGGTCGACTCCGTAGTCGCGGCTTACGAACGCCTCGGCCGTCCTGACGACGCGCTGGCGTTCCTGCGCGGCCGCCAGCGCAATTCGCCGGCGGAAGCGATCGACGCGCGTCTGGGTCAGCTCGCCGAGCGCTCGGGTCACGACGACGAAGCGCTGAGTTATTACCGCAAGCTGAACCAGCTTTATCCGTCGAACACGCAATACGCGCTGCGCACGGCGAGCCTTCTGTATCGTCACGGCGACTACAAGGGCGCGCTCGACACGCTGCTCGCCGCGCGCCGCGGCGCCAAGGACGACGATGTGCTGTTCTGGCGCAACGCCGCGCAGCTCGCGCGCCTGCTGCAGCGTGACGATATCGCGAACGACGCCTACAAGCATCTGCTGGCAAGCGGCCAGGCGGCGCCTGAGGACCTGAGCGCGATGACGTACTTCTACGACGCGTATCCGATCGACGCAGCGCGCACGTCCGAATTGCAGTTCCGCCGTGACCATTCGCAACGCGCGTTGCAAAGCGCGATTCACTATTACACCGATGCCGAGCAATACGATCGCGTCGATGAATTGCTGAAGAGCCTCACGCCCGAGCAGCTGGCCGCGGGCGAAGCCGACCCGGCATTCCTGCGCGTGCGGGCCGAGTACTATCGCCAGATCGATCGTCCGCTCGATGCGTTGCGCGATTTGCAGCACGCGGTGTCGCTGCCCGGCGCGACACTCGATTTGCGCGCCGCGCTGCTCTGGACGCTGGTGGACTACGGCAGCGAAGCGCAATTGCGCGAAGCAGTCGCCGAATGGCGCGATGCGCCCGCTCAGGCACCGGCTTTGTGGGGTCCGCTGGCCGCCGCGCAGATGCGTTTGAACCGGCCGGAAGCGGCGCTCAAGTATCTGCGCCTGCAGTCGGCGTCGATGTCGCGCGATCCGCTGTGGCAACTCGCCTACGCCGAAGCGCAGGAAATGGCGGGGCGCAGCGATCTCGCCTGGTCGATCCGCCGCAACGTCTGGCGTCAGATGCAGCAGGAAGAGGCCGAGATTCGCGCCAACAGCGCGCAAGGCCAGATCGTGCTGCGCACGCGCGCCTCGCAGGGCGGCGAAGTGCGTGAGCAGATGCTCGGCCGTCGCGTCACGCTTGCGTCGATCTTCGAAAACGCGGACGTGTCGAAGGCTTTCCTGATCGATCTGCTCGCGAGCGACGCGGGCCGCAACGACAACGCCGATGCGCGCCGCACGTTGCTCGGCGACGCGGCCGGCCTGCCGCCCGCGCAACCGGTGAAGGCACCCGCCGCGGCGAAGTCGCCGGATCAGGCGCTGTTGAGTTCGTCGGTGGCGCGCGACGTGGCGCTCGCCTGGGCGATGTCGCATGAAGCGAGTCCGCTGGCGAAGCGCTGGCTGGCCCGCCAGTACGCCAACGTGCTGGTGCAGCCGTCCGAGCAGCTGATCGCGATCGCGCTCGCCGAAAACGACAAGCCCGCCATGGAGCGTCTGCTCGACCAGCAAGGCGCACGCTTGCCGCTCTACAACCGCATCGATGCTTCGATCGCGGTGGATCGTCCGGGCGCGGCGGAAAACCTCGCGTTCCAGGGCCTGGAAGGCGCGCCCTACGATTCGGAACTGCACAGCCGGCTGGAGCAAACCGCGCTGACATGGCCGCAATCGCTCGACGCGACCGTGACCAGCTTCGTCGAACATCCGCTCGACTATGTGGAGCAGACGCTGGCGGGCAGCATCAAGGTCGCCGATCTCTACATGATCGGCGTGAACGGTGTCCAACGCTTTCAGCACTCGACGGACGAGTCGCAACTGACCAACGTGCCTTCGGTGGATCGTTCGGTGGAGTTTTACGCGCGCCGTCAAACCTACGACACCGCCTTCATGGTGACCGCCGGCCGCCGCGAAGCGCTCGACAGTTTCTATAGCGTGTCGGTGGGCGCGGAGTGGGGCAGGAACTCGCCGCTGTCGATCGCGCTGAAAGCGGGCCGCAATCAGACGGCGCGGGAATCGCAGGCATTGCTGGTCGGCGGCATGAAGGACAACGTGGTCGGCACGATCACGTACCGCGCGACGCAGCATCTGTATGCGACGGGCACCGTCGAAGCCGATCGTTTCTATAGCCAGGCGCGCAATTACCTCGGCAGCGGCGTGCTCTCGACGGGTGAGATCGGCTATCGGATCCGCACGAACTATCCGGACTACACGGTGCGCCTGATCGGCGCGCATGGCGACTACGGCGCGAGCGGCTCCGCGGACGGCCTGATTTCGCGGCTGATTCCGGCGAGCGCCGGGCCGGCCGACGCATCGACCTTCGTTCCGCAAACCTATTCGCAATACGGGCTGTTCTTCGGTTTCGGCAACGATCTGATCGACCAGTACACGCGCGCATGGCGCCCGTTCCTCGACGTGGGCGTGCTGCACGACTCGTTCCAGGGCTGGGGGCCGTCGATCAGTCTGGGCCTCGCGGGCACGGTGTTCGGCGGCGATCACGCGGCACTCTTTTTCTCGCATCAGCGCGTCTCGCGTCTCGGCACGCCAGTGACCCAGATCGGCGCGCGCTATAGCTGGTTTTATTGAACCGGATTTCGCATAGTTATCCCAAGGAGAATTCTTCATGTACGGCATTAAACGATTGGCTCGTACGAGCGCCTGGTGTGTCGCGGCAGCCGCGCTGGCCCTGATGGTGAGCGCATGCGGCACGGTACGCCAGACCTCGGGCCCCGCGCTCGCGCGCGGCGACAAGGTGGCGGTGGTGTCGATCGCCAACTACACTGAAACGCCGGATGCCGGTCACAGCGCGGAATCGATCGCGGCCAACACGCTGCGCGCGGGCGGGATCGCCGATGTGCGCATCGCGCCGGCCGATTCGAACCGCAACTCGCTGTTCGACACGACGCAGCGCGCCGACAGCGACAAAGCGCTGGAATGGGCGCGTTCGCAGAACGCCCGCTATGTGCTGTCGGGCGCGGTTGAAGAATGGCGCTACAAAACGGGCGTGGACGGCGAGCCGGTGGTCGGCGTGACGTTCGAACTGATCGACGTGTCGAACGGCGCCGTGGTGTGGAGCGCGACGGGCACGCGTACGGGCTGGAGCCGCTCGGGTCTGTCGAGCGTGGCGACCTCGCTGATCGCCAAGGTTCTGTCGCCGTTGCAAGCGCGTCAGTAAAAGCATCAATAAGCATATCCCCAAGGTTGCGTGTTTGCGCCCGAAGTGCGGGCCGCCGGCCGCAACCCGACATGTGAAAAGGAAATGGCCGTGAATACCGCAGCCGTGGAAAACAACCCAGGCGCCTCGAAGCCGCGCCATGCGCATCCGTTCGGCAATCTCGGACGCGTGCGCCGCCTGCTGGCGCCCGCGGTGGCGCGGCCGTTCGCGATCGTGGAGACCGTCGTGCTCGTGCTGGTCGTACTGGCCGTGGCGCACTGGCTCCATCCTGAAGACCCGTTGCTGCTGCACAATGGTTTTCCGTGGCTCTGGCTGGCGTCGCTGCTGGTGGCCTTGCGCTACGGCAGCCTGCTCGGTCTGCTGAGCGGAGCGTTGATGCTCGGCGCGTGGGCGCTCTTTTATCCGCACGGCGGCCCGTTCCCCACGCTGTATTTCGCGGGCGGTCTGATCCAGACGATTCTCGCCGGGCACTTCGGCGATACGTGGGGCAGCCGCGCCGAGCGCGCGTCGTCGTTGAACGATTACCTGAACGACCGTCTCGTCGCGTTGACCAACAGTCACTATCTGATGCGGCTCTCGCACGAGCGGCTCGAAAAGGATTTGTTGTCGCGTCCGACTACGTTGCGCGATTCGATTACCGAGCTGCGCCGTCTGTCGGTCGCCACCGATACCGCGCTCGCCGCGCCGGCAACGGGCAAGGAAAACGATCCACTTGGCGGCGCGAGCGGTCTGCTCGAATTTGTCGCGCAAGCCTGCCAGATCGAAGTCGCGGCGCTGTATCCGGTGCATCACGGTAAGCTCGGCACGCAGGCCATCGCGCAGATCGGCGACCCGTTCGAATTCGCCGCGCACGACGAACTCGTCACGCATGCATTGAACACGCTGAGCGTCGCGCATCTGAAGAACGAAGACACCGTCGTGCCGGTCAGCCAATACCTGGTGTGCGCGCCGCTCGTATCGGCGGACGGCGAACTGCGCGCGCTGCTGGTCGTCAAGCGCATGCCGTTCCTGTCGCTCAACTTCGACAACCTGCAATTGCTGCTGGTGCTGCTCGGCTATTACGCGGACGGCGTCGAGCATTCCGCATTCGTACAGCGCATTCTCGACCGCGTGCCGAACTGCCCGTATGAATTCGCACTCGATCTGAGCCGCCTCACGCGTCTCCAGCAGAAGGCCGGTGTGGCGTCGTCGCTCGTCGCGCTGGCGTTTCCGCGCGATGAAGAGGGCGACTCGCTGTTCGAGCACGTCATGCGCCGCCGCCGTTCGCTGGACGTGATGTGGCCGGTGCAAACCGCGAAACAGTCGGTGCTGGTGAACCTGATGCCGGCCACCGACACGACCGGTATCGACGGTTATCTCGCGCGGATCGAAGCCAGCCTGACGGCCCAGTTCAACACCGATCTGGAACGCGCGCGCGTCGGCGTTCATACGCTCCACCTCGAAGGCGACGAGCCGGGTGCGGCGCTGATGCGTCTTCTCAAACGAAGCGGCCTCGATGTCTAAGACCCTTTCTCTCATCGTCGGCGCGCTCGCGGCCGTGGTGGCCGTGATCGTGCAATATCTGGCGATCGCGAGCCTGCTGCAACCGCCCGGCGCGCTCGATCCGCTGCTGCGCTTTTTCGCGTGGCAGGCGTTGGCGGGACTCGCCGAGGCAATCGCGTTCCGCTCATGGCTGCCGCTGAATTACCGCGAGCCGCGCGCGGTTTCGCTGCTGTTCCTGTGGCTCGCCTGTACCTTCGTGCCGCTGTTCGGCGGCCTCGTCGTGCTGATCAGCTGCATCTGGGCGGCGCTCTTTCCGGGAGCCAAGGAAAGCGATCAACTCGCCGATGTGCCGCGCCCGGAATTCGTCACCTACCTGGTGTCGCGCGTGTCGCACGGCGGCGGCGCGCGTTTGCAGGCGCGCCTAGCCAACACTCAGGTGTCGCCCACTGACCGGCTGTCCGCGCTGGTGGCGATCCAGAGCATGCCTACCCGCACCACGGGCACGTTGCTGCGCGAGTTGCTTGCCGATCCGCTCGAAGACATTCGCCTGATCGCTTACGGCACGCTGGATCACGCCGAAAACGAGATCATGCAGAAGATCTTCCGCACCAGCAAAGCGCTGGAAACGACGGACAACGACGTTGAGCGTCATGCGCTGAACCGCCTGCTCGCCGAGCTGTACTTCGAACTCGTGTACCAGAACCTGGTGCAGGGCGCGGTATACCGCCATACGCTGCAACAGGCCGACCGCTACGCCCAGGCGGCGCTCGAAACCGACCCGGGCGACGCCGCGCTGTGGCTGATTCGCGGCCGTCTCGCGCTGGCGAACGGCTTGCCCAATGCCGCGCATGAATACATCGGCCAGGCGCTCGCACTCGGTTTCCCGCGCGAACGGCTGGTGCCGTGGCTGGCGGAAGCCGACTTTCTGCGCGGCGACTACGCTCGCGTCAAGCAGCTTCTCGCATCGCTGGGCAATGCCGCCGCGTTGCCCACACTCAAACCGGTTGTGAAGTACTGGTCATGATGAAAGAACTCCCGATCCGCCGTGCCGCCGATGCCGATGTCTGCCTGTTGCTCGAAGGCACGTTCCCGTTTGTGCGTGGCGGCGTGTCGAGCTGGGTCAATGAAATGATCCGCTCCTACCCGGAGACCCGCTTCGCGATTGTGTTCATCGGCAGCCGGGAACAGGACTACAACGGCGCCGCGTATGTGTTGCCGGATAACGTGGTGCATATCGAAACGCACTTCCTGTACGAACAGGCCGTGGCGGATTTCCAGCCGCGCGCCGTTGCCGGCGACGCCGCGGCGTTCGCGCGCTCGCAGAAATTGCACGACGCCTTGCGCGATCCGCGCAGCGGGCTGGATGTCGGCGGTCTGATGGCGAGCATGATTCCGATGCTTGGGGCGAATGGCGCATTGAACGAGCAACAGTTCCTGTCGAGCCGCGCGGCGTGGGACACGATCGTCGATCAGTATCAGAAGTACTGTACCGATCCGTCGTTCACCGATTATTTCTGGACCGTGCGCATCATGCACAAGCCGCTGTGGCAACTCGCGCGTGTCGCGGAGAAGCTATTGCCGGCGAAGGTCTATCACACCGTATCGACGGGATACGGCGGCTTTCTCGGCGCGTTGATGCATTACCGCACGGGTCGTCCGCTGCTCATCTCCGAGCACGGCATCTACACGAAAGAGCGCAAGATCGACCTGCTGCAAAGCCAGTGGATTCGCGACAACCGCGGCGTGTTCGAGCGCGATATCTCGCGCGTAAGCTATTTCCGCGAACTGTGGGTGCGTTTCTTCGAAGCGATCGGCAAGCTCGCCTACGACGCCGCTGACGATATCGTCGCGTTGTACGAGGCGAACCGCCAGCGTCAGATCACGGACGGCGCGCGCGCCGAGCGTACGCAATGCATTCCGAACGGCATCGACGTCGACGCGCTCGGGCCGCTGGTGGCGCAACGCAAGCCGCGTTCGCACCGCGTGGTCGCGCTGATTGGCCGCGTGGTGCCGATCAAGGACATCAAGACCTTTATTCGCGCGATCTTCATTGCGTCGCGCACCATGCCGGATCTCGAAGGCTGGATCATCGGACCGGAAGAGGAAGATCCCGCTTACGCGCTCGAATGCCGCGCGCTCGTGGAGAGTCTCGGCCTGAGCCGCAATGTGAAGTTCCTTGGCTTCCAGCGCATCGACGACATGATGCCGCAAATCGACGTGATCGCGCTGACCTCGATCAGCGAGGCGCTGCCGCTGGTGGTGCTGGAAGGTTTCGCGGCCGGCGTGCCGGCCATCACGACCGACGTGGGCTCGTGCCGTCAACTGATCGAAGGCGTGGATGCGGAAGATCGCGCGCTCGGCTCCGCGGGCGCGGTGGTTCAGCTCGCCGACCCGGCGGCCTTCGCACAGGCGGTTTTGGCGCTGCTCGCCGACGAAACCCGCTGGCAGGCCGCGCAGCAGGCCGGACTCGCGCGCGTGCGCCGCTACTACACCAAGAAGCAGATGATCGACCGCTATCGCGCGCTGTATGAGCGTCTCGCCGCGATGCCGGATCGCGAGCGCAACTATTCGGCCGCCGATGCGGCGCGCTGCCCGATGCATCACGGCACTCAATCAAAAGCGGAGCCGCACGCGAGTCCGGCACATCCCGTTCAATCGCAGGAGACACGCTGATGGCGGGTATCGGCTTCGAATTACGCAAGATCATGCGCCGCGACACGCTGACCGGCGTGGCGCGCGCCTATGCTTACGCGGGCCTGATCAGTTCCGGTCCGCTGATCCTGTCGATCTTCGGCATCCTGATCATCGGCCTGATCAGTCTCACTTCGGTGATTCCGACGTTCGCGATCGTGCAGTTCCAGGTGTCGGTCACGTATCTGATCGCGCTCAGTCTGATTCTGACCGGGCCGCTGCAACTGTCGTTCACGCGCTTCATCTCCGACCGGCTGTTCGAAAAGCGCGACGACCTCGTGCTGTCGAACTACAACGGCGTGGTGCTGGTGTCGTCGATGTTGGCCAGCGTGGTCGCGGTGGTCGCGATGCTGGTGGGCTTTCGCGAGGAGCCGCTGATCTACCGCTTGCTGATGATTACGGGCTTCGTGGTGGTCAGCAACATCTGGATCGCCGTGATCTTCCTGTCGAGCGTCAAGCAGTACCGGCAGATCCTGATGGTGTTCGCCGTCGGCTATGCGTGCGTGGTGTGTCTCGCACTCGCGTTGAACGGCTATGGACTGGTCGGTCTGCTTGGCGGCTTCGTGGCCGGGCACATCGTGCTGCTCGCCGGTCTGTCGGGTCTGATTTACCGTAACTACCGCAGCGAGCGTTTCGTGTCGTTCGAAGTGTTCGAGCGGCGCTTCGCCTATCCGAGCCTCGCGCTGGTCGGCCTGCTGTTCAATATCGGCGTGTGGCTCGACAAGTTCATGTTCTGGTATGCGCCGGGTACGGGCACGCGCGTGATCGGGCCGCTGCATGCATCGGTGATTTACGACATTCCGATTTTTATCGCCTACGTGTGCGTGATGCCCGGCATGGCGACGTTCCTCGTGCGCATCGAGGCGGATTTCGTCGAATACTACGACGCCTTTTACGACGCGGTGCGCAGCGGCGCGACGCTGCGCCATATCAACGAAATGCGCGACATGATGGTGGGCAGCGTGCGAGCCGGGCTGTATGAAATCATCAAGGTGCAGGCGGTCGTGCTGCTGCTGATCGTCGCCTTCGGCGAGCGCGTGCTGGGCTCGCTCGGCATTTCGCCGTTGTATATGCCGCTGCTTGTGGTCGACGTGGTGTCGGCGAGTCTGCAGGTGTTGCTGCTCGGTCTGCTCAACGTGTTCTTCTATCTCGACGGGCGGCGCATGGTGCTGCGGCTCACCGGCGCATTCGTCGTGCTGAATGGACTCTTCACCGGCATCACGCTCAGGCTCGGGCCGGATTTCTATGGCTATGGATTTGCGCTGGCGTTGCTGGTCGTGGTGGTGGCAGCCGTGAAGGTGCTCGATCGCAAATTCATGTCTTTGGAATACGAAACGTATATGTTGCGGGGTTGATCCAGGGCGTCGCCGTTCCGGCTCGAGATCGTGTTCATGCTGCCGCTCCGGAAGCGGTGAGGGCAGGGCGCGCTCGACGAGACGAACCGGCGCGCCGGCACCTTTGGCCTCACACCGCTCGACTTCGGATTCCACCATGCATCAAGCTGATTTTGGCCCGCTTCGGCGGGCCGCTCGCGCGCGCCTTGCCGCCGATGTTCATGCCGGCCGCCGAGCCGTCCAATCGTGGCTAAGTGCAGCCGTGATTGTCGCGGCGTGCAGTCTGCTGGCCGGCTGCGGAGGTGGTGGCAGCGGCACGGGCGGTTCGAATGGATCGACGGCGGCTGTGGCGACTCCGGCGAGTACAAGCGCCGGTAACTCTAGTAAGTCAACTGGTTCGACGAACTCAACCGGTTCGGGCAATTCGTTGAACAACACCAATTCCGGCTCGACTACCACGCCTACGATCTCGACGGCCCGCGCCTTGCCGGCGTCGCCGGTGTGGACGGCTTATTACGGCCGGGGCAGTGCGCTCGACCTCACTCAGACGGCGGCCACGTTCAACGTCATCGTGATCGACGCGGATCCGGGCAACGGCACGCCTGCCTTCTCGAGCGCGCAGATCGCCGCGTTGAAGGCGAACGGCGCGAAAGTGCTCAGCTACCTGAATTTCGGCGCCTGCGAAAAATGGCGAACTTACTGGAACACGGTGCCGTCCGGCTTCGTGTCGTGCGGCGCGAATACTGCGGCGCAAATCAGCAGATATTCGGGCTTTCAGGAATACTGGATGAATCCCGCCAACGCCGACTATCAGAACCTGATTGTCAACTACATCGCGCCGCGTCTCGCGGCAACCGGTGTCGACGGCTTCATGCTGGATAACTTCGAAATCGTCGGACACGGCGCCAATGCGTCGAGTGCGCCGTGCAATGCAAGCTGCGCCCAGGGCGGTCTCGATCTCGTCAAGCAATTGCGCGACCGCTTTCCGGATCTGGCGATGGTGCCGAACGCCGCGCCGGTATCGGCCATTGGCGCAACGACGGGCGGTGTATCGTTTCCGTGGCTGATCGACGGCGTGATCGCGGAACAGGTCTTCTTGCCGTCTACGAGCACGTCGCTCGTGCAGCAACTGAAGTCGTGGCAAAGCACGGAGCAGAATCTCGGCCGCGGCGCTTTCCTCGTCGGCTCGCTCGACTACACGTCGTCATGCACGGCGAGTTCGGCCGCGCAAACCGCATGGACGGCGGCGCAACAGGCGGGCTTCAGTCCGTCGATCTCGACGGTATCGCTCGATAGTATTTGCTGGTGGCCGTTCCTGCCCACGGGTATCTAGAAACGACGGCGTCAAACGGGCGGCGTTGCCCGAACAACATGAGAGAGGAGCCGGATTTGTCCGAGCACGATCACGATCAGGACCGACGCTTGAGCTTGCGCGCGCTGCTGCGTCGTGTCGGCCGGTTCGCGCGTATGGCCGCGCTCGGCGCGCTGGCTTCGGTCGCGCACGCGCAGGGCGCGGAGAGCGCGACGGCGGGACCGTCGGTGGCGTTGTACTACGGCATGAATCCGCCTGTCGATGAATTGGCCGGATTCGATGTCGTGGTGGTCGATCCCGATGCGCACTTCGATCCACGCGCTCACCGGCAGACCCATCCGGCGTGGTTCGCGTATGTGAGCGTGGGCGAGGTGAACCCGCATCGCGCGTATTACAGCGCGATGCCGCGCGAGTGGCTGCCGGGCGTCAACGAGGCGTGGGCCTCGCATGTGATCGATCAGACGGCCGCTGAATGGCCGGCGTTTTTCGTCGACAAGGTGATCGCGCCGTTATGGAAAAAAGGCTATCGCGGCTTCTTTCTCGACACGCTCGATTCCTACCACCTGATCGCCAAAACCGACGCCGCGCGCGCCGCGCAGGAAGCGGGACTGGTGCGGGTCATCCGTGCGATCAAGAGGCGTTATCCGAACGCCAGGCTGATCTTTAACCGCGGTTTCGAGGTCTTGCCGCAGGTCCATGATCTTGCCTACATGGTGGCGTTCGAATCGCTGTACCGCGGTTGGGATGCCGGCAAGCAGCGTTACACGGAAGTGCCGCAAGCCGATCGCGACTGGCTGCTGATGCAGGCAGCGACGATCCGCGATCAATACAGGTTGCCGGTGCTGTCCATCGACTATTGCCCGCCCGCCGACGACACATGCGCGGCCGCCACCGCAGCGCGGATCACTGAAGCCGGCTTCGTGCCTTACGTCACCGACGGTGGACTCGCGACCGTCGGCGTGGGCGCGGCTGGAACCGGCAATGCACGGCCGTGACGAGCGGATTGAATCAATACCAAAGGAATTTCGCATGGACTTGAAAGGCACGATTCTGGTCACCGGCGGTGCGGGCTTTATCGGCTCGCATACCTGTGTCGAATTGCTGAACGGTGGCTACGACGTGGTCGTGGTCGATAACCTCGTCAACAGCAACCGCGAGTCGCTCAAACGCGTCGAGCAGATCACGGGCAAGCGCGTCGCGTTCCATGAAACGGATTCGCGCGATGAATCCGCGCTGCAGCGCATTTTCGACGCGCATCCAGTGAGCGGCGCGATTCACTTCGCGGCGCTCAAGGCGGTGGGCGAATCGGTCTCGAAGCCGATCGAGTACTACGACAACAATCTCGGCAGTCTGCTCACGCTGCTTTCGGTGATGCGCGCGCGCGATGTGAAGCAGTTCGTGTTCAGTTCGTCGGCCACGGTGTACGGCGTGCCGAAGACTTCGCCGATCGACGAATCGTTTCCGCTCTCCGCCACCAATCCGTACGGGCAGACCAAGCTGATCGCCGAACAGATTCTGCGCGATCTGGAAGTGTCGGATCCGTCGTGGCGTATCGCCACGCTGCGTTATTTCAATCCGGTCGGCGCGCACGAAAGCGGTCTGATCGGCGAAGACCCGGGCGGCGTGCCGAACAACCTCATGCCGTATGTCGCGCAAGTCGCGGTCGGCAAGCTGGAGAAACTGCGCGTGTTCGGCGGCGACTACGACACGCCGGACGGCACCGGCGTGCGCGACTACATCCACGTGGTCGATCTGGCGCGCGGACACCTGGCCGCGCTCGACGCGCTGGTCGCGCGCGATGCCAGCTTCGTGGTGAATCTCGGCACCGGGCAGGGCTATAGCGTGCTGGACGTGGTGCGCTCGTTCGAAAAGGCTTCGGGCAAGCCGGTGCCTTATGAAATCGTGGCGCGCCGTCCGGGCGACGTCGCGTCCTGTTTCGCCGATCCGGCCGCGGCGGAAAAGCTGCTTGGCTGGCGTGCGCAGTACGGCATCGAGCGCATGTGCGCGGACCATTGGCGCTGGCAGTCGACCAATCCGGCCGGCTACGCATAAGGCTCGATTCGATTCGGGGCGGCTCGCCCCATCCGATACAACATCACGTGGGAAAGCAAATTTATGTGTGGCATTGTCGGCGCGGTAGCGCAACGTAACATCGTCCCGGTTCTGATCGAAGGACTGCGGCGTCTCGAGTATCGCGGCTACGACTCGTGCGGCGTCGCCGTGCTCGCCGCCGCCGGTCCGCGCCGCGCGCGCAGCACGGCGCGCGTCGCCGATCTCGACGCGCAGACGCGCGAGACGCATCTGGAAGGCGGCACGGGCGTCGCGCACACGCGTTGGGCGACGCATGGCGCGCCGGTCACGGACAACGCGCATCCGATCTTTTCGAAGGACGAGTTGGCGCTGGTGCATAACGGCATCATCGAAAACTACGAGCCGTTGCGCGAGATGCTGCGCGCGAAGGGCTATGTGTTCGTTTCGCAAACCGACACGGAAGTGGTCGCGCACCTGGTGCACAGCCTGTATCGCGGCGATCTGTTCGAGGCGGTTCGCGAGGCGGTGAAGCAACTGGACGGCGCATACGCGATCGCGGTCGAACATAAGGCTCATCCGCATCTCGTGGTGGGCGCGCGGCAGGGTTCGCCGCTCGTCGTCGGGATCGGCGAAGGCGAGAATTTCCTCGCGTCCGATGCGCTCGCTTTGGCCGGTGAGACCGAACGCTTCATCTTTCTGGAAGAGGGCGACGTGTGCGAGTTGACGCTCGAGCGCGTGCGCGTGGTGAGCCGCGACGGCATCGACGTAGAGCGCGAAGTGCGCACGGTCGCCGCGTATGGCGGCGGCGTGGAGCTCGGTCCGTACCGGCATTTCATGCAGAAGGAAATCTTCGAGCAACCGCGCGCGATCGCCGATACGGTGCCGCAAGGCGAATCGCTCGATGCGTCGTTGTTCGGTGAAGAGGCTGCGGCCGTGTTTGCCGATATCGACAGTCTGTTGATTCTCGCGTGCGGCACCAGCTATTACTCGGGACTGACGGCCAAGTACTGGCTCGAATCGATTGCGAAGATTCCGACGCAGGTCGAAATCGCCAGCGAGTACCGTTATCGCGATTCGGTGCCGAATCCGAAAGCGCTGGTGGTCGTGATTTCCCAATCGGGCGAAACGGCCGACACGCTCGCTGCGTTGAAGCATGCGCAGTCGCTCGGACACAAGCACACGCTGTCGGTCTGCAACGTGGCGACGAGCGCGATGGTGCGCTTGACGTCACTCTCGTTTCACACGCACGCGGGACGCGAGATTGGCGTGGCGTCGACCAAGGCGTTCACCACGCAGCTGGTCGGACTGTTCGTGCTTGCCGCGACGCTCGGCAAAATTCGCGGCACGGTGAGCCCAGAACAGGAGGCCGACTATGTGCGCCAGTTGCGCCATCTGCCGGCCGCGTTGAACGCGGTGCTGGCGCTGGAGCCGCAGATCATCGCGTGGTCGGAGAAGTTTTCGGGCAAGGAAAGCGCGCTGTTTCTCGGACGCGGCTCGCACTATCCGATCGCACTCGAAGGCGCGCTCAAGCTCAAGGAGATTTCCTATATTCATGCGGAGGCGTATCCCGCCGGTGAATTGAAGCATGGCCCGCTGGCGCTCGTCACCGACGCGATGCCTGTCGTCACAATCGCGCCGAACGACGCGTTGCTCGAGAAGCTGAAGTCGAATCTTCAGGAAGTGAAGGCGCGTGGCGGCGAGCTGTATGTGTTTGCCGATACGGATACGCGGATCGGGAGTGAGCCAGGCATTCATGTGATCAGAATGCCTGAGCACTATGGGCCGTTGTCGCCGCTTCTGCATGTGGTGCCGTTGCAGTTGCTGGCTTATCACACGGCGTGCGCGCGCGGGACCGATGTGGATAAGCCGAGAAATCTGGCGAAGTCCGTGACGGTGGAGTAAGGGGGTAGCGGCGGTTTCGCCGCACTTGATGTTGATGGTTGCGGATTCAGGTTCTTGACCGTGCAGCGAAGATCCGCAACCAACCATGTGGGTGTTTTCTAGTTCGACTGCTGCTCCCGACAATCCGCGTCGGCCTTCCTTCCTGCCCGCCGAAGCTCATTCAAAGTTTCGGTCATCGCTCGCAAACCGCGCGGCGGCTATGTTCTCATCCTCGTTACGCATTGGCGTCATGCCCGAAGCGCAAGCTGCTCGGCGACGATCATTGGATTGCGCAAAGACCTGTATGGATGTACAGTATCCTGCATGGAATCTTGCGGCGCTGCTGTAGCTGCGGCGGTGCGAGCGACGGAGCATAGGAGAGAACATGTTTCGATTGTTGGGCTTGGGCATCATGCTGTTCGCATCGGCTTCGACGGCAATGGCCGGCGAGCACTATGTCGAGGTCTGGAACCCGCCGGAAGCGCGACTCGGCAAGCCGCATTGCGCGGTCGTTGCCCGTCGGCCGGCCGGAAGCCGGCACATCGTTCCCCATGCCGTGAAAGCTCGCGCGCGGCCTGCACCGGCACCGGTTGCAAGGCTCGTCGCGAAATCGGATAGGCGGGAAAGCGTGCCTGCACACGCACCGGACATGTCCGAAATTCCGCGGCAGATCACGCCTGAGGGCAATGTGTTGCGGGTGGATTTTCGCGGCGTCACGCCCGGGGTGACACGCTGATGGAGTCCCAGACTTATCACGGCTACACGGTCTGGGGTCACGCCATCTTGCAGCAGGAGGACATCTTGCAGCCCGAGCGGTACGGCGCTAGCGGGACCATCACGCTTGCCGGCAAGCTGGTCGAAGCGTCGGGCATTCTCGCCTGCTTCGATACTGAGGACGAAGCGCAACGAGCGGGTCTCGAGTGGGCGCGTGCCTGGATCGACAGTCACGGGTGAGCGGCGCAAAACGGCTGCGTGGACGCCTGACTCATTGCGCGCGGCTCGCGATGTCAGGCTGACCGGCAAAAAAAAGCCGGCGATGCCGGCTTGAAAGGTTCTGGTTTTCCGAGGCTTCCAGAACCTGAGAGACGATGAGCGCTGCGTCTAACGTTCACGGAGAAGAGACCCCCCACTGCACGACGCACGCTCAGGCCAACATCCTACGGCTGCCGGCTTAACAGATCCTTAAGCATGAGTGCAGCAACTGTCTGCACGTTGATTTGCCTGGAACAGTCCGGCAGCCGCCAACCCTCACTTCGCCGCGCGTGCCGCCGTGATGATTGCTGCCGCGACTTCGGTCGGCTGCGACATCATCGCAACGTGGCTCGTATTGACCTTGACCACCGTCGCGCCGATCTGTTGCGCCATTGCGGCCTGCAAGGGCGGCGGGATCATGCGGTCCTTCTGCGCCATCACATACCACGACGGCTTGCTGTGCCACGCGGCGGTGGCGACCTTGTCGTCCGCGCAGCCGGCAAACCACGGGCCTTGCGTCGCGGCTACGACACGAGCTTCGGCCGGCGGCAGGTCTTGCGCGAAGTCCTTCATGATCGCATCGGTCGAGAGTGTCAGATAGCCGGCCGAGTCCTTCTGCAATGCCGCCATCCAGGCAGGCGCGGGCTTGCCTTTGAAGAGGTCGTTGATCGACTGGCCGTTATCCGGTGCAAACGCCGCGACGTAGACGAGGGCCTTGACCTTGTCGTTGTTGCCTGCCTGAGAGATCACGGCGCCACCCCACGAGTGGCCGACCAGAACGACGGGCCCGTTCTGTTGTTCGATGACGCGTTGCGTTGCCGCGGCATCGTCGTCGAGCGACTTGAGCGAGTTTTGCACCGCGACCACGTGCAGGCCTTTTGCTTCCAGCAGCGGAATCACCTTGTTCCAGCCCGAACCGTCGGCGAATGCGCCGTGCACCAGCACGACGTTCTTTCCCTTGAGACCGTCGTTCGGCGCGGCGGCGCTCGCCTGGGTGAAGGCGGCCTGCGACACCACGCCGCCCACCATCAACGTCGCAGCCAGACACTTTTTCAACAGGGTATTCATAATGTTCATCCTCTTCGTCAACTTGGTTGGGTAAGAAACAGTTCGAGGATTGGAGAATGCGCTGTCTGGCCGGTTTGCTGTATCGGTCGAATGACCGAGCCTATCCGGTTGCGCTGGACAAGCGGGTGCTGACAACAAGGTCGAAAGCTATGCATGACGTTTCTGCAATCCGGGTACTGGACGCCGTCAAGGCTCTGGCGTTCATTGGCGACCTCAGCATGGGGCAGCCCACCGATCATTCGCCGCGCACAGGCCGGCTGGCGGCGCGGCTCGCGACAGAGGCCGGCCTTGACGACGCTCAGTGCGACGTCGTCAAAGAGGTGTCCCTTCTGCGGTGGTCGGGCTGCACGGCCAACGCAACCAGTTTTTCCGACTGGTTCGGCGACGATGTCGGCGGCCGCGCGGCCATGCTCGCCATGCAACCGGACTGGACCGGGACCGGCAAATCGCCGGCGCAAGTGGGCGCGGCGATCACCTCGCTCGCCCAGATACACTGCGAGGTCTCGGGCGAGGTGGCGCATATGCTGGGCCTCACCCAGGCGACGCAGGAAGCGCTTAGACGCGTTTTCGACAGTTGGGACGGCGCCGGTTTGCCGGACCACCGGCTGGGCCGCGATGTGCCCGCCGCGGTGTTCATCGTCGGCGTGGCCGGGGATCTCGAGATTCTGAGCCGGGTCTACGGTCTGGAGCGCGCGCAGATGCTGATCGCCCAGAAGGCCGGCCGGCAGTATCCGCGGGAACTCGCGCAACTCGCCTCGGCGCGTGCTGCTGCGTGGCTCGATGAACTCGACGATCCAGCCGCGCAGCGCCATGCCGAGCCCGCCTGCACGGCTGCGATGCAGCTTGCCAGCGCGCCAGAGATCGTCGCCGACGTGATCGACCTGAAGCTGCCGTGGATGACCGGCTATTCGCGTCAGGTAGCCGAGACGGCCGGCACCTGCTGCGCGCATCTGGGCATGGACGATGAGGCGCGGCGGCGCACCTACACGGCGGGGCTGCTTCATGGCATGGGACGCATGGCGGTCCCGAATGCCATCTGGAACACACCCGGCGAGCTTTCTCCGGCCGCATGGGAAAAGGTGCGGCTCGTGCCTTACTGGACCGCGCGTGCAGGCAAGCAGATCGAGGGCCTCGCTCGCGAGTCGGAGATCGCTTCGTTCGCGTATGAACGTCTCGACGGTTCAGGCTATTTCCGCGGCAGCGGCGGCGATGCAATAGGACGTGAAGCGCGTGTACTCGCGGTTGCCGCCGCGTGGGTGGCGTTGCGTTCGGCGCGTCCCTGGCGGCCGGCATTTTCACCGGAACAGGCCGCGGCTCTGCTCGACGAGCAGGCACGGGCGGGGCGTTTCGATGCAGAAGCGGTCGAAGCAATCGTCTCTTCTGAACTCGGCGACTTGCCGGCGTCCGGCGAGCGTGGGCGGACGCCGAAAGCAGGCTTGCTGTCGCCGCGAGAGGCTGAGGTGCTAAAACACATCAGCCTGGGCGCGAGCAACAAAGAGGTCGCCCGCATTCTCGAACTGAGCCCGAGTACCGTGCGCACGCATGTGGAAAGCGTGTTTCGCAAGCTCGAATGTTCTACCCGTGCGGCGGCCACGTTGAAGGCGTCCGCGCTCGGCTGCATCTAGGTACGGCGCTGCGTACGCGGGCGCCATGGTGCGGGCGCCCGTGTTTTCTGAAAATCGCGGCTTGCTGTTGCCAACCGCGTCCAATTACAACCGCGCTGGCGGCGCTCACCGCAACTGCGTCACCGCGAGCAGCAGCACCATGCTGCCGATCGCGCCATCCAGCACGCGCCACGCCGTGGCCCGCTTGAAGAGCGGCGCGAGGGCGCGCGCACCGTAACCCAGACCGATAAACCAGATCCCGCTGACCGCCATCGCGCCCAGCGCGAAGGCGACCCGCGCGCCTTCGGGTTCGCGCGCGCCGGCCGTGCCGATCAGCAGGAATGTGTCGAGGTACACGTGCGGATTGAGCCACGTGAAGGCGAGTGTCATCAGAATGATCGGCACGGCGCGCTGCTCGGGCGCCGCGCTGACGTTCTCGCCATCCATAACCGCATGCTCCGGCCGCACCGCGCGGCGCAACGCATTGATCCCGAACCACGCCAGATAGGCGAGTCCGACGTACAGCATCGCGTGGACGAACACGGGATAGCGCTCGACCAGCACCGCTGCGCCGCCGACGCCCGCCCCGATCAGAATGAAGTCCGACAACGCGCACAGCGCAACGATCTTGCCGACATGCGAGCGCGTGATGCCCTGACGCAGCACGAAGGCGTTTTGCGCGCCGATCGTTACGATCAGGGATGCGCACAAGGCGGCGCCGTCGGAAAAAGATAGCCAATTCATAATCGATCCAGTAGACGGGAGCAGCGAACGAGGCTAGTCTGCGGGTTTGCCGATCATAAGAGAAGCTAATTCACTTAACGCCGATTAAGGAACGCTAATGCTCGACTATGCGTTGCTCGATGCACTGGCCGCCGTGGTGCGCCATGGCTCGTTCGACCGTGCCGCCGGCGAACTGAATGTGACGCCGTCCGCCGTGTCGCAACGGGTCAAACTGCTGGAAGAGCGCGTGGGCAGCGTGCTGGTCAAGCGCGGCCAGCCGTGCGTCGCGACCACCTCGGGCGCGCTGCTGTGCCGCCACACCGAACGCGTGCAATTGCTCGAAGCAGAGCTGACCGGCTGCCTGCCGGCGCTGCCCGGCACGCTGGTCGAACCGTGGCCGGCGCTGCGCATCGCGGTCAACGACGACAGCGTGGGCACCTGGTTCATCGACGCGGTCGCGCAGTTTTGCGTCGAGCGGGAGATGCTGCTCGATCTGGTGATCGACGATCAGGACCACACCGCGCAGCGAATTCGCGACGGCAGCGTGCAAGGCGCGGTCACCACCCAGGCCGAGCCGGTTCAGGGTTGCCGCTCCACGCGTCTCGGGCGCATGCGTTATCTGGCGGTCTGTTCACCAGAGTTTCTCGCGCGTCACTTTGCCGGCGGTGTGACGCGTGAAAGTTTGCGGCGCACGCCGTGCGTCGACTTCAATCCTAAGGACCAGTTGCAAAAGCGTTTCATGCGCCGCATCACGCGCGCGGACCTCGATCCGCCGTTGCACTGGATTCCGCACGTCGCCGGCTTTTTGCGTGCCTGCGTCACGGGGCTCGGCTGGGGCATGTGTCCGGAGCGCATGATCGCGTCGCATCTGGCCAGCGGCGAGCTGGTGGAGATCGCGCCCGGCAAGCATATCGACGTCGATCTCTACTGGCAGAGCTGGCGTTTGTCGATCGGCTGGCTCGACGACTTCGGCGCGGTGCTGCGCAAGCGGGCGACGGAGTTTCTGGACTGACCGATAGTCCGCAACGCGTCGTCAGCTTGCCGGCCGGTGCGGGTACTCCCATTCGCACAACACCGCGACGAGCGGCACTGTCGATCAGGGCGAGTTGGTCTCCTCGCAGCGATGCCGACAGGTTCGCGCAGAGGCAATCAACCGGCTGCGGCCTCGGCGGTCGTGTCGTAGTCCGCCGTGCACGGCGCGCCGGTCAATGTCTTCAAACGCCCTTCATGCATGGAGAAAATCCAGCCGTGAATCTGCACCGGGCGCTGTGCGCGCTGAATCAACGGCATGGCTTGCAGCGCCTGCACCTGAGCCAGCACATTGAGCTCGGCGAGTCGATCCGCGCGCGCCTCGAAGCTCGGCAACTCGCGCAGTTCGGCACTGTGCAGCGCACTTAGCCGGCGAATTCCTCCAATGCGGCGATTGACGTTCGGCAACTCGGGCGCGGGCGGCCGCAACGCCGCCTGTACGCCGCCGCAGCAGTGATGCCCGCAGACGATCACATGTTCCACCTGCAGTACCGTGACCGCGTATTCGAGCACGCTCGACAGGCTCTCGTCGTTATCGGCGACGAGATTCGCGATATTGCGATGCACGAAGACCTCGCCGGGCATCGCACGCGTAATGGCTTCCGGCACACGGCTGTCGGAGCAGCCGATCCACAGCACGTTCGGTTGCTGATTGCTGGCGAGGCGCCGGAAATAGGCGGGATCGCGGGTGTTGATTTCGTCGGACCAGGCGAGGTTTTCGACGAGCATGCGTTTCGGGTATGTCATGAACGGTCTTCCGTTGATGCGATGATCGCGTTGGTAAGTGCCGCGGTGTATGTTGCCGAACGGGCGTCAGGGGTTCTCGCTGTCGCTTGCCATGGCCGCATTGGCGAGTGTCTCGGGAGTCGGGGCGGCGAGTGCGGTTGCGTCGTGATTCATCGAGTCCTCTGCAGGTTGATCTGGATGACTGAACAATATCGATCAGGCAGGGACATTGTGCGGGGCAGCGGATGAGGCCGTGGTGATCACCGCATGATAGTTTTGTCATCGTGCGGGCGCGTGCTTCGCCTAGCTGATCGGCGGATGCTTCGGAAAGCGCAGGCTGAAGGTGGTGCGCACGTGCGGCACGCTTTCCACGCTGCATTCGCCGTGATGTTCTTCCATGATCGACTTGACGATGGCAAGTCCGAGGCCCGTACCGCTCGCCGAGTTATGCCGCGATGGATCGACCCGGTAGAAGCGGTCGAAGATCCGCTCCAGATGCGGTCTCGCGATGCCGGCACCCGTGTCCGACACCGATACGTGCGCGTGGCGCCGGTGTTCCGCGCACCGCACGTCGACGACGCTGCCGCGCGGCGCGTGGGTCAACGCGTTCGAGATCAGGTTGCTGAGTGCCCGCTGCACCATCAGCACATCGCCGTCGAAGCGCGCGCTGCCCGAAACGACGATCTCCACGCCGGCATCGGCGGCCATGATTTCGTAGTAGCCGGCAATGCGCAGCGCCTCAATGCGCGCGTCGACACACTGCAGCGTCAGCCGGTGGCGAATGCTGTCCGCGCGCGCGAGAAACAGCATGCTGTCGATCAGACGCGCGAGACGCTGGCATTCATCCACGCTCGATTCGATCACGCTGCGATATTCATCGGCGGAACGCGGTTGCGAGAGCGCCACCTGCGCTTCCGCCAGCAGATTGGTGAGCGGAGTGCGCATGTCGTGCGCGAGGTCGGACGAAAATTGCGTGAGACGCGTGAACGAGTCGTGCAGGCGCGCGAGCATCCGGTTGAAGGCACGGCTCAGTTCCTTCAGTTCGCCGGGCATGTCGTGCTCGGGCAACGGTTCCGCAAGATGGCGGCTGGAGATCTGCTCGGCGCGCGCCGTCAAACGGGCCAGCGGCCGCAATCCGAAACGGCCGATCGACCATGCGAGCAGCGCATTCACCAGCGTCCCCGTTACGATGACGACCAGAACATTGAGCGCATACGCGCGCAGCAGCGCGCGCTCGCCGCTCGCGTCGTATTGGACGACCACGCGCACCTGGCTGCCGGCGAGATCGCCGAGCGGCGCCATCGCCACCAGAAAGCGCAACGGCAGTGTGTCGAGCGACACGCGCACCGGCGCGAGGGCGGTGGGAACGGCCATCGTCTCGGCATTCGGCCGGTAGCCGTTGGTGCGAACGAGCGGTGCGCCGTGCGCGTCGAACAGCGCAATGTCGAGGTTCTGATGACCGTATAGCTGGTTGTACCACGTCTCACGATCCGCGCTGATCGCCTGAATACTGGGCATGGTGTGCAGGCGCAGTTGCAGCGCGGCGAGGGTCGTGCTCATCTCGCGGGCGGACGCCGCTTCGATGCGCGTTTTCAGGCCGTGGTACAGCAGTACTCCGTTGAATATGAGTAGCAGCGAGGTCGAAAGCGCGAACAGGATCGACAGCCTCGCGCGCAAAGTGCGCGGCACGAGCAGCGCCGCGAGCAGACGTCGAATCATGGCTGCGATGGGCCGCGCTCTTCCAATACATAGCCCATGCCGCGCACGGTATGGATCAGCTTGGGTTCGTAGTTGTCGTCGACCTTCGCGCGCAAGCGGCGGATCGCGGCGTCGACGACATTCGTGTCGCTGTCGAAGTTCATGTCCCACACTTGAGAAGCAATCGTCGAACGCGGCAGGATTTCGCCCTGGCGGCGCATCAGCAGCCATAGCAAGGCGAATTCCTTGGCGGTGAGCAGGATCATGTCGCCGTGCCGCGTGGCCTTGCGGCGCGTCAGGTCGAGCACCAGATTCGCTACTTGAAGCGAGGCGGCGTCGCGGGTCTGGCCGCGTCGCAGAATCGAGCGCACACGGGCCAGCAGTTCGGCGAAGTCGAACGGCTTGACGAGATAGTCGTCGCCGCCCATGTTGAGGCCGCGCACCTTGTCGTCCACTTCGTCGCGCGCGGTGAGCAGCAGGACCGACGTCGAGTGGGTGCGGCGCAGGTTTTTCAGCACCGTCCAGCCATCCTGGCCGGGCAGCATGACGTCGAGCACGATCAGATCGTAGTCCTCCGTCAAGGCGCGATGCTGGCCGGTCAGGCCGTCTTCCACCCAGTCGACGATAAAGCCCGCTTCGGTCAGGCCTTTGCGAAGATATGTGCCGGTTTTGATCTCGTCCTCGACGATCAGGATGCGCATGATTTTTCTCTCACTGCTGTGGGTCAGCGGCCGATGCGTGCGGGCGCGCATGACGCCGACGCATGGGATGCATCGAGGTCGTGATGGGCTGCGGACGGCGAACCGGAGGGCTGCGACATGGTGCGAGTCATCGCGGAAAACACTTCGAGCGAAAGCAGGCCTCGCTCGAAGAACGGCTCGTGCTGGACGCGCGGCTTCCCATATGCGGAGGAACAGGATGGGTCGCCGCCGTTGAACAGCCCGTCAGGTTGATTCCACCAGAATGCCAACGAACTGAGTGCGATGACGAGCAGCGCGGCCCCGAGTGAAACGGGATGATGAATACGGAGCTGCGCCCAGCGCACTGGGACGTTTGCGCCGAAATGCGTGATGCGCATCGTCAGGCTTCGCATTCGTTGAAAGTGAAGCATACGGTTCAATGTGAGGATGGGACGCGACCATCGTACAGATACCATAGTTGTCCGATGCGGGCATGAGAGCGAGATGACAATTCCGTCATAAATCTCGTGCGCATCTTTTGTTGCGGTGCATCCTTTGGATGACGGAATCTGTCATTACTCGCTCACGTTCAGCGAGCCTCTCCGGTATGGCATGAGGACTCGATCAAACGCAAACGGATAATAGAGCGTGCGGAAGGCGAGGTGGTTTGCGGGAGTCGTCGCAAGGAGAAACCAGCGAGGACGTCAAGCGTGAGCGCGCGAGTCAAGGCTGCATGCACGTGGCGAACGCGTTGCAAATGCGGCAGATTGAAGCAGCCAGCAGGCCGCTCACTTGCCGACACGATCGCGTGCGTCGGCAAGTGAGCGGCAAGGTTTTATCTAGTGCAGACGGATCACCGGATGCACGCGTCTGCGCAGCCAGTGGCTAGCCGAATCGAGCGCCATGCGCGCGAAGCCGGTCAGCGTCATCACGTGCCGCCGATAGATCAGCTTGTAGACTGCGGTGGCCAGCCATCCGTCGACGAACACGGGCTGGGTCAGCAAGCTGCTGCTGAGGCTCCCAATGGTGCCTTCACGCCCGAAGCCGACCAGCGTGCCCGCGTCGCGATACACGAACTCGGGCAGCGCTTCGCCCGCTATGCGGCACTTCAGGGTGCGCGCAAGAAACAGCGCCTGCTGATGCGCGACCTGCGCGCGCGGCGCGAGGAACGCGCCAGCGTCGTCGGCGGGACAGGCCGCGCAATCGCCGAGGCCGAATACGTTTGCGTCGTTCGTGCACTGCAAGGTGCGATTCACCTGAATCTGCGCGTTGCGATTCACCGCGATACCGTCAAGCGTGCGCAAGACAGGCGGTCCCGAGATGCCCGCCGTCCAGATTGCGATGTCACTCGCGAGCGGAGCGCCGCCGTCGGTCAACACGGCGTCGGTGCGCACTTCGGTGACGCGTGTCGAGCTCAATACATCCACGCCGAGATTGGCGAGCATCCGCTGCGCACGCGCTGAAATCGTTTCGGACAATGCGGGCAGCACGCGCCCGCTGCTTTCGATCAAACGAATGCGAAAGTCACGCACCGGATCGAGCGAGAACGGCGTGTAGCGATTCAGCAAACGTACTGTGTCGCGCACCGCGGCGGCGAGTTCGACACCCGTCGCGCCCGCACCGATGATGTTGATCGACACCGGCGTGTCCGCCTGCGCGGTCCGCGCCCGGCGTGCGTGATTCGCACGCAGACAGGCATCGAGCAGCTTGCGGCGGAATGCTTCCGCATGCGCGACCGATTCGAGCGGCAACGCATGTTCGGCGGCACCTGGCACGCCGAAATATTGCGTCACGCTGCCCATGGCCAGTACCAGCGTATCGAAAGCGACCTGCCGGGACGGCAGAATTTCGCGGCCGTCGGCGTCGTGCAATGCGCTCAAGGTGATATGCCGCTCCGCGCGATCGAGCGCGGTGAGTTCGCCCTGTTCGAATTCGAAGCCATGGCGCTGGGCCTGCACCGCATATTGCAGTTGATGGGTCGCGGGATCGAGTTGGCCTGAAGCGGCTTCGTGCAGCAGCGGCTTCCAGAAGTGCGTGGGCCAGCGGTCGATCAGCACGATCTGCGCGAGACCCGCACGTCCGAGCGATTCGGACAGACGCGTGGCCAGCCCGAGTCCACCCACGCCGCCACCGACGATCACGACCCGATGCGCCGCCGTATTGTCCGTGTGTTGCATGGATTGCGCGGATTGCGCGTGGTGCGCCCGTTGCGTTGTCGGGCCTGTCTGCTGATCGATTGCGGCCATGATCGCTATCCTCCTGAGGTTGTTCGTGCCGGGCCGGTGCTGGCGCCGCGCTAAGCGCGATTCCAGGCATTCGCCGGCCTATCTGTCAGGCCAGTATAAAATCGGCTAAAACCGCAGCACAATTTAATGTTTATACGGAACATATAGGTTTGAACTTATGCTAAAAGCCGCGACGTTTCGTCAGTTGAAGACCTTGCATACGATTGCGAAGCTCGGCAGCGTGTCACGCGCGGCCGAGGAATTGCGACTCACGCAACCGGCTGTGTCGCTACAGGTGCGTCTGCTGGAAGAGGCTGCGGGCGCGCCGCTCCTGCAACGCGTGGGCCGTGGCGTGCAGTTGACCGCGGCCGGCGAGATTCTCGCCCGCTATGCGCTGGAGATCCTCGACCTGTGGAACGGCGCGGCCGACGATCTGGCCGCGTTGCATGGCGAGCAGGGCGGCACGCTGCGTATCGGCGCGATCACCACGGCCGAGTATCTGATCCCGCCGTTTCTGGTGCGTTTCACGGAATCGCGTCCGCAAGTGAAGGTGCAATTCAAGGTCGGCAATCGCGCTGACATCATCCGTATGCTGGCAACGCATGAAATCGATCTCGCGGTGATGGGCAGCGCGCCGCGCGAATTGCGCACGGCGGCAACGGCGTTCGCCAAACATCCGATGGCGTTCGTTGCCTCGCCCGCACATGCGCTGATGAAGAAAAAGCGTTTGTCGCTCGACGATCTGCAAAGCGCGAATCTGTTCGTGCGCGAACGCGGTTCGGGCACGCGTTCTACCGTCGAGAATCTGTTTCGCCTTGCGGGCCTCAAGCTTCACATCGGCTCTGAACTGTCGAGCAATGAGGCGATCAAGCAACTGGTCGAAGCGGGGTTGGGTATCGCGTTCCTGTCGCTGCACGCCTGTTCGCTCGAGTTTCAGGCGGGCCTGCTCGCGCTGTTGCCCATGCCCGCCAACCCGATCGAGCGCGACTGGTATGTGATGCATGTGTCGGATAAACGCCTGCCGCATGTGGCCGGGTTGTTCCGCGATTTTCTGATCGAGCACGGCATGTCGGGCGCGGTGCCGGTGCCGCTGCCTGCCGTCGCTGCCGCCAAAAAACGCCGCCAGACGCGCCACGCGGGCGGCGCGGGCGCGGCGTAGGGGCAGCAAAAAGGCGTTGGGATTCTCGCGATTCGCTTCGACGTTTGCGCTTCGTGAGCGCTGCGGGAAGTCCCTATACGGCCTTTCAGTTGGTCACCGAGCCTTGCCGGACGGGACTTGCGGGTTACATCGCCGGAGATCGAAGTAAAGGTTGGGCAGACGATATTTTTGCCCGCGCCGATTGTCTTTACAGTGGCGTCCAGACATCTGAGAAAAGTGGACGCCGCATCCCCGTGGCGAGCCATTGTGATTGACCTGGCCGTTACAGGAGTCGGAGACAATGAGCAGCAACAGCATCACTCAAGTCGAAACATTCGGTTTCGAACGCATTCCGGATCGCTCGCGCTATGCACGGCCGATCGATCTGTTCCGCTTGCTGTTCGGCGGGTGCAATACCTTTTCCACGTCCGTGCTCGGCAGTTTTCCGGTGCTGCTCGGTTTGTCGTTCAAGGCGGGTGTCTGGTCGATCGTGCTCGGCGTGCTGATCGGCTCGTGCATTCTCGCGCCGATGAGCCTGTTCGGTCCGCGTAACGGCACCAGCGACCCGGTCTCATCGGGCGCGCATTTCGGTATTCACGGGCGGATCGTCGGCTCGTTTCTGGCGGTGCTGACAGCAGTCGCGTTTTTCTCGCTGGCGGTGTGGAGTTCGGGCGATGCGCTCGTGGGCGGCGCGAATCATCTGCTCGGTTTGCCGGTCAACTGGATGACGCTCAGCTTCGCCTACGGTCTGTTCGCGGTGCTGGTGCTGACCGTGTGCGTGTACGGTTTCCGCTTCATGCTGTGGGTCAACAAGATCGCGGTGTGGGCGGCGAGCATTCTGTTCGTGGTCGGTCTGTTCGCGTTCACCAAGTCGTTCGACGGCGCATACGCCGGCAAGGTCGCACTCGGCTCGGTGGGTTTCTGGCCCGCGTTCGTGAGCGCGGTGCTGGTCGCGATGAGCAATCCCGTCTCGTTCGCCTGCACGCTCGGCGATTGGGCCCGCTATATTCCGGAGAACACGCCGAGAAA
This sequence comes from Paraburkholderia phytofirmans PsJN, assembly GCF_000020125.1. Classification (NCBI taxonomy): domain Bacteria; kingdom Pseudomonadati; phylum Pseudomonadota; class Betaproteobacteria; order Burkholderiales; family Burkholderiaceae; genus Paraburkholderia; species Paraburkholderia phytofirmans. The sequence continues at coordinate 1,699,576 of NC_010681.1, forward strand.
GCGCACAATCCTCGCGGTGATGCTCGCGCAACTGGCCACGTTCGTGCCGTTCTTCTTCGGCCTCGCCACGGCGACGATCATCGCCAGCAAGGCGCCGGATTTCATCGCGTCGAATAACTACGTGGGCGGTTTGCTGGCCATCTCGCCGAACTGGTTCTTCCTGCCGGTGTGCCTGATCGCGATCATCGGCGGCATGTCGACCGGCACGACCGCGTTGTACGGCACCGGCCTCGATATGTCGAGCATGTTTCCGAAGTTCCTGAATCGCGTGCGCGCCACGTTGCTGATCGGCAGCCTTGCCATCGGCTTCATTTTCCTCGGACGCTTCGCGTTCAACCTGGTCGAAAGCGTGTCGACGTTCTCGGTGCTGATCAACGTCTGCAGTTGCCCGTGGATGGTGATCATGATCATCGGCTTCGTCACGCGGCGCGGTTTCTACCTATCCGACGACTTGCAGGTGTTCAATCGCGGCGGCCGAGGCGGTCACTACTGGTTCACGCACGGCTGGAACTGGCGCGCGATGGGCGCATGGATTCCGAGCGCGGCGATCAGCCTGTGCTTCGTCAATCTGCCGGATCAGTTCGTCGGTCCGCTCGGCCAGCTCGCCGGCGGTCTCGACATCAGCATGCCGGTTTCGCTGACGCTGGCGGCCGCACTGTATATCGCTTTGTTGCAGTGCTTTCCGGAACCGGACGGCGTGTATGGACCGCAAGGCCGGCGTTGGCTGCGTGGCGGTTCGCAACACAATGTGACCGTGCATCCCGTGGTGCCGGCGACTAAGCTTAAGGTAGCCGCGCCGCCGCGAGTGCGTGCGGAACGCGAGCGTGAGGCGGAGTTGGATACGCAGGACGCGGGTTGAAGCGCAGGCCAATGTGCACGGCTTCGCGCAGTACAAGCAATGGCATTTAAATTGAGTAGGCAAACAGCATGAGCGAGTCAGTAAAGCGCGCGTTTGAAGGGGTAAAACTGTTTCCGTTCTGGCTGGACAATCCGCGCGCGCCGGTTGTCGAACGGGAATTGATCGGTCCGACCACCGCCGATCTGGTCGTGGTGGGCGGCGGCTTCACCGGTCTGTGGGCCGCGATTCAGGCGAAAGAAGCCGATCCGTCGCTCGACGTCGTGCTGGTCGAAGCGGGCAAGGTGGCGTACGGCGCCTCGGGCCGTCCAGGCGGCATCATCTCGACTTCGGTGATGCACGGTCTGCCGAACGCGACGCGCGTTTTTCCGCAAGACCTCGACGTGCTCGAAAAGCTCGGGCAGGAGAATCTCGACGGCTTCAAGGAATCGTTGACGCGCTACGGCATCGAGGCGGACGTCGAATGGAACGGAGAGATGACAGTCGCGGTCGATCCGGGCCATCTCGGTCATCTGAAGGGCGACTACGAGCTGCATGTCGCCCACGGACACGACGTGGTCTTGCTCGACAGCAAGGGCGCACGCGAGCAACTCGATTCACCTCTTTTTGCCGGGGCAATGTGGTCGCGTAATCGCAGCGGCACGATTCATCCGGCGAAACTCGCGTGGGGTTTGAAGGCCGCCGCGCTGAAACTCGGCGTGCGTCTGCATGAACATTCACCGATCACGCGTCTCGAAGATTGCGGCGCGAAGATGATCGTGCACACGCAGGCGGGCCGCATCGAAACGCCGCGCGTGCTGCTAGGCACGGGCACCGCTGACGTCGGCGTGACCGATATCAAGCGCCGCGTGATGCAGGTGCGCGATCACATCATCGCGACGGCGCCGTTGAGCGACGAGCAGATGGCGCGGATCGGCTGGAAGAATCGCCAGGGCATTTACGACACTCGCACGCAGCTCAATTATTTCCGGCTGACCAAGGACAACCGGATCATCTTCGGCGGACGGGTGAGCTATCACTTCGGCGGCAATCCGAATCCCGCGGAAGATCGCGACGAGCGTACCTATTACAAGCTTGCCGAAGCGTTCTATCGCACCTTCCCGCAACTCGACGACGTGCGTTTCACGCATGCATGGGGCGGCCCGATCGATTACTGCTCGCGCGGCGCAGTGTTCGCGCGCCGCTATCACGGTGGCAAGAGCGTGTTCGTCGCCGGCTATACGGGCTTCGGCGTGGCGGGCAGCCGCTTCGGCGCGAAGATGGGCCTCGACATGCTGTGGCATCGCGATACGGTGATCACGTCGCTCGATATTTCGCGCAAGGGGCCGTCGTATATTCCGCCGGAACCGGTGCGCTGGATCGCCGCGAAGATCACCTTCAACGCGTTCGACGGCGCGGATGATCGCGGCGGCTGGCGTCGTCTGTGGATCAATTCGATCAAGGCGCTGGGTTTTCCGATGTAACGAGAAGGCGTCCGCGCAATGTGCGCGGACGCGGCTTTTTTCTCCGGCATAAAAAAACCGCACCTTGAAAGATGCGGTTTCCAGTGAAGCAGCAGTGCAATGCAGTACTTGAATCAACCGCAGTACACGATGCTGTACTTCTTGGTGGCTACCGGCATATGCCACGTGCCCGAGAAGCCTTTGTGCAGGATGAAGGCGTCGCCGGCGGCATAGCGTTCGCTGCGGCCGTCGTCGCTGGTGATCACGACTTCGCCTTCAATCAGCACGCACACTTCGTGAATCGGCAGATCGGCCAGCTTCAGTGTGCCCGCATCGCATTGCCATACGCCGGCGGACAACATGTTGGTGGCGTCGGAGTAAGCGTTGAGGGCGTGCGGTGCCTTGGCGCCGTCGAGAATGACGTCGGCCGGATCGTGCAGTGCCGGGTTCAGACCGGAAGCGCCAGGGCCTTTAGCGTCGATGCGGGTGAAAGTGATGTTGCTCATGTGTCTCTCCTGGTTGATCGGATCGAAGTCGCACTCGTTGAGTCGAGGCGAAAAATGGATTCGAAGCCGGAGTCTGAGCCAAAGCTGCGTAGCGATGAATTTCGATTTGAAGACATTCAGATTGAGCGGCGTCGATGTAAAGCAGGCGACGCCGCCGCGGGTGCGATTTGCCCCGCGTCTGACCTGAAAACTTTCATATAGAGGACAAGCCTCATGCAACACGCCAAACAGTTTTATATCGACGGTCAATGGGTCGACCCGGTGGACCAGACCAACGCGGCCACACTCGATGTAATCGATCCGTCCACCGCTGCCGCATTCGCGCAGATTTCGCTTGGTAGCGCGGCGGATGTCGATCGCGCCGTCGCCGCCGCGAAGCGCGCGTTTCCCGCCTACAGCGAGACGACGATCGCGCAACGCATCGACTTGCTGCAAGCGATCCTCGACGTCTATCGCAAGCGCTATGACGACATGGTGCATGCAATCAGCCGCGAGATGGGCGCGCCGCTGCAGTACGCGAACGATGCGCAGGCATGGACCGGTGTCGCGCATCTGGAGACCATGATCCGCACGCTCGATACCTTCGAGTTCGAGTACGTGAAGAGCGGCATTCTGATCCGCAAGGAAGCGGTCGGCGTGTGCGGGCTGATTACGCCGTGGAACTGGCCAGCCTTGCAGATCACCACCAAGGTCGCGCCCGCGCTCGCGGCCGGCTGCACGATGGTGCTCAAGCCTTCGGAACTGGCGCCGTTGTCCGCCATCGTCTTCGCCGAGATTCTCGACGAAGCAGGCGTGCCGGCCGGCGTATTCAACCTCGTGAACGGCGAAGGCCGCACGGTGGGCGAAGCGATGTCGTCGCATCCGGACATCGACATGATGTCGTTCACCGGCTCGACGCGCGCGGGCGTGCAGGTCGCGAAGGCCGCGGCGGATACGGTCAAGCGCGTACATCAGGAACTCGGCGGCAAATCGGCCAACCTGATTCTCGAAGACGCCGATTTGAAACAAGCCGTGATGCGCGGCGCGCGTGCCTGTTTCGACAACAGCGGCCAGTCGTGCGATGCGCCCACGCGCATGTTCGTGCCGCGTGCGCGCGAAGCCGAAGCGCTGGCGTACGCGAAAGAAGCCGCGCAAGCATTGAACGTCGGTCCCGCGGATGCGAAGGGCACGGACCTAGGCCCCGTGATCAGCGAACAGCAGTTCGACAAGATCCAGCGGCTGATCGCCGTGGGCATCGAAGAGGGCGCGACGCTGGTGGCCGGCGGCGCGGGCCGCCCCGAAGGATTGAAGGACGGCTACTTCGTGCGGCCGACGGTATTCGGCAAGGTCACGCCGGACATGACGATCGCGCGCGAAGAAATCTTCGGGCCGGTCCTGTCGATTCTCGCCTACGACTCCGAAGACGAAGCGATTGCGATGGCCAACGACAGCCTCTACGGTCTCGCGGGCTACATCCAGTCCGGTTCGATCGAGCACGCGCGCGCGGTGGCGAAGCGCCTGCGCACCGGCACGATCTATTTGAACTACGCGGACTACAACCCCGAGGCGCCGTTCGGCGGCTTCAAGCAATCGGGCAATGGACGCGAGTACGGTGAGTTCGGTCTGGAGGACTTTCTGGAGATCAAGGGCGTGGTCGGTTACGAGGGTTGAATCTCTACCGCGCGGCGAATAACTAAAGCAGCAACTCGATCGAATGAAACAGCCGGCGCTGCTCGGGATCTTGCGAGCGCGCCCCTTCGTCGATCACTTCACGCAGGCATTCGAGAAAGCACGCGGCCGCCGGACTCGTCGGCGCGCCGCGGCGTGAGGTGATGCTGACGATGGTTTCATCGACTGTCTCGCGCAGCGGCAGCGCCCACAACTGCTCCTTCGCGAGCGTCACTTCCACGAGCGGCCACGGAAAAATGCTGAGCATGTCCGTGTGTGCGAGCAAGCCCAGCACAACCGCCAGCGAATGCGCGAGAAGGATGGTGTGCGGCACCTGCATGCCACGCTTGCGGAACACATTGTCCGAGATCGACTCCCGGCTCGCCGGGTCCCAGTTCAAGATCCACTCCGCGTCTTCCAGTTCGAGCAGCGTGCGGCAGCCGGCCTTAGGATGATCGCGCCGCGCGACCACGGCCGAATGCGTGGAAAACAGCGGCACGTTGTGAAACTCCGATTGCGGCGAAGCGGGCGGCGGGCGGCCGATCGAAAAATCGAGGCTGCCGTCGCGCAAACGCGGCTGCACGACCGCGAGCAAGCCTTCGAAGAACTCCAGTTGCACTTCCGGCATGCGCTGCCGGAAGCGCTGCACGGTGGGCGGCAGAAACGTCAACGCGACCCAGGGCGTGACGCCGATCGACAGCTTGCCGGCCGCCGCGCCGCGGAGTGCTTCGATCTCGGCTTGCGCTCGCTGCAGTTGCCCCAACACCAGGCGCGCATGCACGACCAGCGCGCGGCCGAACTCGGTGAACGCGACGCCGCTCGCGCTGCGCACCACCAGGGGCGCTTGCAGATCGGCTTCCAGTTCGCGCATCGCCTTGGTCACGGCGGCCGGCGACAGGTCCAGCGAACGGGCTGCGGCCCGGATACTTCCAGTATCGGCGATCGCCGCTAAGGTGCTGAGCTGATGCAGTTTCATCTGACAGGATGGGAAGAGGGTGGCAACCGTGGGTTGCTGCCGCAACGATTTTACGCCTGCCGCTGGAAAATCGGCGTCGTTATGCTGGGTTCACGCTTTCAATGACGGAGACACGACGTGAACACCATGGCCATTCCGGCGGGCATCGCCGAACTCGAAGACGAAATGATCGCGCTGCGCCGCCAGATCCACGCGCATCCCGAGCTGGCTTATGAAGAGTTCGCTACCGGCGACCTGGTCGCCGAACGCCTGCAGGAGTGGGGCTACACCGTGCATCGCGGGCTGGGTCAGACGGGCGTTGTCGGTCAATTGAAAGTGGGCAACGGCACACGCAAGCTCGGGCTGCGCGCCGACATGGACGCGCTGCCGATTCATGAAACCACCGGCCTGCCGTACGCGAGCAAACTGCCCGGCAAGATGCACGCATGCGGTCACGACGGGCACACGGCCATGCTGCTCGCCGCCGCCAAACATCTGGCGCAGGAAAAATGCTTCGACGGCACGTTGAATCTGATTTTCCAGCCTGCCGAAGAGGGCCTGGCCGGCGCGAAAAAAATGCTCGAGGACGGCCTGTTCGACAAGTTTCCGTGCGACGCGGTGTTCGCGATGCATAACATGCCGGGCTATCCGGCCGGCAAGTTCGGCTTCCTGCCTGGCTCGTTCATGGCTTCGTCGGATACGGTGATCATCAAGGTGACCGGGCGCGGTGGTCATGGCGCGGTGCCGCACAAGGCCGTCGATCCGGTGGTGGTGTGCGCGCAGATCGTGCTGGCCTTGCAGTCCATCGTGTCGCGCAATATCGCGCCGCTCGACATGGCGATCATCACCGTCGGCGCCATTCACGCGGGCGAAGCGCCGAACGTGATTCCCGAGACCGCCGAGATGCGCCTCTCGGTGCGCGCATTGAAACCTGAGGTTCGCGATTATTTGCAGGAACGCATCACGGCGGTGGCGTGCGGGCAAGCGGCCGTGTTCGGCGCGCGTGCGGACGTGGACTATCAGCGTCGCTATCCGGTGCTCGTCAACGATCCGGCCATGACCGGGCTCGCGCGGCAAGTCGCGCTCGACTGGCTCGGCGACGATGGCCTGATTGCCGACATGCAACCGCTCACCGGCAGCGAAGACTTCGCGTTCCTGCTCGAGCGTTGCGCTGGCAGTTACCTGATCATCGGCAATGGCGACGGCGAGGGCGGCTGCATGGTTCACAACCCTGGCTACGATTTCAACGACGATTGCCTCGCCACCGGCGCCGCCTACTGGGTGAGACTCGCGCAGACGTTTCTGGCCTGACGCCACAGCGTTTGCATAAGCGGGCGAAACCGCCGCGCATTAGCAGGAAGACATCACGGAGACACAGATGGACTATTCCGCCACACCGCAACCCGCAGGCACCGAGGCATTGAGCATGCAGAGCACGCCGGCCGCGCAGCCTGTCGAACGCACGAGCCACGTCAAGGCGATTGCCGCGATCACGCTGGGCAACGGCCTCGAGTTTTTCGACTTCACGATCTACAGCTTCTTCGCGACGATCATCGGCAAGCTGTATTTCCCGGTGGAGGGGCAACTTGCGCAACTGATGCTGGCGGTCGGCACGTTCGGCGTCGGCTTCATCATGCGACCGGTGGGCGGCATCGTGCTTGGCGCGTATGCGGACCGCGCGGGTCGCAAGGCCGCGATGAGCCTCACGCTGTGGCTGATGACGCTGGGCTCCGCGATCATCGCGTTTGCGCCGACGTATGCGGCGATCGGGGTCGCCGCGCCGTTGCTCGTGATTCTCGCGCGCCTGATTCAGGGTTTTGCTTTGGGTGGTGAGGTCGGCGCGTCGACGTCGTTGTTGCTGGAGTATGGAAGCAATAAGACGCGTGGGTTCTACGGCAGTTGGCAATTCGTGAGCCAAGGGTTGAATACCGTGTGCGGGTCGTTGCTGGGTGTCGCGCTGGCGGCGGCGCTCTCGACTGCGGCGCTGGAGAGTTGGGGGTGGCGCGTGCCGTTTGTGATCGGCATGGCGATGGGGCCGATTGGGATTTATATTCGGCGGCATCTGAATGAGACGCTGCCTGGTGTGGAAGATGGCGCGGCGGGTTCGCAGCCGGGTTCGCAGCCTGTCTCGCAGCCGGTGCGCAAGTTGTTTCGCGAGCATTCGCGTGTGATCACGACGGGTGTGTTGACGACGATCGGTGGGACGGCGGCGAACTACATCGTGCTGTTTTATCTGTCGACTTATGCGATCAGGATTTTGCATTTGCCGATGTCGTCGGCGCTCTGGGCTGCATGGACTGCTGCCGTGGTGACGGTAATCTGTTCGCCGTTTGCCGGCGCGTTGTCCGATCGCGTTGGACGTAAGCGTGTGTTGTGGGTTTCGCGCGTGTTGCTGATTGCGGCGGTGTATCCGGCGTTCATGATGATCAATGCTTCGCCGACGGTGCCGGTTTTGTTGGCAGTGGTCGCTGGTTTGGCCGTGCTTGTGGCGTTTACCGCTGTGCCTAATATCGTCATGTTGCCGGAGATGTTTCCTCGCGAGATTCGTGCTACCGGGATGTCGATTGTTTATTGTCTCGGGGTTTCTATCTTTGGTGGGTTTGCGCAGTTTTTCGCTACGTGGTTGATTCAGGTTTCTGGTAGCAACCTCGCGCCTGCGTGGTATCTGATTGGGTGTGGGGTCGTTTCTTTGTTGCCGTTGCCGTTTATGCGGGAGACTGCGGGGCGGGATATTGGGTAGGGTTTTTTGCCGGCGTGGCGGGTGGGGGTGTGTTCTCGTGGTTGTTGGCCTTTCCTTGATTTGTTAGTGGTCTATTAGCGTTGCCCCTGTGCGGGGCGGCACTTACTTCTCTTTGCCGGCCGCAAAGAGAAGTAAGCAAGAGAAAGCGGCTCACACCGCTAGCTCATAAGCGGGGCTCTCGCACAGCCCCTGTAGTGGTGCATCTGGAATCTGTGTTCTCGCACACTCCGCGTTTGTGACACAGCAGTCATTCTTCCGGCGGCGCTGCGCGCGCCGTCGCGGTCGTTCAGTATCGGTGACGGCTTTGCTGTTGAGCGTCTCCTCGAGACGTTGGCAGTTTTCTCGCGAGCGGACTGTCTATTTGTGCGTGACCGAACCGAACCTGTCCGCATTTTTGCTGCCTCATCTACTTTTTCAACGTGGCACCGGCAGCGCGTGGGCGGACAATGCAGGAATCCATACAAACCGATCACGCGTCATCGGATGCAAACACCGCGCCCGAAAAATAGTCGACCAACCGCAAGCGGCTCGCAGCTGAAGCACCGCGACGGCGCGCGTAGCGCCGCCGGAAGAATGACTGCTGTGTCACTCACGCGCAGTGTGCGAGAACACAGATTCCAGATGCACCACTACCGGGGCTGTGCGAGAGCCCCGCTTATGAGCTAGCGGTGTGAGCCGCTTTCTCTTGCTTACTTCTCTTTGCGGCCGGCAAAGAGAAGTAAGTGCCGCCCCGCACAGGGGCAACGCTAATAGACCACTAACAAAGCAAGGAAAGGCCAACAACCACGAGAACACCCCCACCCCGCCACGCCGGCAAAAACCCAAATCACCGCACCGCCGACTCCCCCCCATCCGCCACCGGCGCCTCATCCTCAGCCGCCGCATCGCGCGTTTCGGGCATCGCCGCCCACACCAGCAAAACAGCCAACGCCCCCGCCGCAGCCAACCCAAAAAAGCTAACCGCATTGCCAAACCGATCGGCGACAAACCCAGCAGCGGTAGTACTCAACGTAGCCCCAATCCCAGCCGCCAACCCAAACAAGCCAATACAAAGGTTATAGCGCCCCTTACCGCCAGCCACATCGGCGGCAATCAACGGTAGCATCACCCCGAACACCGCGGCACTCAACCCGTCGAGCATCTGCACCGGCACCAGCAAATAAGGGCTGCTGATCCCAGCAAACAACAACGCCCGTATCGGCAAAGCCGAAAACCCAAGCAGCAGAATCGGCCGACGCCCCCATCGCTCGGCCGAGCGTCCGACCCACGGCGACATCATCGCCACGATCGCCTGCGGCACGATGATGCACGCCGCGATCACAAGCTGCACGTTATCGCCCATGCCGGCGGTCACTTCGCCGGCAGCGAGATTCAGCATCGCCGCATTCGACAAATGGAACAGCACGATGCACGCCGCGAACAACAGCATCCGCTTGTCGCGCAGCAACTCGCGCAGACTTTCGCGCCGCTCGATCTGCTGCGGCGTCGGTCCGGCTTTGGGAAGCTCGATGGTGTCGGTGCGCTGGATCATCGTCAGCGCGAACAGCGCGGGCACGGCGAGCGCGGCGGTCAGCCAGAACACCGCGCGCGGCGAATAGTACTCGCCGAATACGCCCATCAGCCCAGCCGCGACCGCGCTGCCAATCGAGGCCCAGCGCGCGTTGCGCCCCAGCCGGTCACCGAGATTCGCGCGTCCCACCAGCGCGAACGAGATCGCGGCGAGCGCCGGCGTCAGCATGCAACTCGCGAAGCCGTGAAAGACCTCGGCGGCGATCACCGGCAGCACCGTAGGACTCACGGCCAGCAGCACCGCGCTCAGGATGATCGCGAAGATCGCCCAGGCCGCAGCGCCTTTCTTGTTGCGCAAAGCATCGACGGCGGCGCCGCCGGGCACCTGGCTCACCATCGCGCTGATGGTGCCCACGGAGAGCGCCATGCCGATCTCGCCCTGCGTCCATTTATGCGAGGCCAGATAGGACGCGATGAACGGTCCAAAACCCGTTTGCACGTTGGCGACGAAAAAATTCAGCCAATCGAGCGCGCGCAGGCTGCGCGCCGTTACCAGAGTGCGGCCTGTCATCGGGCCGCCCGTGCGTTGGATACCGCCGTGGACGTGGCCGCGGCGGCGGGCGCGGAAGCAGGAGCGGGCGCCGGTGGCGGCGCCGGCGACACCGCGCGTATCGGTTTGTCGCTTGCGTAAGGCGGCGTCGCGTTGATCTGCGCATCGCTCAGATCGATGAGCGGATGCAACTCCTTATCTTTCGTGACGAAGCGCAGCGCCGACCAGTTGGCGGCAATCGTGCGCCGTTCGGTGCTGACCATGCCGTTGACGTCGAGTACGACCGCCTGCGGCTGCGCATTGGCATCGATCAGTACGTCGATCACACGGCCGACCTTGGCGCCGTTCGAACGCTCGACAGTGGCGTCGATCAGCGGCAATTGCACGCCAGCCGCGGCGGTCTTGGCCGCGTTCGCCGGAATCGCGGCGGCATTGAGCGTGATAGGCGCGGTTTTCGCCGCCGGCGTGAAGCGGAACGCGCTCCACGGGAAGTTCACCTTGCGGTCGCCCACGCCCAGGAAGCCCTGCAAATTCACGACCATCTCACGCGGCTTGCCGCCGGCGTCGGCGATCAGATCGACCGCGCGTCCGACCACCTTGCCGTCGGGCTTCTGCACTTCGCTATCGAGCAGCGCGTGCGCCTCCTTGCGCTCGATGGTGCGCAGCACGATCAGCGGCGGGGGCGGCGGCGGGGGCGGCGGAGGCGCCGTGACAACAGGCGGCGGAGGCTCGACCTTGTGCGGCTTGACGACCGGCTTCTTCGGCTTCTTCGATTGCTCGGGTTCGGCCGCTTCGGTCTCGACCGGTTCGGGCGCGGAGGCGGCCACGGGCGCGCTGGCCGGCTCGACGGGCATCACCGTGGCTTCGACGATCGGTGCCTGCTGCGGCCCCCACAGCAGACTGCAACCGGACAGCGCGAACAGCGCGAACACAGCAAGAATCAAGAGACGCCAGGCAGGACGCGAAAAACCGCCGCTCATCAAGAAAGACTCCATGGGCCGGTGCGGACGGGCGCAGTGGGCCGCCGCGGTTAAGACAGGTACGGGCCAGAGTGTAACCCGCGACGTCGGGCGGCCCCGGTTTTGCAGGCGATCTGACAGGCTGGCCATAGCACGGTTCATGCCGCGCCCGGCCGATCCAGTAGATCGTCGAACTCCGTTTTCAACCGTGAAAGCCCTCAAAACCCTTTCATATGTATGTGACAAACCGTAGGTGTAAACGCGCGGGCGGCAAAGCTACTTTGGCTTCCCCTAAAGGATATAAGCATCGCGACATGTCAGGCATGCCATCCATGCGATGGGAGATATATTTGTGTTGCCCTACATTTCGAGACAGCAAAAAGACCCACCCACATTAAACCAACGCAACGAGACGACCCTGATGGCGACCGCACCGGCGGCCGCTTCAGCACGCTGATAAAGGAGGCACTCATCATGATGGAACCCCACGCCCAACCGATTTCTGAAGTCGGCGCCGAATCATTCGACGGAAAGGGCTTTCTCGACCGCTACTTTGAAATCTCCTCGCGCGGCAGTTCGCAGCGGCAGGAAATCGTCGCAGGTGTCACGACCTTCCTTGCGATGGTCTATTCCGTGTTCGTCGTGCCGGGCATGTTCGGCAAAGCGGGCTTCGACACCAGCGCGGTCTTCGTCGCCGTGTGTCTGACCACGGCGTTCGGCTCGCTGCTGATGGGCGTGTGGGCGCGCCTGCCGATCGCGATCGGCTGTGCGATTTCGCTGACGGCGTTCACCGCGTTCGGCCTCGTGCTCGGCAAAGGTCTGCATCCGAACGTCGCGCTCGGCGCGGTATTTCTGATGGGCGTGGTCTTCACCGCGATTTCGGTGACGGGCGTGCGTTCGTGGATTCTGCGCAATCTGCCGACGGGCATCGCGCACGGCACGGGCATCGGCATCGGCCTGTTCCTGCTGCTGATCGCGGCCAACGACGTGGGCCTCGTCGTGAAGAATCCGGGCGCGGGTCTGCCGGTCGCGCTCGGCAACATCACGGCGTTGCCGGCCATTATGTCGGTGGCGGGTCTCGCGGCCATCTTCGGTCTGGTGCGCCGCCGCGTGCCGGGCTCGATCCTGATCGTGATCGTGGCGATTTCGGCGATTGCGTTCGTGATCGATCCGGCCATGTCGTTCCACGGCGTGTTCGCGGTGCCGTCGCTCAGCGCGCCGGGTCACGCTTCGCTGATCGGTGCGATGGACATCAAGGGCGCGTTGTCGATGGCGGTGCTGCCTAGCGTGCTGGCTCTGGTGATGACCGCGGTGTTCGACGCGACCGGTACGATCCGCGCCGTCGCGGGACAAGCGGGCCAACTCGATGAAAACGGCCGCATCATCAACGGTGGCCGCGCCTTGACGGCCGACTCGCTGAGCTCGATTTTCTCGGGCCTGCTCGGCGGCGCGCCGGCTGCCGCGTATATCGAATCGACGGTCGGCGTGGCGGCAGGCGCAAAGACCGGCATGGCCGCGGCGGTGGTCGGTCTGCTGTTCCTCGTGGTGATGTTCTTCTCGCCGCTCGCGGCCCTCGTGCCTTCATATGCAACGGCGCCCGCGTTGATGTACGTAGGTCTGCTGATGCTCTCGAACGTCAGCAAGCTGCATATGGACGACATGGTCGACGCGATGTCGGGCCTGATGTGCGCGGTGTTCATCGTGCTGACCGCCAACATCGTGACGGGCATCATGCTCGGCTTCGCGACGCTGGTGATCGGGCGCGTGGTCAGCGGCGAATATCGCAAGCTGAACGTGGGCACGGTTGTCATCGCGATCGTGCTGGTCGGTTTCTACCTCGGCGGCTGGGCGATCTGATCGTTAGGTCATGAACTCGGGCGCTGCCTGGGTCTTGCCGGTTGCAGTATCGGACTGTTGAATCTGTGCTGGAAAGCGAGAGCAGGGCAGTGCGTTTCTGGCTGCTTTGCTTGAGCCTGTAGTCGTTTGTTCTCCACCTTTGACGCGGCGCGTTGCAGGCTTGATCTGCGGCTCGCCGCGTATCTTTTTTGCCCTGCGTTCCCACTTTACGTTTCGCGCGCTTTACGAAAACGCGTACCTGTCCTTGACTTTAGTTGCTTCGTTTCTATACTTAACCTCATGGTTAAGTTTAACGAAGCACTACTCGATCGCACCTTTGCGGCGCTCTCCGACCCGACACGGCGTGCGCTGCTCGCGCGTCTATCGTCGAAAGATCTGTCGGTCAGCGAACTTGCCGAGCCGTTTGCGATGTCCTTGCCTGCTGTGATGAAACACCTCGACGTGTTGAGCGAGGCGGGTCTCATCACGCGCAGCAAAACCGGCCGCACGGTGGCGTGCCGCCTGTCCGCCGGGCCGATGGAAGAGGCCATGGAATGGCTTGGCCGCTATCAGCGCTTCTGGTCCGAATCACTCGATCGTCTTGCCGCTTTCGTCGAAGAGGAACAAGCTCCATGTCCACCCAGCCCAGCCTCACCCTCCAGCGGCGTCTCAACGCCGCGCCCGCCAAAGTCTTCCGCGCCTGGACGGAACCGGCGCAATTCATGACGTGGATGCATCCGGGCGGCGCGGACGTGGTGCGCGTGGAAATGGATGTGCGCGTCGACGGACGTTACGTGATCGTCTATCGCGAGCCGGACGGCAACGAGGTCGAGGTGGGCGGTCAGTATCTGGAGGTGGTGCCCGACCGCAAGCTCGTCTTCACATGGGTGTGGCGCTACAGCCCCGAGCATGAATCGCAGGTCACGCTGCTGCTGGAACCGGACGGCGACGCCACATGGCTCACGCTCACGCACGAACGTCTCGCCGATGAAGCGCAGTGCGAGGATCATCGCCGCGGCTGGACGGATGGGATCGATTCGCTGGAACGCTACGTGGCGTGAGTTCGTTTGTTTTCGTTAGTCTGCTAGATGCAGGGAAGGAGACGCATATGGAACCGCAACACCGTACGGGATCGAGAGAGGAGTGGCTCGCCGCCAGCAAGGCATTGCTAGCCGAAGAGAAAGCGCACATGCGCGCCGGCGACGAACTCGCGCGCAAACGTCGCGCGCTGCCTTGGGTCAGGGTGGATAAGACTTATACCTTCGATACACCGCAGGGCCGCAAGACGCTGGCCGATCTGTTCGATGGACGCAGCCAGTTGATCGTCTATCACTTCATGTTTGGCGCGGATTGGGAAGAAGGTTGCGTCGGCTGCTCGTTCCTGTCGGATCATATGACGGGGATTGTCACGCATCTCGAGCATCACGATGTATCGTACGTGACGGTGTCGCACGCGCCGCTCGCTAAGATCGACGGTTTCAAGAAACGCATGGGCTGGACCTTTCCGTGGGTGTCGTCAGCCGGCAGCGATTTCAATTTTGATTACCACGTGTCGTTCACGCCTGAACAATTGGAGAGCAAGAAGGCGTTCTATAACTTCACCGAGCAGGACGTCGGCATCGACGAGCAACACGGCCATAGCGTGTTCTACAAGGACGAGCAGGGCGACGTGTATCACACGTACTCCGTCTACGGACGCGGCGACGAACGCTTCATCAATACCTACGCGCATCTGGATGTCACGCCGAAGGGCCGCAATGAAGACCGCAGTCTGACCGATTGGGTCAGACATCACGACCGCTATGAAGAGAAGCCGCAAGGCGGCTGCGCCGCTTGTGGTTCTTGATGGTACGCAACGCTAGCCCGGATCTGCGCGGTTAGAGAGGGACGTCATGCATTCTGGCGTCCCGCTTCGTAAAACAGCGTCAAGATCAACGCGCTCGTGTTCAGAGCGACATGTCGAAGGCGGGCCTGAGGAACAGTTCGATCGCCATCACGACGAGTCCCATCGCGGCCGCTGACAGCGTCAGCGTGCCGTATTCGTCGTAGCGTGCATCGTAGAGACACGCCACGACGAAGAGAATCGCCAGCAGATTAGTCAGCCAATCGAAATTCAGCGCCAAAGTCATCGATTAAATCCGGGCTCATGTGCGGCTCGGATTGTCGAATCGCACGATCAGGTGAGCGCGATTCTATCGAGCCGAGCTTACGGATTCGCAACGACAACGCTTACACTAATTACGCTTTGGCATACGCCATCGGCGCCCGGAAGAAGCCTCTTGCGCGGCACTTCCGGACGCCTGAACGGACATCCCCCTGGCTTACGCCGCGGACGACGTATGCTCCGGAGACATCATGTCGTGCTCGATCCAGTCGATCACCGACGTGCGCTTCGGTTGCCATCCAAGCAGCTTGCGGGCGCGTTCACCGCGCACGCGGCTATTCGAGCCGAGGCCGTACGAGGCCATTTCGTAGCCCCATTCCTTTTGCGCGTCTTCGAGCGGCCAGTCTTGCGGCTCGCCGAGCTTCATCGCGCGCGCAATCGCGGCGCTCATGTCGCTAAACGACGCCTCGCCGCTTTCGACGAAGTAGAAGGTGCCCGCCGGCGTCTTGTCCAACGCGAGGCGATACAGTTCGGCGACATCGTCGATATACACGTTCGACCAGATGTTGCCGCCACTGCCCACATGACGCACCACGCCGCTCTTTAGCGCCTGACGCACGAGGCGCGGCAGTTGCACGCTCGCGCTGCCCGGCACCGCGCCGTGGCCGTAGATCAGCGTGTTGCACAACACGGCCGAGCGGATATTCAGCTTGGCCGAATTGAGCACTAGCAGGTCGATCGCGACGCGCGCCACTTTGTCGGGAGTCGGCTCGGGCAGCGCGTCCTCGTGATAGATGCGCGCCTGACCTGCTTCGCCGCCCGACGCATCGCCGACGATGCTCGAACCGCTCGTATGCAGAAACGTTTTGCCGGAGCCGGCGAGTCCGTCGATCAGCGCCTTCACCGCGCCTTCATGATCGCTGCTCGCGGCGTTGATGACGGCGTCGGCGGCTTGCGCTTCGGCGATCAGCAACGCGCGGTCGTCGAGCGTGCCGATCACGGGTTCGATACCGAGGCGTTGCAGCTCGGCGCTATGTTCGGGGTTGCGGATCAAACCGCGCACGGTGTGGCCGGCGCGCGCCAGATGTGCTGCGATCGAGCCGCCGATGAAACCGCTTGCCCCTGTGATGAAAATCTTCAAGACGTTCTCCTTGATGAGAAACACGATGACATGCACGCAGTATCCGCCGACTTGATTCTCGCAAAAACCGTGTTAGTCTCAAATCAATCTTGATTTGAAATCAACAATGAAAACTTCCACCGACGAGTTGCTGGTGTTCGTCACGGTGATCGACAGCGGTTCGATTACCGCGGCCGCAGAGAAACTGAATCAGACCGTTTCCGGCGTGAGCCGCGCGCTCACGCGCCTCGAAAAGAAACTCGACACCGCGTTGGTGAGGCGCACAACGCGCCGTCTGCAACTCACCGAAGAGGGCGAAACCTTCCTGCAGCGCGCGCGAGCGATCCTCGACGCGATGGAAGAGGCCGAGGAATCCGTCACGCGCGGACGCGAGCGGCCCTCGGGGCGTCTGCGCGTCGATGCCGCGTCGCCCTTCATGCTGCATTGCGTAGCGCCGCATATGACGGCGTTTTCGGCGCTGTATCCGGAGATCAGGCTTGAGCTGACCAGCAATGAACGGATCGTGGATTTGCTGGAGCAGAAGGTGGACATCGCGATCCGCATCGGCGAATTGCAGGATTCGACTTTGCATGCGCGCGCCCTCGGCACCAGCAAACTGCGTGTGCTCGCGAGCCCGGCGTATCTGGCCGAATACGGCGAGCCGAAATCGGTCGAAGCGTTGCGCGAGCATCGGCTGATCGGCTTTACGGCGCCGGAGCATCTGAACCGCTGGCCGTTGCGGGAAGGGCGCAAGGGCGGCGCGGAATCGCTGAAGATCGAGCCGGCGATCACCGCATCGAGCGGCGAGACATTGCGGCAACTGGTGCTGTCGGGATGGGGCATCGCCTGTCTCGCCGATTTCATGAGCGCGGCCGACGTGCGCGAAAAGCGTCTCGTGCCGATTCTCGGCAACGTGCTGGCGGACGAGCGGCAGCGGGTGAGCGCGGTGTACTACCAGAGCGCATCGCTGGCGGGGCGCGTGCAGTGTTTTCTGGATTTCATCGCGGCGCGCGTGAAGCTTTAGCGGCGCTGTCTCATCACTAGTCGAATCAGCGGAAGCCCGCGGCTCGCCTGAGCGCGCGGGCTTTTTGCGTTGTCTCGAGTCGTCTCTTCTATAACGCTTTTATAGGCCGCAAAACAGGCCGTAAAGCGCGCAGGTCTACGCGCCAAATATTTTTTACGCCTCGCGCTGGCCATTTTGAGCGTGTATATACAAGTTGAGATCCGAGGCGCTCAGAAGCCAGCCCGCCACGCGGAGCCGCAGGAAATTCCGGCAGAGGCAAGATCCAAGCCAAGCTTACGTTTCACCCTAATGGAAACCCCTAGGCCAAAACCCCGAAAAACAAGTTGTATATACAAGCAGACGCCGCTAGACTTCTCTCAAATTGTATAGACAGGACGACAACCATGATGACTCTGAAGCCCGGCTACCTGACCCTCCCGCAACTGCGCCAGATCGCACGCGAACACGTCGCGTTGCAACTCGATCCCGCCAGCCACGCCGCGATCGACGCCTGCGCGCAAGCCGTGGCCGATATCGCCGCGAAGGGCGAACCGGCCTACGGCATCAACACGGGCTTTGGGCGCCTCGCCAGCACGCATATCCCGCACGACCAGCTCGAACTGCTGCAACGCAATCTGGTGCTCTCGCATGCAGTCGGCGTGGGTGAGCCGATGTCGCGTCCGGTGGTGCGCCTGTTGATCGCGCTGAAGCTATCGAGCCTCGGCCGTGGTCACTCTGGCATCCGCCGCGAAGTGATGGAAGCGCTGATCACGCTGTACAACGCCGACGTGCTGCCGGTCATTCCGGTGAAGGGTTCGGTCGGCGCATCCGGCGACCTCGCGCCGCTCGCGCATATGTCGGCAACGCTGCTCGGCGTCGGCGAAGTGTTCGCCAAGGGCGAGCGCATGCCGGCCACCGAAGGCCTCGCGCTCGTCGGCCTCAAGCCGCTCACGCTGCAAGCCAAGGAAGGTCTGGCGCTGCTGAACGGCACGCAGGCTTCGACCGCGCTCGCGCTCTACAACATGTTCGCCATCGAAGACCTGTACCGCACCGCGTTGGTGTCGGGCGCGTTGTCGGTGGACGCGGCCATGGGTTCGGTCAAGCCGTTCGACGCACGCATTCACGAACTGCGTGGTCATCAAGGCCAGATCGATGCGGCCGGTGCATACCGCTCACTGCTGCAAGGCTCGGGCATCAACGTCTCGCACGCCGATTGCGACAAGGTGCAGGATCCGTACAGCCTGCGCTGCCAGCCGCAAGTGATGGGCGCGTGTCTGGATCAGATGCGCCACGCCGCCAACGTGCTGCTGCTCGAAGCGAACGCGGTCTCCGACAATCCGCTGATTTTCCCGGACACCGGCGAAGTGCTGTCGGGCGGTAATTTCCACGCGGAGCCGGTGGCCTTCGCCGCCGACAACCTCGCGCTCGCCGCCGCCGAAATCGGCGCACTGGCCGAACGCCGCATCGCGCTGCTGATCGACGCGACGCTGTCGGGTCTGCCGCCGTTCCTCGTGCGCGACGGTGGCGTGAATTCGGGCTTCATGATCGCTCACGTCACGGCCGCCGCGCTCGCTTCGGAGAACAAGACGCTCGCGCATCCGGCTTCGGTCGATTCGCTGCCCACGTCGGCGAACCAGGAAGACCACGTGTCGATGGCGACCTTCGCCGCGCGCAAGCTCGGCGACATTGCTGAAAACACCGCGAACATTCTGTCGATCGAACTGCTCGCCGCCGCGCAAGGCGTCGATCTGCGCGCGCCGCACAAGACCAGCCCGAGCCTGCAAAAAGTGATGGACGCCGTGCGCAAGGACGTCGCGCATTACGAACTCGATCACTACTTCGCACCGGATATCGCGGCGGTCACGCGTCTCGTGCAGGACGGCACGATCGCGAAGCTGAGCCCGCTCTCCTTCGCGTCCGAACAGTAAGCAGTCAGCGAGGCACAGCAAGCCAATGAACGCACCGGCCTATCAGGGCATCAAGGACTTCATCCTCGCGCGCATTCATGCGGGCGAATGGGGCGAAGGCGACCAGGTGCCCTCCGAAAACGAGCTGGCGCGCGAATTCAACGTGGCGCGCATGACGGTCAACCGCGCGTTGCGCGAGCTGACTTCGGAGCAGGTGCTCACGCGTGTGCAAGGGTCGGGCACCTTCGTGGCCCGCCCCAAGTACGAATCCACGCTGGTGGCGATCCGCAGCATCTCCGACGAAATCGTCGCGCGCGGTCATCGCTATCAGGCGAACGTGCTGCACATCGGCGCGAGCATCGCCGACGAAGCGCTCGCCGAGGAAATGCAGGTGAGCGCGGGCAGTCCGGTGTTTCATTCGCGTGTGCTGCACTTCGAAAACGACGAGCCGGTGCAACTCGAAGAGCGCTGGGTCAATCCCGCGGTCGCGCCCGAGTACGCGCTGCAGGACTTCACGAATACCACGCCGAATCAGTATCTCGTGCGTGTCGCGCCGTTGCAGCGGGTCGAGTACCGCATCGAGGCATTGGCTGCCGACGGCGATACACGCGAGTTGCTGACCATGGACGAACTCGAACCATGCCTCGTGCTCCATCGGCGCACGTGGTCGCAAAGCCAGGTGGCATCGATCGCCAATCTCTGGCACCCCGGCAGCCGTTATCGCTTCACCGGACATTTCTGACATCGCCGTTTTTGCCGTACCCGAATCTTTTTCGACCATTTTCAAGCATTCCGAGGGCCACCATGAACAACCCGAAACACATCGACCCGCGTCTCGATCCTACCCGCACGATCCGCGCACCGCGCGGCGCGGAAAAGACCTGCAAGACCTGGATTGCGGAAGCCGCGTACCGGATGATCCAGAACAATCTGGATCCGGAAGTCGCCGAGCATCCGCATGCGCTGGTCGTGTACGGCGGCATCGGCCGTGCCGCGCGTAACTGGGATTGCTTCGATCAGATCCTCAAGTCGCTGAAAGACCTCGAAGAAAACGAAACGCTGCTGATCCAATCGGGCAAGCCGGTCGGCGTGTTCCGCACGCATGCCGACGCGCCTCGCGTGCTGCTGGCGAATTCGAATCTGGTGCCGCATTGGGCGACGTGGGAACACTTCCACGAACTCGATCGCAAGGGCTTGATGATGTACGGCCAGATGACGGCGGGCAGCTGGATCTACATCGGCAGCCAAGGGATCGTGCAGGGCACCTACGAGACGTTCTTCTCGGTGGCGAACCAGCATTTCAACGGCGATCCGTCGGGCCGCTGGATTCTGACGGGCGGCCTGGGCGGCATGGGCGGCGCGCAACCGTTGGCGGCGACCATGGCCGGCTTTTCGATGATCGCGGTGGAATGCGACGAGACGCGTATCGACTTCCGTCTGAAGACGCGTTACGTCGACAAGAAAGCAGCCACCCTCGACGAGGCGCTCGCCATGCTCGAGGAAGCGAAGAAAGCCGGCAAGCCGGTGTCGATCGGCCTGCTCGGTAACGCGGCGGATGTGTTCGCTGAATGCGTGACGCGCGGCATCACGCCGGATTGCGTGACCGACCAGACCAGCGCGCACGACCCGATTCACGGCTACCTGCCGCAAGGCTGGAATGTCGAAGACTGGCGCGAGCGCCAGAAGACCGTGCCGGACAGCATTGTGCTGCCTGCCAAGCAATCGATGGCCAAGCAGGTCCAGGCCATGCTGACGCTGCAGGAACGCGGCGCGGCCACGCTTGACTACGGCAACAACATCCGCCAGATGGCGCTGGAAATGGGCGTGGAAAACGCGTTCGATTTCCCGGGTTTCGTGCCGGCGTATATCCGTCCGCTGTTCTGCGAAGGCAAGGGCCCGTTCCGCTGGGTCGCGCTGTCGGGCGATCCTGAGGATATCTACAAGACCGATGCCAAGGTCAAGGAACTGATCCCCGACGATCCGCATCTGCACAACTGGCTCGACATGGCGCGCGAACGTATCGCGTTCCAGGGCTTACCGGCGCGGATCTGCTGGGTCGGCGTGAAGGATCGCTATCGTCTGGGCCAGGCGTTCAACGAAATGGTGAAGAACGGCGAACTGAAAGCGCCGATCGTGATCGGCCGCGATCACCTCGACACTGGTTCGGTGGCGAGCCCGAATCGCGAAACCGAATCGATGAAGGACGGCTCCGACGCGGTCAGCGACTGGCCGCTGCTCAACGCACTGCTGAATACGGCGGGCGGCGCTTCGTGGGTTTCGCTGCATCATGGCGGCGGTGTCGGCATGGGCTTCAGCCAGCACTCGGGTGTCGTGATCGTCGCGGACGGCACGGATGCCGCGAAGGAGCGTCTCGGCCGCGTGCTGTTCAACGATCCGGCAACCGGCGTGATGCGTCACGCGGATGCGGGCTATGAACTCGCGCAGGAAACGGCGCGCGAGGCGGGTCTCAATCTGCCGATGCTGGGCCGTTGAGCGTGGCGCTGCAAGGCATGCCTCACAGCGCGCCTGTGGGCAACGGCGCAAGCCTCACGCTGATTCGCGGCGCCGACCTCGTGGTGGCGCCGTGGAAGAACGGCGGCGGCGTCACGCGTGAAGTGGCGGCGTTTCCCGAAGGCGCGGGGCTCGATGCCTTCGTGTGGCGGGTGAGCGTGGCCGATGTCGCGCGAGCCGGGCCGTTCTCGCGCTTTGCCGGCATCGATCGCACGCTTGTGCTGTTGTCCGGCGCGGGCATGTTGCTCGATGAAGCGGAGAGCGCGCACGGCGTAAAGACGCATGCATTGACGCAAGCGCTCGACATGGCTCGCTTCGCCGGCGAGGCGCAAATCGACGCGCGTCTGGTCGACGGCGCGACTCGCGACTTCAACCTGATGGTGCGGCGTGACGCTGCGCATGGCGAAGTGGAAGTATGGCGCGGCGCAACGCAACGCACGCTTTCCGCCGACGCGGTCCTGCTGTATTGCGCGGAAGGTTCGGTGTCGGTTACGCCGGGCGACGCGCAAGCACTGCCGCTTGCCACCGGCGACACGCTGCGCATCGACACGCCGAGCGCGCTGTCATGCACGATCGAGGGCGCGGGCGCCTTGCTCGCAATCAGCGTCCGTTACAAGCAACGATGACGACGATTCGCGTGCACGTCTGCTTCCTTGACGGCGTTTGCACGCGAACCACCACAGACACGCAACGAGCTGCAAAGAGCACGCGATGAAGCAAACCGTCTGGCATCACCTTAAACTTTGCCCGCAGGGCGATCCCCAAAACACGCTGCCCGATGCCGCGATCGCCGTTGAAAACGGCACGATCGTATGGCTCGGTGCGGCTTCTTCATTACCCGCCGACTACGCCGCATGGCCGCGCGAAGATCTGCACGGCGCGTGGGTGACGCCGGGTCTGGTCGATTGCCACACACATCTCGTGTACGGCGGACAGCGCGCGGACGAATTCGCGCAGCGTCTCGCCGGCGTCAGCTACGAAGAAATCGCGCGGCAGGGCGGCGGCATCGTCTCCACGGTGCGCGCCACGCGTGCCGCGGACGAAGCCTCGCTGTTCCGCCAATCGGCCGCGCGTCTCGAACCCTTGCTCGCCGAAGGCGTGACCACGGTCGAGATCAAATCCGGCTACGGGCTTGATCTTGCCAGCGAGCGCAAGATGCTGCGCGTCGCGCGTCAATTGGGCGAGCGCTATCCCGTGACTGTCTATACGACGTTTCTCGGCGCGCACGCGCTGCCGCCCGAGTTCGCCGGCCGTGCCGACGCGTATATCGACGAAGTCTGCAACACCATGCTGCCCGCGCTCGCCGACGAAGGCCTCGTCGATGCGGTCGACGTGTTCTGCGAGCGCATCGGTTTTTCGCTGGAACAAAGCGAGCGCGTTTTTAACGCGGCGGAACGTTACAAACTGCCAGTGAAAATGCACGCCGAGCAGTTGTCGAACGGCGGCGGCACGGCACTCGCCGCGCGTCATCGTGCGCTGTCCGCCGACCACCTCGAATTTCTCGACGAAGCCGGCGTCGCCGCGATGAAGGAAGCCGGCACGGTGGCCGTGCTGCTGCCGGGCGCGTACTACTTCATCCGCGAGACGCAGTTGCCGCCTTTGGAATTGCTGCGGCGCTACCAGGTGCCGGTCGCGATTTCGACCGACAGCAACCCCGGCACATCACCCGCCACGTCGCTGCTGCTGATGATGAACATGGCCACCACGCTGTTCCGCATGACCGTGCCCGAAGTGCTGCAAGGCGTGACGTCGCACGCGGCACGCGCGCTCGGCAAGGCGGATCGCCATGGCTCGCTGGAAGCGGGACGCGCGGCGGATTTCGCGGTGTGGTCGGTCGATTCGCTAGCCGAGCTGGCTTACTGGATTGGACGTCCGCTGTGCGCCCGAGTCGTGCGTGCGGGCGAGACCGTTTATACGCGGCGTGAATTGAGCTAGGGCCTGAGATGACTGAACCGCACAAGCAATCGAATCAATCGCTATTCGCCGAGTACGCATACCTGCGGGATGGCTGGCGCCGCAACGTGCTGCTGGAGTGGGACACGAACGGCACGCTCACCGCCGTCACGCCCGATACGTCGACGCCGCCTATTGGCGTGCAGAAAGCTGCTGGTCCGATACTGCCTGGCATGCCGAATCTTCATTCGCATGCATTTCAGCGCGCGATGGCCGGCCTCACCGAATATCGCGCATCCGGCGCGGGCGCTACGGATAACTTCTGGAGCTGGCGCGACCTGATGTATCGCTTCGCCGCGCGCATCACGCCGGAAGGCCTGGCGAGCGTCGCGCAATGGCTGTACATCGAAATGCTGAAAGCGGGTTATACGTCGGTGTGCGAGTTCCATTATGTGCATCACACGCCTGACGGCAGCCGCTACGCCAATCAGGCGGAACTCGCGCAACGCGTGGTGGATGCGGCGTCGGCGAGCGGCATCGGCATGACGATGCTGCCGGTGCTCTATCAGTACAGCGGCTTTGGTTCGCGCGCGCCGCGTGAAGATCAGCAGCGTTTCATCAACACGCCGGAGAGTCTGCTCGATCTGCTTGGCACATTGCGCGCGGCGCGCCCTGAAACTGCCGCGTTGCGTTACGGTGTGGCGCCGCATTCGCTGCGCGCCGTCTCCGCGGAGTCGTTGCGTACGCTGCTCGGCGGCATCGATAACACGGCGCCCGTTCATATCCATATCGCCGAGCAGACCGCCGAAGTCGATGCGTGCGTCGAAACCGAAGGCGCGCGTCCGGTACAGTGGCTGCTGGATCGTTTCGATATCGACAGCCGCTGGTGCCTCGTGCACGCCACGCACGTCGATGCGAACGAAACGCTGGCGCTCGCGAAAAGCGGTGCGGTCGCCGGTTTGTGTTTAACCACCGAAGCCAATCTCGGCGACGGCATTTTTCCGGCGCAGGAATATCTCGACGCGCAAGGGCGCATCGGCGTGGGCTCGGATAGCCATATCGGCGTCGACTGGCGCGCGGAGTTGCGTTTGCTCGAATACGGCCAGCGTCTCGCGCGCCGGCAGCGCAACGTGCTGGCGTCGGCGCAGGCCACGCATGTCGCCGATCGTCTGTTCGCCGCCTCGCTCGAAGGCGGCGCGCACGCCACGGGTCGCGCGGTCGGCGCGCTGCAGACGGGCCGCCGCGCCGATTGGCTCGTGCTCGACGCGAATCATTCGAGCATTGCCGAGCATGCGCCGAACGCCTGGCTCTCGGGCGTTGTATTCTGCGAGCATGGCGAAACGCCGATTCGCGACGTCTACGCGGGCGGCGACAAGGTCGTCGATAACCGCAGGCATCGCGATGAAGAGGGCGCATACGCGCGCTATCGCATGGCGCTCGCGGACCTGCTCAAGTGAACGACGCGCCAACTTGCCGGCGCCTGTCGCATGAGTTGCTGAACTGATTCTTCGATCCTATCGATTCCGGACTGACATGACTGCTTCGAACACTCCGCCGGTTTTCTCGCTGCATCGAGGAAGCCTGCCGCTGCTCATTTCGATTCCGCATCTGGGTACGCAAATCCCGGCCGACATCGCCGCGACGATGACGCCCGCCGCGCAGCGCACCGACGATTGCGACTGGCATCTGGACCGTCTTTATGCGTTCGCAAAACGCATGGGCGCCTCGATTCTCGCGCCCACCTACGCGCGTTATGTGATCGACCTGAACCGTCCGCCCGATGGCGCGAATCTGTACCCGGGCCAGGACACGACCGGTCTGCTGCCGGTCGACACATTCGACAAGGAGCCGTTGTATCTGGACGGCCAACTGCCGGACGAGGCTGAAACCACGCGCCGTCGCGACGCTTACTGGAAGCCTTATCACGAGGCGCTGCAAGGCGAACTCGCGGCGCTGAAAGCGAAACACGGCAAGGTGCTGCTGTGGGAAGCGCATTCGATCCGTTCGCACGTGCCGCGTTTTTTTGAGGGACGTCTGCCCGATTTCAACTTCGGCACCTCGAACGGCGCGAGCGCGGTGGCGGGATTGGCCGAGGAGATGGCCGCTACGGTCGAGCAATACGACGGCGGCTATACGGCTGTGGCCAACGGCCGGTTCAAGGGCGGCTATATCACGCGCGAGTATGGCCAGCCGTCGCAAGGCGTGCATGCGTTGCAACTCGAACTCTCGCAGATCACGTATATGGAAGAGCACATGCCGTATGCGTATGACGAAACGTTGGCCGCGAAAGTCGAGCCTCTGCTGGAAGCGCTCGTCGTGAAAGCATTGGAGCGCGTCAAGACGGCGTGACATGCCGCTCGTCTTCTCTTCTTTTTCCACGCGCTTTCATCGTGCCGCGCAAACCGCGCCGCAAGACGAAAGCGCGTCGGCTGACACCGCAAAGGTGTAACAGCATGTGTCCGTGATTGCATGCTGCCGTTTTCGCGCAGAACGTATAGAGCGCGTTGAAGAAATCAGCCTGTTCTGCTTCGACCTGATGCCGAAAAAAAAGCCCCGCATATAGCGAGGCTTTACGACGTGCCGTGCCGGTCAGGGCGTGGCACCGCCATTAGTGGCAGCGTTTTTCCCAGTGATGATGAACACGCACCTTGTGGCATACAGGGTGATGATGTTCATAAGCTTGCGCGGGAGCGATGGCGCTCAGGGCTGCAGCGGCTGCGGCGATGGCGAGGACGATCTTCTTCATTACAAAATCCTTAAATCAGTGTTGGGGTACTAACGGAGCAGCACGGGGCGTGCCGCGACCGCCTGCAAGCATGCCACATCATGCGCACGGAACGGAGGAACGCTGAGCGAACCCAGGTGTCAATTCACAGCGACGCTGGTGGTGAGCCGCCACCGGCAATGGATAGCGAGCAATGGTGCGTAGTCGCGCAGTGGCGTGTATTTACGACAGTTCGACGCTCACACAGTGGCATTCCGGGATTGCGCGCCATGCGGTGAAGCGTCTACCCTTTCAAAACGATAACGCGCGACGCGCGTGATCACTACATCGGGCAAAAAGATGGAAGACCCAGCGATGGAAGATTCCGACGAATTGCTGCTCCCGGTCTGGCGAGCAAACCTGGTGCTGTTGACCCGCGAGGTCGGCGCGGCGACGCGACTCGCGCGCATGATGACCTTCTCCGCGAGTTATCTGAAACTGATGTTGTCCGGCCAGCGCGAATTCAGTGAGGAGTTCGTGCGCGGCATCGAGGCGGTCACGGGTTTGCCGGGCGGCTGGATGAACGCGCCGCACACCGAGCAGGACATCCCGCCCAACGCGCGTGAAGCGATCGACAACGAACAACCGCTCGCGCGGTTTCGCGGCACGGCGCATCCGGTGAGAAAGAAGTCGGTGCTGCGGCCGCCCGAACCGATTTTCGGCCAGCCGGGGCCGGCCAAGCGCGTCGAGGAAGAAATCCTCGACGCGGAAGCGCATCGGCGTCAGGCGCACTTTCGCAAGGTCCGCGACGTGGCGATCCAGGACGTGCGGCGTTTCGAGCGGCATTTGACTCACGCGCCGGTCGAACTGGCGACAATGCGCGCCAAGGTGGAGGACGTGATCGCCGCCGCCGATCTCGACGACCCGATCCAGGCCGATCTCGCGGGACGGCTCGAGCAGATCGAAAAGCATCGGCATCTGCTGCTCAGGCACGTCGAGCGATTGCAGGCACTGCTCGGGCAACTCGGAGAGACGGAGTGAGGCAGTGAGCGGCCGGTTAGCGTGCTAAAACCACGATAAGAACTCAACCGAGGTGCATCTTGGGGAAAATTGCCGTCACGCTGCAGCAGGCGCTTGCCCGTTGTCGACAGGATGGCGCGCGGGGCAGGGCGCGGCGCACATGACGCGGGGCGTGGCGTTTCTTCTCAGGCTGGCCTGCGGGTCGGCGCTGGGCGCGTGCGTCGCGCTCAGCGCGTTCGCCGACGACAGTACGTCCACCGCATCCGGTGAGGACCGCGCACCTTCCACGATCGAGCGCGACGTCCATCTCTTCACGATCCAGAAAGACGGCTCCGTCGAGGAACACGACGACACCGTCCTGCGCGCCAACACGACGAGCGGCGTCGACGATATCGCGCAACGCTACGTGTGGTTCAACAAGGACATCGAGCAGGTGCAACTGCTGGCCGCCGAAACGATCGACGTGGATGGCGTCGCGCATCCGGTCGGTCCCGAGGCGATCCGCGACGTGCAGGAGCCGCGCTCGGCAGGCGCGCCGAGTTTCGAGGACGGCGTGTTGCGCACGGTGATCTTCCCAGGCGTGGAGCCGGGCTCGCGCGTGCATCTGGCGTTTCGCAAGACGCGCACGAAGCCCTTGCAGGCGGGCACCTTCGCGTACCTCGTCGAGCCGACGCGCGACCCGGTCGAACTGCAGCGCCTGATCTTCGATCTGCCCGCCGACGTGCCGCTTTATGCCGACGCGCGCGGCTACGTCGCCGTGCCGCCGGTCACGGCAAACGGCCGTACCCGCTACGAGTTCGACTACCAGCACGGGCCGTATGCGCCGCTCGAAGCGGGCTCGGTTGGCTACGCGAACTGGGGCGATCGCCTGATGGTATCGACGGTGCCGGACTTCGCGAATTTTGCCTCTCGCTATCGTGGCCCCGCAACCGACGCGACGACTGGCGATCCGGCGATTGTCCGCCTGGCGCAAACGCTCGCCGCCGGCACCGACGATCCGCGCGTGAAGGCGCAACGGCTCTACGACTGGATGCGTCTGAATATCCGCTACGTCGCGTTGTTTCTCGGCGAAACGGCGGCGATTCCGCACAAGGCGGCCGACATCCTGCGCAACCGTTACGGCGACTGCAAGGACCACGTCGCGCTCTACGGTGCATTGCTGGCCGCGCTCGGCATCCGCAGCGAGGCGGTGCTGCTCAATCTCGGGCCGTACTACAGTTTGCCGGACGTGCCCGGCTACGGATCGAGCGCGATCAATCACGCGATTATCTGGATTCCTGACTTGTCGTTGTATGCGGATACGACGGCGGGCGGCACGGCGTTCGGCTATCTGCCGCCGAGCGTGATGGACCGGCCGGTCTTGCTGGTCGGCGAGGGTGTGTTGTCGCGCACGCCGGCCACGCAGTTGCGCGAACGCAGCGCGCGCGTGCAGATCGACATCGATGAAAGCGGGGCGGCGAATTACGCTTACCGCGCGGAGGACGCGGGTTTTACCGCCGAGATCGAGCGCAATACCTTTCGGCGCTCGACGCGGCAGCGCACGCAGCAGATCGCCGCGAACCGTCTGTTGCAGACAGGCTTGCACGGCACGGCACAATTGCGCACGGCGGATCTCAGCGCCACGACCGGACCGTTTGCCACGTCGATGCAAGGGAAGGTCGAGCACTTCGTCTGGACCGATGGCACCACGGCGGTGCCGGCCTTGACGAGTTTCTCGGGCGGCATGGGCTCGCAGGTGCAGGCGTGGCTCGCGGAGCCATCGAGGACTCAGCCCTGGACGTGCATCGGCGGGGAGTTCGACGAGACTCTGGAAATGACGCTGCCGCGCTTTGTACGCGTGACGGATTTGCCGTCCGACACGGCGGTGCAAAACCGCTTTCTGACCTTTTCATCCCGCTACGTCTACGATCCTGGCGCGCGAGTCTTGCAGGTCAGGCGGCACTTGCGTGCCGCCTTTGGTCATCAGATGTGCTCCGCGAGCGAGTTCGCCGAAATGCACGACGATCTCGTTCGAATCGAGCGCGACCTCGATGCCGAACTGGTGGTCAAAGCCGCCAAGTCGAAGAACCCATAGCGATAACCGATACCCCGGCACGAGCGTCAGGCATCGACACCCGTGCCGGGGTCACACGCGCTTAACTCCCGCTCTTGGTCACGATGGGCACCCACGCGCCATTCTTGACCTGATAAAGCGTCGATGCGCCGCTCTTCAACGCGCCGTTGTTGTCGAAGGAAATCTTGCCGGTCACGCCTTCGAAATCAATCGCCTTGAGCGCCGACCGGTAGTCGTTCGGCGAGCTGGACTTGGCCTTTTGCATGGCCTTGATCGCAGCCCAGGCGCCGTCATAACCGAACGGCGCGTACGACAGGATATCCACCCCGAAGCGCTTCTTGAACTTCGCGGAGAAATCCTTGCCGCCCGGCAACTGCGCGAGTGGCCGTCCATATTCCCAGGCCATCACGCCTTCGGCGGAATCGCCCGCAAGCTTGATGAAGTCCTGATCCATCACGCCGCCGCCGCCCACCAGTTGCGCGTTCATGCCCAGCTGCTTCATGCGCTTGGCAAAGCCCGCCGCCTGCGTGTCCAGTCCGCCGAAGAAGATCAGATCGGCGTTGGTCGATTTGATCTTGGTGATCTGCGTGCTGAAGTCGACCGCTTTGTTGTCGGTGTACTCACGCGCCACGAGGTTGCCGCCGTGCGCTTTCACCGCTTTCTCGAACTCGTCCGCCTCGCCCTGGCCGAACGCGGTGCGGTCGTCGATGATCGCGATGCGCTTGGCCTTGGTCACTTCCACGGCATAGACGCCTGCATTGCCGGCGTTCTGCGCGTCGGTGGAAATCACCATGAAGGTGTTCGCGAAGCCGCGTCCGGTGATGATCGGATTGGTGGCGGCCGGGTCGATCACCGGAATGCCGGCCTGCTCGTAGACCTGCGAGGCGGGGATCGTCGTGCCCGAGTTGAAGTGGCCCACCACGGCCGACACGCCCGCGTCGACCAGCTTCTGCGCGGCTTGCACGCCGATGCGCGGGTCGGCCTGATCGTCTTCGGAGACGATCTGGAATTGGGCCACCTTATCGCCGATCTTGATCTTTTGCGCGTTGGCTTCTTCCAGCGCGAGCCGGACGCCGTTCTCCAGATCTTTGCCGTAGCCGGCGTTGGCGCCGGTCAGCGGGGCAGCGAAGCCGATCTTCACCGGCAGGTCGTCGGCGAAGCTGGCCGGCGGCGCGATGGCGAAGATAGCGCCAACGAACAGGGCAAGCGGTTTCAGCGTGTAGCGAAGACTCATGGTCTCTCCTTCCATCGACAGTTTCAGGTTGTGAAAGCGGCAAGGCAGTAACGCTGGATCGACGCGCGCGCATGGACTTCGCATGGCGCGCATCGAGAGACTACGAATGATCGGTCGCTTTGAACAATGCGGGAATGCGCGCACTTGCGCGGATTTGCGTTCAAGCGGCGATCAATCTGGCGCGAATATAGAAAGCCAAATTGGCACCGTCTTGGCATTTCAAGGCGCTTTGAATGAGCATTTCGGCATAGCCCGCGCAGGGCGTACGCTGGCGGCGTCCCGGCGCGGGTGCGAGGGTGCCGATTGCGGCATATGCTTAAGAGCGCGGCGCGAGCGCGCCGACTGGGTGATGTGGCTGTAGCTGGTGCGGAGCCGTCGGACGTGCGGCTCATGCGCTAGCGGGACTAAAGCCGTGGTCGGTGCGGCCTTGGCACCGAAGCGGGATTCAACCCGCTAGCCGTGTGACCCCACGCGCCGAGGCGTGAGTGAATGTGCGGGCAGCGTGACCACCGCGCTACAGCGGAGTGATTCGGCGCCGACAACGCGTCAAAGCAGAAGCGCGCCCCGGCCTCAAACTCCAACCGCTCAATGCTCGCCTTGCTGCCGCAACAACTCTTCACGCAGACGCAGAAGCGGCGCCTTGGTGTCCTCGTCGGCCCACGTGTCGAGATCGTCCAAGGCACGCTGGCAGCCGTCGAGCACGAGGTCGAGATCCACCGGTATGCCGTTGTTCAGCGCGAACTCGATAGTCTCGGCAAACTGCTGGCATTCGTCCTCGCCGTACGAGATGTCGAGGTTGTCGGCAATGACTTCGGCGATATTGCTGCGCGCCTTGTCGTCCGGCGTCACCATGTCGACGATGCCGCGCGCCACCGCCGGCGAGTAGTACAAAGCGATGTCGAGCCACTGGGCCGGATCGAAATCGGCCTGGTCGAACTGGCTCTCGAAGAACTCGATCGCTTCCTGTTCGTGTGCCTCGTCGGCGTCGACGCTGATGCACAACTGCTCAAAAAATTCTTCCCGCTCGCTGCGGATATAACCGTCCATCGATGCCTCGTTTGCTGAATGCCGGATGCCTGAAAAAGGCGGCGTGGGCGGGCAGGTGCTTTGTCCACGCGGCACGCATTATAGGACGGCCGGCTGACAGTCGAGCGACGCCGCGCGGATCGGCGCACACATGGCGCACATTACGACTTGCTTGGTTGCCCGGATCGGCGCCTGGCCAGCGCTGAGTATTGGCTGAAGCGTCTCGTGGAGCCACCGCTTACGCCGTGTCCGCCACCCATGCATCGAACCACTCGCGCGGCTGCGCGATTTCATTCTGTGCGGCCACCAGTTCGAGCTCATAGCGCCCAGCCTGCCAGGTCGTCTTGACCACCGCATTCACGGCGGCCAGCGTGTGTTCGAAGGCCGCGCGAATCGAATCGCCGAGCAGCGTACGCGCGACGAACACCGCGCTCGTCAGATCGCCCACGCCCACCGGTTGCCGCGCGAACGGATAGAGTGGGCGTTGCCCCATCCACGATTCGCGTTCGGTGACGACCAGCATGTTGAAGCGGTCGGCGGGACTGTTGCGATCGAGCAGATGCTTGACCAGCACCAGCTTCGGCCCACGCGCGATGAGTTCGCGGCATGCAGTCACGGCTTCTTCCAGCGTTTCGATCTCGCGGCCCACCAGACGCTGCAATTCGGTGTGGTTCGGCGCCATGGCGTCGGCCATCTCGGGCATGGTGCGCACGAGAAACTCCTGAATGCCCGGCTCGACCTTGCAGCCGCTTGCCGCGCCCATCACCGGATCGCAGAAGTACCAGGCGCGCGGATTGGCGGCCTTCACGGCCTTGACGATCTCCAGTACCGACTCCGCCTGTTCGGGCGTGCCCAGATAGCCGGATAGCACGGCGTCGCAGCGCGGCAGCATGCCGATCGCACCGATGCCGTCGACCAGATCTTCCATTTGCGATCCGTCGATCGCGCTGCCGGTCCAATGGCCGTATTGCGTGTGGTTCGAGAACTGCACGGTATTGAGCGGCCAGACATTGACGCCGAGCCGACGCATCGGAAACACCGCCGCGCTGTTGCCGGCGTGACCGAAGACGACATGTGACTGGATGCTCAGAACGTTTTTCGTCATGGTGTGGCCCGCGCAACGGGTCTGCGCGATCAATGAAAACGGCAAGGGTGCACCGCGGCGGCGATCCGGCAAGCACCGGACGCCTCATGCGGCAGGATTGCTTCAGATGGTGCGGGAAATCGGCACGCGCTGCATCGTCAGGCAACAATACATGAGTTTGCCGCGCGCGAGTCGATCCGTCCCCGAGTTGTTGCGCCGAACCATCAGACGCGCACGCGGCGCATGACGGCTGCGGAGCCGCCCGCCGCGTGCGAAATGCTGCGCGGTCCGCAGCCGTTCGAACTCAGGCGAGCTCGCGATACAACGCCAGATAACGCTCTGCCGAGGCGCCCCAGCCGAAGTCCTGGCGCATCGCGCGCCGTTGCGTCGCTTTCCATTCGGTGCGGCGCCCATAGAGCGCGAACGCGC
Organism: Paraburkholderia phytofirmans PsJN; assembly: GCF_000020125.1. Taxonomy (NCBI): domain Bacteria; kingdom Pseudomonadati; phylum Pseudomonadota; class Betaproteobacteria; order Burkholderiales; family Burkholderiaceae; genus Paraburkholderia; species Paraburkholderia phytofirmans. Next base: position 1,732,664 of record NC_010681.1, read on the forward strand.
GGCGGATGGCCGCGCCGATCCCCTTCGGCTCGAATCGTTCGAACACGAAACCGGTGGCGAGGTCGTCGGCGAGATTTTCGAGCGACGCGTCCACTACCGTGTCCGCAAGGCCGCCCACGCAATGCACCAGCGGCAGCGATCCATAGGCCAGCGCATACAGTTGCGTGAGACCGCATGGCTCGAAACGCGAGGGCACCGCGATCACGTCGCTGCCCGCGACGATCGTATGCGCGAGCGTTTCATCGAAGCCCAGCTCCACCGCCACGGACTCGGGATGCGTATGCGCGACGCGTTCCAAACCGTTCTCCAGCGCCGGGTCGCCGGTGCCGAACACGACCAGCTGCCCGCCGTGTTTGATGATTTCCGGCACGGCTTCGAGCAGCAGGTCGAGGCCTTTCTGCTCGGTCAGCCGGCTTACCACGCCGAACAGCAGCGCGTCGCTTTTCTGCGCGAGACCGAAGCGTTTTTGCAGCGCTTCCTTGCACGCAAGCTTGCCCGCGAGCCGCGTCGCGGTGTAGTGATTTTCGAGCAGCGTATCGGTGCCGGGACACCAGACCGTGTAGTCGACGCCGTTCAGAATGCCGCTCAGATCGTGCGCGCGATGGCGCAGCAAACCGTCGAGGCCGCCACCCTGGGCGAGCGTCTGGATTTCGCGTGCATAGGTTGGGCTGACGGTGGTGATGCGGTCGCTGTAGTAGAGCCCCGCCTTGAGAAACGACATCTGTCCATAGAACTCGACGCCGTGCACGCTGAAAAAATCGTCCGGCAGGCCGAGCTGACCGAACTGGTGCGCGGGAAACACGCCCTGATACGCGAGGTTGTGCACCGTGAAGACGCTGCGCGCGAAGCGCTTGCCATGCTGGCGCTCAGCCGCCTTCAGATAGGCCGGCGCAAGCCCCGCGTGCCAGTCGTGCGCGTGAATGATTTGCGGCGACCACGCCGGGTCCAGTTGCTGCGCGAGTTGCGCGGCGACCCAGCCGAGCAGCGCGAAGCGCTGAGCGTTGTCGCCGTAAGGCACGTGCTCGTCGTTCAGATACGGATTGCCGGGCCGGTCGTACAGCGTGGCCGCGCGGATCACATAGACGACCAGGCCGTTCGATGCCAGCGTGCCCCGTTCGAGCGTGACGCCCGGCGCGTCGAAGCGGCGGCCGAGTTGCGCGACCGGCGTCAGGTCGGTCAGGCCGGCGACCACCGCCGGAAAGCCGGGCAATAGCACGCGCACATCGGCGCCGCGCTCGATCAGCGCGGGCGGCAATGCGCCCGCGACGTCGGCGAGACCGCCCGTTTTGAGAAGGGGATACAGCTCGCTTGCGACGTGCAGGGCGCGAATCGTCATAGGCTCCGTCTCTGTCCTGTTGGTTCGGGTTGGGCGCGGCTGAGCCGCCGGCAGCCGGCCTGGCTAGACCTTCTGCCGCAGCGCTTCAGGCGTGACCAGCACGACGCCGTCGTCGGTACGGTAGAAGCGCTCGGCGTCGCTCACCGGATCTTCGCCGATCACCGTGCCCTCCGGTATCGCGCAGCCGCGGTCTATCACCACTTTCTGCAGCCGGCAGCTCGCGCCGACGGTGACCTGCGGCAACAAGACTGCCTCATTGATGTTACAGAACGAACTCACTTTCACATTCGACGAGAGCACCGAGCGCGAAATCTGCGAGCCCGAGATCACGCAGCCGCCGCACACGATCAGATTATTGCCCGAGCCTTGCAAGCCCTTCATGTCGCGCACGAACTTGGCGGGCGGCAACTGCTCCTGGTACGTCCAGATCGGCCAGTTGCGGTCGTAGAGATCGAGCGTCGGGATGGTGGAGGCGAGGTCGAGATTGGCGGCCCAGTAGGCGTCGATCGTGCCGACATCGCGCCAGTACGGCTCCACGTTCGGATCCGACGACACGCACGACATGCTGAACGGATGCGCGATCGCCGTGCCTTGCGTGACCACGCGCGGCAGGATGTCCTTGCCGAAGTCGTGATCGGTGTCGATGGTGGAGATGTTCTCTTCCAGCAGCGAATACAGATAATCCGCGCTGAACACGTAGATGCCCATGCTGGCCAGCGCCGTATCCGGGCGGCCCGGAATGCAGGGCGGATCGGCGGGCTTTTCCAGGAAGTCGGTCACGCGGCGGTTTGCATCGACGTGCATCACGCCGAAGGCCACCGCCTCCATGCGCGGCACCTCGATACAGCCGACCGTGCAATCCGCGCCGCTTTCGGCGTGGTCGGCGATCATGCGCGTGTAGTCCATCTTGTAGATGTGGTCGCCCGCCAGCACCACCACGTATTTCGGCCGGATCGAACGGATGATGTCGAGGTTCTGGAAGACGGCGTCCGCCGTGCCGCGATACCAGTGCGCGCCTTCCACGCGCTGCTGCGCGGGCCACAAGTCGATGAATTCGCCCATCTCGCCGCGCAGGAAACTCCAGCCGCGCTGCAAGTGGCGCAAGAGCGAGTGCGCCTTGTATTGCGTGACGACCGCGATGCGGCGGATGCCGGAGTTCAGACAGTTGGAGAGGGCGAAATCGATGATCCGGTATTTGCCGCCGAAGTGCACCGCCGGCTTGACGCGTTTGTTGGTAAGCGGCCCGAGCCGCGTGCCCCGTCCGCCCGCAAGGACGATGGCGAGGGTAGTGCGTTGCAGATCGTTCAGCCGTGCCGGAGTGTCCATGTCTGTCTCCTGATTAGTATGCCCCGGATGGGTGGTTCGCTTGCTCTCCACTGATGAATCGTGCTGCGCGCCGGCACCGTCTTCGCGGGCCCGTCTGCTAGTTCTAGCACTGATTTGCCGCGCACGCGTAGTCAGAATTGTGCGGGTGCCGCTCGTGCGCCCCCATTGCGCACGATCAACCCTTGCACCGCTACGATCCGTGCGCCACGACACACATAGAGCGTGAGGCGATGCACCGCAATATGCGTGCCACACGCGTCGTGGCGCTGTCGGCTTGTGTCGGCGGGAGCAGAGGCGGGCCATGCATCGTAGAATCGTGCGCTTCCGGCCGGAGGTGTTGGGCGCTGGTCTCACCGTGCGTTTGCCGCGCATGCCTCTCCGCGTTTTCCTTTTAGAAAAAACCTCAATGAGTTTTCGCCGCCTGTCTTTGCTCGCCACGTTGAGCGCTTGCGCGCTAGCCGCGACCTCCATGCCCGCTGTTTTTGCGGCTTCCGCCGCCACGCCTGCGAGCGTCGAAGCGCAGAGTCCGGCCGACCAGGCCGCTTCCGCCACCACGAGCGTCACGGGCGATACCGGCCCGGCGTACGGCGCCGAGTTGCAGGGCTTCAACTACCCGGCGCCAGTCAGCCAGTACGACTTCACTTCGCAAGGGGTGGCGCTGCATATGGCGTACATGGATATCAAACCGGTCAAGGCGAATGGCCGCACGGCGGTGCTGCTGCACGGCAAGAACTTCTGCGCGGCGACGTGGGACGCGACCATTCATCGGCTGAGCGATGCCGGCTATCGCGTGATCGCGCCGGACCAGATCGGCTTTTGCAAGTCGAGCAAGCCTGAGCACTATCAGTACAGTTTTCAACAGCTCGCGCGCAATACGCATGCGTTGCTGCAATCGCTCGGCGTGACCGACGCGACCGTGATCGGGCATTCCACCGGCGGCATGCTGGCGATCCGCTACGCGCTGATGTATCCGCGCGAGACGCAGCAACTGGTGCTGGTCAACCCGATCGGTCTGGAGGACTGGAAGGCGAAGGGTGTGCCCTCGCTGTCCGTGGACCAGTGGTATGCGCGCGAGTTGAAGACGACCGCCGAAAGCATTCGCCGCTACGAGCAGTCCACCTACTACGCGGGACAATGGCGCGCGAGCTACGAACCGTGGGTGCAGATGCTGGCGGGCATGTATCGCGGTCCGGGCAAACAGATCGTCGCGTGGAATTCCGCGCTGCTGTACGACATGATTTACACGCAACCGGTGGTGTACGAACTGGGGCAATTGAGCATGCCGACGCTGCTGCTGATCGGCCAGAAAGACACCACGGCGATCGCCAAGGACGCTGCGCCGGCCGAAGTGCGCGCAAAACTCGGCCATTATCCGGAGCTCGGCAAGGCCGCCGCAAAGGCGATCCCGCACGCGACGCTCGTCGAATTCGCGGAGTTGGGGCACGCACCGCAGATGCAGGATCCGCAGGCGTTTCATAAAGCGTTGCTGGCCGGTCTCGCGGCGGTGCCGGCCAACCATTGAATCGACGGGCGCGACCGGGTCACCCACATCGACAAAAAAGGGCAGCCACGGGCTGCCCTTTTTACATTCTCCGACGGAGTTACCTGTCTTATTTGCCGCCCGCCAACTCCTCACGCACTTGCGCGCCGATCTCGAATGAGCGCAGCCGCGCCTTGTGATCGTAGATCTGCGCGGTCAGCATCAATTCATCGGCGCCGGTTTGCTCGATGACCGACTTCAAGCCTTCGCGCACGGTATCGCGATCGCCCATCACAGTGCACGCGAGCGAGTGCGCCACACCATTCAATTCCATCTCCGAAGCCTCGAGCCGTTCGACCGGCGGTTGCAACTGACCCGGCGTGCCGCGTCGCAGATTGATGAACTGCTGCTGCAACGAGGTGAAAAGGCGTTTTGCTTCGTCGTTCGTATCCGCGGCGAACAGATTCACGCCGACCATCGCATGCGGTTTATCGAGCGTGGCCGACGGACGGAATTGCGACCGATACACCTGCAACGCCGTGAGCATATAGTCCGGCGCGAAATGCGATGCGAAGGCGAACGGCAGGCCGAGCGCCGCCGCGAGTTGCGCGCTGAAGAGCGAGGAGCCGAGCAGCCACAGCGGAACGTTCAGCCCCGCGCCGGGCACCGCGCGAATGCGCTGGCCCGGCACGGGGTCGGCGAAATAGCGCTGCAATTCGACCACGTCGTCAGGGAACGAGTCCGCGCTATTTTGCAGGTCGCGGCGCAACGCGCGCGCGGTGCTCTGATCGGTGCCGGGCGCGCGGCCGAGGCCCAGGTCGATACGGCCGGGATAAAGCGACGCGAGCGTGCCGAACTGTTCGGCGATGACGAGCGGCGCATGGTTCGGCAGCATGATGCCGCCCGAGCCGACGCGGATCGTTTTCGTGCCGCCCGCGACATAGCCGATCACCACCGAAGTCGCGGCGCTGGCAATGCCCGTCATGTTGTGATGTTCCGCGAGCCAGAAGCGGCGGTAGTTCCATTTTTCCGCGTGCTGCGCGAGGTCGAGCGTATTCCTGAACGCGTCGGCCGGTGTGGCGCCCGCGGTGACCGGCGAGAGGTCGAGGACCGAGAAGGGGATCATTGTCTGTTCACTTGTTGTTTCCGGCGCTGTCGCGCGATGGGGCATTCTCGCAAAGGTTGTGCTTTTCTGCTGACGGCGCCGCGATGTCCACGTTCGCGAAAGGGGGTTTGCTCACGCAGGGCGTTGAAAAGGCAAACAGGCAAAACGCCGAGCGGGAGACGCTTAAGCGTTACATGCAAACCCGATATAGATATGGCCGATCAATATTTAACAAGCGCATGTCGCGCTGCTACCTTAACCCCTCGCACGAAAGCCATGCATCCAGCCAGTTACGTCACCGCCCCGCCGGGCAGAAACCATTCAGGGAGACACGAACGTGTCCATCGAATTCATCGGCATGATCCAAACCCGCAAGGTGTCCGAAACCCACGCGGCGCAAGGTCCCGTCATCGACATCGATTACGTCGGGCAGTTTGCGCGCGCGCATGAAGAAGCGGGCTTCGACCGTATTCTCGTGCCGCATCATGCCACCAGCCCCGATGCGCTGTTAACCGTCGCGCACGCGGCGAGTGTGACCAGCAAGGTGCACTTCATGCTCGCGCATCGGCCGGGTTTTGTCGCGCCGACGCTCGCCGCCCGTCAGCTGGCAACGCTCGATCATTATTCGGGCGGCCGCCTAGCAGTACACATCATTTCCGGCGGTGACGACACCGATCAGCGCCGCGACGGCGACTTCCTCACGCACGACGAACGCTACGCCCGCACCGACGAATACCTGCATATCCTGCGGCGCATCTGGACCGAAACCCAACCGTTCGATCACAACGGCCAGTACTACCGGTTCGAACAGGGCTTCTCGGAAGTGAAGCCCGTGCAGCAGCCGCATATTCCGGTGTATTTCGGTGGGGCGTCGGCGCCCGCGCTCGAAATCGCCGGCCGTCATGCGGACGTGTACGCGCTATGGGGCGAGTCGAAGGCGCAGGTGCGCGGGCAGGTCGCCCGCGTGCGCGCGGAAGCCGCGAAGCACGGCCGCAGCGTGCGTTTCTCGGTGTCGTTCCGGCCGATTCTCGCGGCCACGGAAGCGGCGGCCTGGGCGCGCGCGGAGCACATTCTCGAAGAGACGAAGCGGCTGCGCGCGGCGCAAGGCATCGGCGTGGGCGGCCCGGCGCAGAGCGAAGGTGCACGACGCCTGCTCGCGGCATCGGGCGAATCGGATCGTGCGGACGAGCGTTTGTGGACCGGCGTCGCAAAGGAAATCGGCGGACGCTCGAATTCGACCGCGCTGGTCGGCACGCCGGAACAGGTGGCCGACACACTCGCCGAGTATTACGCGCTCGGCGTCTCGACGTTCCTCATCCGCGGCTTCGACCCGCTGGAAGATGCCATCGACTACGGTCGCGAACTGATTCCCGCCACACGCGAACGCATCGCGCGCGTCGAGCGCGTGGCGGCGTGAACGGAGGCGCGATGACCGATCTTTCTCTCACCGCATTCGCGAAGGAACCGCCGGCGATCCAGCGTCACGCGCCGGTGCGCAAATTCTGGTTCGACGACATTGCGCCGCGCGAGAGCATCGCGGCGGAACGCCGCTACCGGCAGGAGCGGCTCGCGGTGGCGTTTCGTCTGTTCGCGCGCTACGGTTTCGATCAGGGGCTCGCCGGCCACATCACCGCGCGCGATCCGGAGTGGCCCGATCACTTCTGGGTCAATCCGTTCGGCAAGCATTTCAGCCGCATCCGCGTGTCCGATCTGTTGCTGGTGAATGCCGAGGGCGAGATCGTGGTCGGCGAGGGGCCGGTCAATCAGGCGGCCTTCGCGATTCACGCGGCGATTCACGAAGCGCGTCCCGATGTGATCGCGGCGGCGCACACGCATTCGCTGTATGGCAAGGCATGGTCGACGCTGGGCCGCACGCTCGATCCGCTCACCCAGGACTCCTGCGCGTTCTATCAGGACCACGCGTTATTCGACGATTTTCGCGGCGTCGTGCTCGATACCGGCGAAGGTGCACGCATTGCCGCGGCGCTCGGCGAGCGCCGCGCCGTGATCCTGAAGAACCACGGCATTCTCACCGCTGGCCCGAGCGTGGAAGCGGCGGCGTGGTGGTACATCGCGCTCGACAACGCATGCCACGCGCAATTGCTCGCTGAAGCCGCGGGCACGCCGCAAGCGATTCCACACGATATGGCCGCGCTCACGCATGAGCAGGTCGGCCGCGCGAGCGGCGCGCTGTTCGCGTTCCAGAGCCTGCTGGAAGGGCTGGTCGAAGCCGAGCCCGACGTCCTCACCTGAACGCTCCACACGACGACTCAAGATTCGAATCCTTCGCGCGTGCCGCCGTGATCGAACGGCGCCTCGCTGTCGCAACGTGCGTGAGTGCCGTCAATCAGCGCCATCCAAACCTATCTTTTGAACTATCGATGACCCAAGCCCTGAGGCCGGAGCGCCTGCGCGCGTTCGCCGGCCGGATTGCGTCGCTTGTCGACGAAGCGGCGCCCGAAGCGCATCTGCTGGAACACGGCGGCGCCGCGCTGCGCGAGCTGATCGCGCATGACGACTGGCTGCCCGACGCCTTCGCGCAGCCCGATCCCGAGCGATATCAGCAATACCTGCTGTACGCGGATGCGCGGCAGCGTTTTTCAATCGTCAGTTTTGTGTGGGGACCCGGTCAGGCGACGCCGGTGCACGATCACACCGTGTGGGGTTTGATCGGCGTGCTGCGTGGCGCGGAAATTGCACAGGGTTACCGTATTGCCGACGACGGCACGCTGCAACATAACGACGCGCCCAGGCGGCTCGACGCCGGCGCAGTGGATGCGGTGTCGCCGCGCATCGGCGATGTTCATCGTGTGAGCAACGCATTTAGTGACCGTACGTCGATCAGCATTCACGTGTACGGTGCAAATATCGGTGCGGTGAAGCGGTTCGTCTATCCGGACGGCCCCACCCGCAAGCCGTTTATCTCCGGCTACGCGAACGACGTGTTGCCGAATATATGCAATGTTGCGAAGGAGTCCCCGATCTCATGAGTTTCGTTCAGGCATTTCGTACCCGATCATTCGAAGACGTGCGCCGCGCGCTGCTCGATCGCGAGGAAATCGCGCTCGTCGACGTGCGCGAGGAAGATCCGCATGCCCGCAGTCATCCGCTGTTCGCCGCCAATCTGCCGCTGTCGCGGCTCGAACTCGACGCGCCCGTGCGCTTGCCGCGCCAGGCGGTGCCGATTGTAGTGTTCGATTCCGGCGAAGGGCTCGCCGAACGCGCCGCGCACCGTCTCACCGAGCTGGGCTATACCGACGTCGCCTTGCTCGAAGGCGGTCTGCAAGGTTGGCGCGAGGCCGGCGGCGAACTGTTCCAGGACGTCAACGTGCCGAGCAAGGCATTCGGCGAACTGGTGGAAAGCGTGCGTCATACGCCGTCGCTGGCCGCACCGCAAGTGCAGGCGCTGCTCGATCATGAAGCCGACGCGGTGGTGCTCGACGTGCGCCGCTTCGACGAATATCAAACCATGAACGTTCCCGGCAGCATCAGCGTGCCGGGCGCGGAGCTGGTGCTGCGCGCGCGTCAGCTTGCGCCGAATCCGGCGACGCGAATCATCGTCAATTGCGCGGGGCGCACGCGCAGCATCATCGGCGCGCAGTCGCTGATCAATGCCGGCGTGCCGAATCCGGTCGCGGCGCTGCGCAATGGCACGATCGGCTGGACGCTGGCCGGGCAGGCGCTCGCGCACGGCAGTTCGCGCCGCTTCGAGCCGATCACCGACGATCAGTTGCGCCTCGCCGCCGCCGACTCGGCGCGCGCCGTGGCGGATCGTGCGAGGGTGGGCCGCACGTCACGCGACGAAGCACGCCGCTGGGCCGGCGAAGCGGTACGCACCGTCTATCGCTTCGACGTGCGCACGCCGGAAGAATACGAAGCGGGCCACGTGCCCGGGTTTCGCAGCGCGCCGGGCGGCCAGCTCGTGCAGGAAACCGACATGTTCGCGCCGGTGCGCGGCGCGCGCGTGATCCTCGCGGACAACGACGGCGTGCGCGCGAACATGACCGCGTCATGGCTCGCGCAGATGAACGTCGAGGTGTATGTCGTCGATGGTTTGATGGCGGCCGACTTCGGCGAGAAGGGCGCGGCGCCCGCGGTCCGCCACGCGCCCACGCCGCCCGACGCCGATGAAATCACGCCGGCCGGCCTGGTCACGCTGCTGCAATCGCGCGGCACCGCCGTGCTCGATTTCACCAGCAGCGCGAACTATGTGAAGCGCCATATTCCCGGCGCGTGGTTCGTGATTCGCGGCGAACTCGAAAAGGCGTTGCACAAGCTGCCGGATGCGCAGCGTTATGTGGTGACCTGCGGCAGCAGTCAACTGGCGCGCTTCGCCGCGCCCGACGTTGCGGCGCTGACTGGCAAACCGGTGCAGGTGCTGAGCGGCGGCACGGCGGCGTGGATCGAAGCGGGCTTGCCAGTGGAGAGCGGCGAGACACGCATGGCTTCGGCGCGCATCGATCGTTACCGCCGTCCTTATGAAGGCACCGACAACGCCCGCGAAGCAATGAACGCGTATCTGGAATGGGAGTACGGTCTCGTCGCGCAACTTGGGCGCGATGGCACGCACGGGTTTCGCGTGATCTGAGCGCCTCAGGCCGCGCGCTGCGCGCGTGCCTCCTTGAACTGCCGCTCGACAGCCGCGCCGAAGCGCTCGACCGGCTGTTGCAGTTTGCCAAGCACGCGCGGTTGCACGAGCCAGATATCGATGAGCGGCTTGAAGTCGCTGATCGGAATGATATCGAGCGCGTCCGCGTGGGTGCTCGCCTGGAGTAAAGGCAGCGGCACGAGGCCAAGACCGTTGCCATCCGCGACGAGCTGCAATTGCAATTCGGTGCCGAGCGTTTCGAGGTTCAACTTGAGGGCGAGCCCGAGCCCGGTGAGCGCGCGTTGCAGGCCGTCGCGGAAACCGCAGCCGTCCGGGTTCAACACCCAGCCGATCGACTGGCATTCCGCCAGCGTATGCGCGCGCTTTTTCAGCAGGCCTTTCTGCGCGACCACCGCCAGTTTGATGCGGCCGAGTGAACGGGCCGAGAGCGCGTCGTCGAAGGTCTTGTTGCTGGGCAGCAGGATCGCGGCGGCGTCGAGCTCGCCCTGTTCCACGCGTTGCAGCAACTGGCTGCCCCAGCCGGTCGACGCGCGCGCCTGCAGATCCGGATAGTCCGTCTTCAAACCGCGCATCGCCTCGCTCAACGCGATATCCGCGATGGTCTGCGCGACGCCGAGACGCAGCGTGCCGACCGGCGGTGTATCCGTGGCGACCATTTCGCGCAGTACGTCGAGTTCGCGCTGGATCACGCGGCATTGTTCGTAGACGATGCGTCCCGTGGCCGTCGCCTTGAGCGGACGCGTATTGCGGTCGAGCAGTTCGACGCCGAGCGCCTCTTCGAAATTCTGCAGACGGCGGGTGATCGCCGGTTGCGTGAGGCCGAGCGCGAGCGCTGCCTGCTGCAGCGATTGACAGCGAATCACGCTGACGTAGGCGTCGATTTCGTCGATCTTCATGATGAGCGGTAACGGATGGAAGCACGAGAATCCGCCCGATGATACCCGCGCCGGCGCGTGATCGCGTCGAGTCGCGCAAGAAAATTTCGCATATTTGCTTAGCAGAATAATGCGTTTGTCTTATACAAAGGCCTGCCTTATCGTCGATGGCAAATCAACTCGTTGCCACGACGTACGCGCTGCCCATGACGACCTCCCGTTTTTCTTTCGCAATCCGATCTTTTGTGAAACGCGCGTTGTCCACAGCGCCTCGCGTCGCCGCGCTCGCGGCGTCGGCCGTGCTGTGCGCTGCGCCTTCATACGGAGCCGATGTGCCGGTGCTCAAGGTTGGCGACCAATCCTTGCAAACGCGCGGCATTCTCGAAGCGTCCGGCCAGTTGAAAGACCTGCCGTACAAGATCGAATGGTTCAACTTCCCGGCGGCGCAACCGCTCGGCGAAGCATTGAATGCGGGCGCGGTCGACGTAGGCGGTCTCGGCGATGCGCCGCTCGTCTTCGCGCTGGCCGCCGGTGCGCGGGTGAGGGCGGTCGCGGCGACGCGCTCGAATCCGCTGGATCTGGCGATCGTCGTCGGCGCGCAGTCGCCGCTCCACGACGCGGCGAGTCTGAAGGGCAAACGCATTGCCACGACGCGCGGCTCGATCGGCCACTACCTCGCGCTCGCCGCATTGAAAAAGGCCAACGTGCCGCTCACCGACGTGACCTTCGTATTCCTCGCGCCCGCCGATGCAAAAGCCGCGCTCGCCTCGGGCAGCGTCGATGCATGGTCGGTCTGGGATCCGTACACCGCGCTTGGCGAAGCGCGCGATCACGACCGCATCATCGCTAACGGTGTCGGTCTCTCCGAAGGGCTCAGCTATCAGGTCGCGACTGAACGCGCGATCACCGACAAGCGTGCGCAACTCGCCGACTTCCTGCGGCGCGTGGCGATCGGCCAGCGTTGGGCGCTCTCGCATCCGGACGAAGTCGCGACGATGCAGTCGCGTGTCACGGGCCTGCCGACCGATGTGCTGAAGACCGTCTATCAGCGCGGCCAGGTGCATCCGGTGGCGATCGACGACAGCGTCGTGGCCGCCCAGCAGCGCACGGCGGATACCTACGAAGCCGCCAACGTGATCCGCGCGCACCTGGACGTGCGCACGAGCTTCGACCGCAGCTTCCCTCTGCCTTGACACGGCCGCGCCTCGACTCGCCCGAAGCGTCTCGTCGCAAGACGCTAACAACCTCGCCGCACAACGCAAATCATCTGCCGATTCGGTGTAAACGCGCTCTCGTCTAAACCCGCCAATCCGTTTAGATTAACTGCACTTGGAAGGCTTATCGAGGGACCAGGGCGGCCAATCAAGCAGCGGTTTGCCATTCCGGCGATGGCGCAAGGTGAGCAGCCAAGGTTGCTCACCGCTTCGTCCGGAACCAGACCGCTGCGCGTCGTCCGCGGTGCTTCGTTTTCAGGTGGCCCCAAGGGCCGCTTCCATTTTCCGGTTGACCGTAATCGACCGACCCAGCGACGCTTTGCACAGCGTCGCCTTTTTGCTTGTGGCGACGGTTTTCAACGTGCCTTGCCACGCGCGCTCCCGCCATCGCCCCCGCTTGCCTGCGCCATCGTGTACGACTGCGCACACCGCCTTGCCGCGCCCGCTCGCGGTTTTCCTCGTGCGCGGTTATCCTGTAGCAGACACTACACAACGGGATGCGGCCCTCGCGGCCTGCGTCCGTACAGGAAAAACTCGCTGTGAGCTTCAAACTGCTGACTGTCGCCATGCTGGCCGCGTGCGTCGCGCTGGCCGGTTGCGACGACCAATCGAGCGACCGCGCCGTGCAAAAACTCAAGGAATTCTTCAACGCCGTCAAACCGGATGCGTTGCTGCTCAAGGACATGACGCCGGGCGTCACGACCGAAGCGCAAATCCGCGACCAGTGGGGCAAGCCGGAAACCGAGCGCACCTTCACCGACGGTTCCAAACGCTTTGAATATCCGCGCGGCCCGCAAGGCCTGAATACGTACATGGTCGACATCGATCGCGACGGCAAATTGCAGGCGATCACCCAGGTGCTCACGGCGGCCAACTTCGCGAAGATCCGTATCGGCATGAGCGAGGACGAAGTGCGCCGCCTGCTCGGCAAACCCGGTCAGGTCGCGGTGTTTCCGCTCAAACCGGAAACCGTGTGGAGCTGGAAGTGGCGCGAAGGCGGCGTGACCGAAGAGGGTATCTTCAACGTGCATTTCGACCAGTTTCAGAAGGTGTACACGACATCGCGCTCGGACGTGATCCGTGGGCGATAGCAGGTAGAAGACAGAAGCGGGGAAGAAGATGATTCGTCGACGTCGATACAGCCGGATCGGGCTGGTGTTAGGGGGCGGCGCCGCGCGCGGCTGGGCGCATATCGGTGCGATTCGCGCGCTGCACGATGCGGGCATCAAGCCCGATGTGATCTGCGGCACGTCGATCGGGGCGCTGGTGGGCGCGGTGTACGCGAACGGCGATCTCGACTGGCTCGAGGAATGGGTCTCGCGGCTCACGTGGCAGACGGTGGTGCGCCTGCTGGATCTGCGGCTCTCGGGCGGCCTGCTCGGCGGGCGCAAAGTGATCCAGCTGTTCGCCGACAAATTCAACGGCCGCTCGATCGCGCAGTTGAACATGCCGTTCGCGGCCGTCGCCACCGAACTCGATTCGGGCCGCGAGAGCTGGTTGCAGGACGGCAGCGTGGTCGACGCGGTGCGCGCCTCGATTGCGATCCCCGGGATTTTCACGCCGGTGTGGCACAACGGCGTCTGGCTGGTGGACGGCGGCCTGAGCAACCCGGTGCCGGTTTCGGTGGCGCGCGGCATGCGCGCGGACTGCGTGATCGCCGTCGATCTGAACAACGACATTCTGAATGGCCGCGATTTCGGCGGCGCGGTGGTCGACACGCCCGCCATCGATCCGACGGCGCCGCCGCCGCTCGCGCTGCGCCGCAACGGCAAGCCCTGGCCGAAGTGGCTCGCGCCCGCCGACGCACGCGTCACCGACGACGTGCGCGTGCCGCCCGCACCGAGCGCACGCGTGCCATCCATGCTGAGTTCGATTGCGCAGAGCATCGACATCATGCAGGTGCGGATTACGCGCAGCCGCCTCGCGGGCGAGCCGGCGGATATCCTGATTCAGCCGCGCCTGGGCGGCATGGGGATTTTCGACTTTCATCGCGCGGCGCCGGCCATCGAGGAAGGGCGCGCGGCGGTGGAATATATGCTGCCGGCGATCCGCGCAAGGCTGGGGATCGATTAGCGTCTATCGAAAAAGCGACCCGAAACTTGCTAAATCGCGGCGGCGCCCCGCACGCGCTTTCCGCCTTACAAACGCCAATGCCCTGCAAAACCAAGCCCTGCAAGCCGCGCAGCGCGCCAAAGCACGTCTTGTTGCATCGCAACAAAGCCTGCGCGCGCCTTTGAGAAATTAATTTTCGCTTGCGAGACTGCGCGCCATGCTGGACGAGTGGGGCAGACACAAGCCGACACCATCCGGTACATCCTCAAACAACCTGGATGGAGACACGCGTGTTCCTATACGGCTTTGGTCCGGTGTTGCTGGCCGGCACGATCCAGACGATCGAGCTGTCCGTCCTGTCGCTGGCGGCCGCCGTGCTGCTCGGTCTCGCGGGCGCAGCGGCGAAACTCTCGTTCAACCGCCCGCTGCGGGCAATCGCGACCGGCTATACGACGCTGATCCGCTCAGTGCCCGACCTCGTGCTGATGCTGCTGCTGTTCTACAGCATCCAGATCGCGGTCAACAATCTCACCGACGCGCTGAACCTCCCGCAGTTCGATATCGACCCGTTCGTGGCCGGCGTGCTGACGCTCGGCTTCATCTACGGCGCGTACTTCACCGAGACCTTTCGCGGCGCGTTTCTGGCGGTGCCGCGCGGCCAGCTCGAAGCGGGCAGCGCGTACGGCATGAGCGGCGCGCGCGTGTTCACGCGCATCCTGTTCCCGCAGATGATGCGTTTCGCGCTGCCGGGCATCGGCAACAACTGGCAGGTGCTGGTGAAAGCGACGGCGCTGGTGTCGATCATCGGTCTCGCCGACGTGGTCAAAGCCGCGCAGGACGCCGGCAAAAGCACCTTCAACATGTTCTTCTTCATCCTGGTCGCCGCGCTGATCTATCTGGCGATCACCACCGCGTCGAATCTTGTGCTGATCTGGCTGGAAAAGCGCTATTCGATCGGCGTGCGGCACGCGGAGCTCTGAGACCATGATCGACATCCTCAATCAATTCTGGCGCGCGTTCCTGTACTGGGACGGCCAGCGCATGTCCGGACTCGCGGTCACGCTGTGGCTGCTGGTGGCATCGGTCGGGATCGGTTTTTGTGCGGCGATTCCGCTGGCGGTGGCGCGCGTGTCGAAGAAGCGCTGGCTCTCCACGCCGGTGCGTCTTTACACTTACGTGTTTCGCGGCACGCCGCTGTACGTGCAATTGCTGCTGATCTATACCGGCATGTACAGCCTCGAATTCGTGCGCTCGCATCAACTGCTGGACGCATTTTTCCGCAGCGGTTTTCACTGCGCGATTCTCGCCTTCGCACTGAACACCTGCGCGTACACCACGGAGATTTTCGCCGGCGCGATCCGCTCGACCTCGCACGGCGAAGTGGAAGCGGCGCGCGCCTACGGCATGAGCTGGTTCACGATGTACCGGCGCATTGTGATACCGTCCGCGCTGCGCCGGGCCTTGCCGTTGTACAGTAACGAAGTGATCCTGATGTTGCACGCCACCACGGTCGCCTTTACGGCCACGGTGCCGGACATCCTGAAGGTGGCGCGCGACGCGAACTCGGCCACTTACCAATCGTTCGATGCGTTCGGCCTCGCGGCGCTGATTTACCTCGTGGTGTCGTTCGTGCTGGTGGCTTTGTTCCGTCGCGCCGAGCGTCATTGGCTGGGTTACCTGGCGGTGCGCACGCATTGAATCGCGCCGTGTTTGCAGTGGGCGGCGCGTTATTCTCGCGCGGTCACCTAGATTGATCCGTATTTTCAAAGGGAGAGCATCTTGCTCCACACGACTCAAACCGAAGCTTGCAAGCTCGCCGTACAGGACATCCACAAGCGCTACGGCGACAACGAAGTGCTCAAGGGCGTGTCGCTCAATGCGAACAAGGGCGACGTGATCAGCATCATCGGCGCGAGCGGGTCGGGCAAGAGCACCTTCCTGCGCTGCATCAATTTCCTCGAGCGGCCGAACGCCGGGCAGATCGTCGTCGACGGCGAGATGGTGAAGACGAAAACCGATCGCGCCGGCAATCTCGAAGTCGCCGATCACAAGCAGTTGCAGCGAATCCGCACGAAGCTCGCCATGGTGTTCCAGCACTTCAACTTGTGGGCGCACATGAATGTGCTCGAGAACATCGTCGAGGCGCCGATTCACGTGCTGGGTCTGAAGCGCAAGGAAGCCGAAGACCGCGCGCGCGAATATCTGGAGAAGGTCGGTCTCGCGCCGCGCCTCGAAAAGCAGTATCCGTCGCATCTGTCGGGCGGGCAGCAGCAGCGTGTGGCGATTGCCCGCGCGCTGGCCATGAACCCCGACGTGATGCTGTTCGACGAGCCGACTTCCGCGCTCGATCCCGAACTGGTCGGTGAAGTGCTGAAGGTCATGCAGAAGCTCGCCGAAGAAGGCCGCACGATGATCGTCGTTACGCACGAAATGGGTTTCGCGCGCAACGTGTCGAACCATGTGATGTTCCTGCATCAAGGCCGCACCGAAGAAGAAGGCCTGCCCGCTGAAGTGCTCAGCGCGCCGCGTAGCGAACGGCTCAAGCAGTTCCTGTCCGGCAGCCTGAAGTAACGCGCGGTTCGCGCGGATTCACTCGATGGCTCGCACGTCCAACCCGGCTCGCACCACGCAGGTTGCCATCGTCGCCTTGCCGCCCGTGTCGATGTCGGGCGTCGGGCCGATTGTCGACGCGCTCAATCTCGCCAACGAAATCGACGGCCGCGCGCTGTACCGCGTGCAGGTGTGCTCGTGGGACGGCCGCGCGGTGCCGCTCGCGGGCGGCGCGCACTGGCCCGCCGACGCCGCGTTCGGCGACGCGATTGCATGCGACTGGCTGATCATCGTCAGCGAGCGCTTTCAGCAATTCGCCGACTATCGCCTCTTTCTCGCCAGCCTCTCACGCGTCGGGCAGCGCACGCCGCTCGTCACCGGCATTCATCACGGCGTGTGGTGGCTTGCCATGGCAGGGCAGTTGTCCGGCTATCGTGTGAGCGTCAACTGGGAAACCTATCAGCAGTTCTCCGAGCAGTTCGAACGCTCCATCGTCACGCAACAGATCTTCGAAATCGACCGCGATCGCGCAACCTGCGCGGGCGGCCAGGCGACTGTCGACTTCATGCTGGCGATGATCGGCCGCGAGCACGGCCCCGAACTCGCGGACCGGATTGCCGACACGCTCGGCGTCGGCGTATTGCGCGCGGGCGAGGAACGTCAGCGCATTCCGTTCGTGACCGCGCCGGGCGAGCGTCATCCGCGCCTGAACGACGCGTTGCTGCTGATGGAAGCGAATATCGAAGACCCGCTCACCACCGACGAGATCGCCGGTCTGATCGGCGTGTCGCGGCGGCAATTGGAACGCCTGTTTCGCCAGTATCTCGGCTCGATGCCGTCCAAATACTATCTGGGGCTGCGGCTTTCGAAAGCGCGCACGCAATTGCAGCGCACCAGCAAGTCGGTGGTGCAGATCAGCCTGGCTTGCGGGTTTTCGTCGGCGGCGCACTTTTCGAATGCGTACCGTGAACGCTTTGGTGTCACACCGCGCGAGGATCGTCGTAACTGGATCGACAAGCAGACTGGCGCAAGCGGCGCCGCGGCCAGCGAGCCGCGGCCCGGCGCGCTGATCGAGCGGCCGGATCAGGCGGATTGAAGCGAGCGGGTGCGCGGCCCGGGCCAAACTGTGGCGCGATTCGCGTGGAACCTCATAGAAAGCGTCGCGTATGCGCAAGACGTATCGCGTGCGGTTTCCTACACTACCTGTATTACCTCTCACCTGTAACGAGGATTTGCCATGAACGACCTGACAGTGACACGCCAGACCTTCGACGAAGTCATGGTGCCGGTGTTTTCGCCCGCCGCCTTCGTACCGGATCGCGGTCTCGGCTCACGCGTCTGGGATACGCAAGGCCGCGACTATATCGACTTCGCCGGCGGCATCGCCGTCACCGCTCTGGGCCATGCACATCCTGAGTTGCTGAACGTGCTGCACGAACAGGGCGGCAAGTTGTGGCATATCGGCAATGGTTACACCAACGAGCCGGTGTTGCGCCTCGCCAAACGCCTCGAAGACCTGACGTTCGCCGACCGCGCGTTCTTCGCCAACTCGGGCGCGGAAGCGAACGAGGCCGCGTTGAAGCTGGCGCGCCGCGTCGCGTTCGACCGCCACGGCGCGGATAAATACGAAATCATCTCGTTCACGCAGTCGTTCCATGGCCGCACGTTCTTCACGGTCAGCGTAGGCGGCCAGCCGAAGTACTCGGAAGGCTTCGGCCCGGTGCCTGCCGGCATCACACATCTGCCGTACAACGACATCGAAGCCGTGAAGAAAGCCATCGGCGCGCAAACCTGCGCGGTGATCGTCGAGCCGATTCAGGGCGAAGGCGGCGTGATCCCGGCTGATCCGGCGTTCCTGAAGGCGTTGCGCGAAGCCTGCGATCAGCACGGCGCACTGCTGATTTTTGACGAGGTACAAACGGGTGTGGGCCGCAGCGGCTATTTCTACGCGTACCAGGAAACGGGCGTGACGCCGGACATTCTCACCACGGCGAAAGCGCTCGGCAACGGTTTCCCGATCGGCGCGATGCTGACCACCAACGAACTGGCCGCGTATTTCAAGGTCGGCGTGCATGGCACAACATACGGCGGCAATCCGTTGGGCGCGGCGATCGCTGAGAAGGTGGTCGAGTTGGTCAGCGATCCGAAGCTGCTCGAAGGCGTGCGCTCGCGCAGTGAAGCGCTGAAAGGCCACCTCGCGAAGCTGAACGAACGCTTCGGCCTGTTCACGGAAGTGCGCGGCCGGGGTCTTCTGATCGGCGCGGAATTGAACGAGGCGTTCAAGGGCCGCGCGAAAGATTTCGTCACGGCAGCAGGCCAGCACGGCGTGATCATGCTGATGGCCGGTCCCGACGTGCTGCGTTTCGTGCCGTCGCTGATCATGCCGCTCGACGACATGAACGAAGGCTTCGAGCGACTCGCCAAGGCCATCGAAAGCATTGTCGGCGCGAAGGCCGAAGCCGCGTCGAACTGATCCACGGCATTGATCATGCGTCACATTCAACAGGAACGATGATGCTCTTCGTACGCCCAGGCCGCCTCGCCGATCTCGACGCGCTCGAACATATGGCGCGCACCGCGCAACCGGTGCTGCATTCCCTGCCGCACGACCGGCGTGCGCTCGAAGCGCGCGTCGCGTTATCGGAAGACTCGTTTCGCGCGGAAGTCGATTTTCCGGGCGAGGAGTTCTATTTGTTCGTGCTCGAAGATTCGGAGAGCGGCAAGCTGATGGGCACGGCGAGCATTGTCGCCGCGGCCGGTTATTCGGACCCGTTCTACGCGTTTCGCAATGACGCGCTGATTCATGCGTCGCGCGAACTGCATGTGAACCGCAAGATTCACGCGCTGACCATGTCGCATGAGTTGACCGGCAAGAGCCGCCTCGCGGGCTACTACATCGATCCGTCGCTGCGTGGCGACGCCGCCGCGCATCTGATGTCGCGCGCGCGGATGATGTATATCGCCGCCAATCGCAAACGCTTCACGCCGGAGGTGTTTTCGCTGCTGCTCGGCGTCACTGACGAGAACGGCGTATCGCCGTTCTGGGAAGCAGTGGGGCGCAAGTTCTTCGGCCGCAACTTCGCCGACATCGAGATCGAATCGGGTGGCCGCAGCCGCACGTTCATCGCCGAAGTGATGCCCACGTATCCGATCTATGTGCCGCTGCTGCCCGAGGCGGCGCAGCGCGTGCTCGGCGAGCCGGATTCGAAGGCTTTGCTCGCGTATGACATCCACCTTGAAGAAGGCTTCGAGACGGATCGCTATATCGACATTTTCGACGCGGGCCCGGTGTTGACCGCGCAGGTGGATCGCAGCGCTTGCGTGACGCGCAACGAAACGCGTGTGGTGCACGAGAACAATGCGTCTGCCGACGGTTCGACGTATCTGATCGCACATAACGGCGCCGATGGCGAGTTCCGCTGCGTGCTCGGCGAATTGGCAGCGGGTAAAGAAGCCGGCGCGTCGTTGCCGCACGCGGCGGGCGCGGCGCTCGGCGTCGAAGAAGGCGATACGGTGCGCTGCGTGCGGCTGCACCAGCCGCATCGGGATGAACAATCGGGAGAGGCACAATGATCGTCGTTCGCGTTGTGCAACGAGGCGATGTGGACGCGCTCATGCGGCTCGCGCAGGAAACCGGTCCGGGACTGACCACCTTCAAGCCGGATCGCGACGCACTCGCGGCACGCGTGGAACGCGCGCGCCGCACGATGGAAGACAAGGCCGAGGCGCATGAAGCCGGCTACTTCTTCGTGATGGAAGACACCGACACGGGCGACGTCGCCGGTGTGTGCGGGATCGAAACCGCGGTCGGGCTGCAACAGCCGTTCTACAACTATCGCGTGAGCACGGTGGTGCACGCGAGCCAGGACCTGGGCATCTGGACGCGCATGCGCGCGCTGAACATCTCGCACGACCTGACGGGCTACGCCGAAGTGTGCTCGCTGTTCCTCAGCCCGCGTTATCGCACGAGCGGCGTGGGCGGTTTGCTCTCGCGTTCGCGCTTCATGTTTCTCGCGCAGTTTCGCGAGCGTTTTCCGCAGCGTCTGTGCGCGGAATTGCGCGGCCATTTCGACGCCGAAGGCACCTCGCCGTTCTGGCGCGCAGTCGGCTCGCATTTCTACCAGATCGATTTCAACGCGGCGGACTATCTGAGTTCGCATGGCCGCAAGGCGTTTCTCGCCGAGTTGATGCCGCGCTATCCGGTGTATGTCGAGTTGTTGCCGGAAGAGGCGCAGCAATGCGTCGGCCTCACGCATAACGACACGATTCCCGCGCGCCGCATGCTCGAATCCGAAGGGCTGCGTTACGAGAATCACGTCGATATCTTCGATGCCGGTCCGGTGCTCGAATGCCATATCGCCGACTTGCGCACGGTGCGCGAGAGCGTGGTGGTGCCGGTTGAAATCGCGCCGTCGAGCGCCTCGGGCGCGCCGCAGGATGGACCGAAATCGATGGTGTCGAACACCTCGCTTGGCGATTTTCGGGTCGGCGTGGTGGCGGGTGTGCCGCAGGACGGCGTGTTCCGCCTGAGCGCGACCGAAGCCGCGGCACTCGACGTCAAGGCAGGCGACCTCGTGCGCGTGCTGCCGCAGAAACACAAACAGGGATGATCATGAGCGAGCTTTTCATCGACGGCGAATGGGCCGCCGGCACAGGACCCGCATTCGCGTCGCACAACCCGGGCACGGGCGCGGCGGTATGGGAAGGCAACAGCGCCTCGGCGGACGACGTCGACCGTGCGGTGCGCAGCGCACGCCGCGCCTTCCCCGCGTGGTCGGCGTTGAGCCTCGACGAGCGTTGCGGCGTGGTGCGCCGCTTCGCCGCGCTCGTGACGGAGCGCAAAGAGGCGCTGGCGGAAGCGATCGGCCGCGAAACCGGCAAGCCGTTGTGGGAAGCGCGCACCGAAGCGGCTTCGATGGCGGCCAAGGTCGAGATCTCGATCCAGGCCTATAACGAACGCACCGGCGAAAAGCGTTCGGCGATGGCGGACGGCACAGCCGTGCTTCGGCATCGTCCGCATGGCGTGGTGGCGGTGTTTGGGCCGTACAACTTTCCGGGCCACTTGCCGAACGGGCATATCGTGCCGGCGCTGATCGCGGGCAATGCGGTCGTGTTCAAGCCGTCGGAACTCGCGCCCGGCGTGGCCGCGCTCACCGTGCAGATCTGGCGCGATGCAGGTTTGCCCACGGGCGTGCTGAACCTCGTGCAAGGCGAGAAGGATACCGGCATTGCGCTGGCGAATCATCGGCAGATCGACGGGTTGTTTTTCACGGGTAGTTCGGATACCGGAACATTGCTGCACAAGCAATTCGGCGGCCGCCCGGAAATCGTGCTGGCGCTGGAAATGGGCGGCAACAATCCGCTCGTGATCGGACCAGTGGCTGATGTCGATGCCGCCGTGCATCACACGATTCAGTCGGCGTTTCTCTCGGCGGGGCAGCGCTGCACGTGCGCGCGCCGTATTTTCGTGCCGAACGACGCGGGCGGCGATCGTTTCATGGAGCGCTTCACCGAAGTCACGTCGCGCATCACAGTTGGTGAATACAACGCCGATCCGCAGCCGTTCATGGGCGCCGTGATTTCGGCGCGTGCCGCGTCGCGACTTGTCGCCGCGCAAGAACGCCTGCTGGCCGACGGCGCCAAGGCGTTGCTCAAGATGGAGCAGCGCGATCCGAAACTCGGTTTCGTCACACCCGCAATTCTCGACGTGACGAATGTCAAGAATCTGCCGGACGAAGAACACTTCGGTCCTTTGGCGCAAATCATCCGCTACGGTAGCTTCAACGAAGCGCTGGAGCAAGCCAACGACACCGAATTCGGCCTCTCCGCCGGCCTGCTTGCCGACGACGAAGCGCTCTGGACGCACTTCCAGCGCACCATCCGCGCCGGCATCGTCAACTGGAACCGGCCGACCAACGGCGCATCGTCGGGCGCGCCGTTCGGTGGGCCGGGCCGCTCGGGCAATCACCGGCCGAGCGCGTATTACGCTGCCGACTACTGCGCGTTCCCGATGGCGTCCGTCGAAAGCGCGCAACTGCAAATGCCCGCGAGCGTCTCGCCGGGCCTTCAATTCTAAGGATCGACGATGCAAGCCACTGAAGCCAATTTCGACGGTCTGGTCGGCCCGACCCACAACTACGCGGGGCTCTCGTTCGGCAACGTCGCCTCGCAGAACAACGAGAAGTCGATTGCGAATCCGAAGGCGGCGGCGCGTCAGGGCCTGCGCAAGATGAAGCAATTGGCCGATCTCGGCTTTCATCAGGGCGTGTTGCCGCCGCAGGAGCGTCCGTCGATGCGTCTGTTGCGCGAGCTCGGTTTCTCCGGCGACGACGCCACCGTAATCGCGCGTGTGGCCAAAGACGCGCCCGAGTTGCTGGCCGCCGCGAGTTCGGCGTCGGCGATGTGGACCGCGAATGCGGCGACCGTGAGCCCATCCGCGGATACGCACGACGGCCGCGTGCATTTCACGCCGGCCAATCTGTGCAGCAAGCTGCATCGCGCGATCGAACACGAGTCGACGCGCCGCACGCTGCGCGCGATCTTCAACGACGCCGACCGCTTCGTGGTGCACGAGGCGCTGCCCGGCACGCCCGCGCTCGGCGACGAAGGCGCGGCGAATCACACGCGCTTCTGCGCGGACTATGCGGCACGTGGCGTCGAATTCTTCGTGTATGGCCGTAGCGAGTACCGTCGCGGTCCGGAGCCGAAGCGCTTCCCGGCGCGTCAAACTTTTGAGGCGAGCCGTGCGGTCGCGCATCGTCATGGCCTCGCCGAAGCGGCGACGGTGTACGCGCAGCAGAACCCCGACGTGATCGACGCGGGCGTGTTCCATAACGACGTGATCGCGGTGGGCAATCGCAACACGCTGTTCTGTCATCAACTGGCGTTCGTCGAACAGAACGCGGTGTACGACGAATTGCGCTCGAAGCTCACCGAGCTGAAAGCCGACTTCAATGTGATCGAAGTGCCGGACGCGCAGGTGAGCGTGGCCGACGCCGTCACCTCGTATCTGTTCAACAGCCAACTGCTGACGCGCCCCGACGGCAAGCAGGTGCTGGTGGTGCCGCAGGAATGCCGCGAGAATCCGCGCGTGGCCGCGTATCTCGACGGTCTGACGTCGCATGCGGGCCCGATCGACGACGTGCTGGTGTTCGATCTGCGTGAAAGCATGAAGAACGGCGGCGGCCCGGCGTGTCTGCGTCTGCGTGTCGTCCTCGACGACGCGGAGCGCGCGGCGGTGACTCAAGGCGTGTGGATCAACGACACGTTGTTCGGCCGACTGGATACGTGGATCGAAAAACATTATCGTGACCGCCTCGCGCCGGCCGATCTGACCGACCCGCAATTGCTCGCCGAATCGCGCACCGCGCTCGACGAACTCACGCAGATTCTCGGTTTGGGTTCGCTGTATGACTTCCAGCGCTGAGCGCGGTATGCCGGTGCCGCTGCTCGACGATTTCCTCGCCTACACGCTGGCGGGCACGCGACCGGCCGCGAGTGAAACACAGGGTACGTGTGCAGGCGGCGTGCGCTGGTCGTGGCTGGACGACGGCGTGCTGTTGATGGAGCCCGCAGCGCAGGACGAGAGCGTGCGCAGCGTGCTCGTCTCCGCCGGCGTGCACGGCGACGAGACCGCGCCGATCGAACTGCTGGGTTTTCTGGTGCGTGACATCGCGCAAGGCACGGCCGCGCTGACTTGCCGCCTGCTGGTGATTCTCGGCAACGTCGACGCCATGCGCGACGCGTGCCGTTATCGTGACGACGATCTGAATCGCCTCTTCAGCGGCCGTCATCTGCAAGTACCGCAGAGTTACGAAGCACCGCGTGCCGCCGCGCTCGAACAGGCAGCGACGCAGTTCTTCGCGGCAGCGTCGAACAAGTCTGGCGCGCGTTGGCATATCGACATGCACACGGCGATCCGCGCGTCCGCCTTCGAACAATTCGCGTTGCTGCCGCATACCGGCAAGCCGTTTTCGCGCGCCATGTTCGAATGGCTCGGCGAGGCGCGTATCAGCGCGGTGCTGTTGCACACCACGAAGGGCAATACGTATTCGCATTTCACCGCGCAGGTATGCGGCGCCGAGGCGTGCACGCTGGAGCTCGGCAAGGTGCGTCCGTTCGGTCAGAACGATCTGACGCGTTTCGCTGGCGCCGACCACGCGGTGCGGCACCTGCTGGCGGGCATGCGTGGCCACGTTCGTGCGGACCTGCCGCGCGCTTTCACGGTGATCGATCAGATCACCAAGCAAAGCGACGCGTTCGAATTGCTGGTTGCCGCCGATGTCGCGAATTTCACGCCGTTCGCGAAAGGCACCGTGCTTGCGCGCGACGGCGAGTACCGCTATGTCGTGCAGCACGACGAGGAACGGCTCGTGTTTCCGAACGCGACCGTCAAGCCCGGGTTGCGCGCCGGCTTGATGGTCGTCGAGACGACGCAGGACACACTCTCAAAGCTCGTGTAGTTCACTACTGTGCAAGACCCGAACGTTGCGCGCCGGGGCGCGCAACGTTTCTCACTCGCGTGGCTGGTTAAGCCGCGTTCGCGCGGATCAAACCTTCCGCCACCATCGCTTGCCGCACCTTCGGCCGTGCCGCAACGCGCTCCAGATACGCTTTCAGCTTCGGATAAGCACCGAGGTCGATCGACAGCATGCGCGCCCAGCTCAGCACGGTGAACGCATATGCATCGGCGACGGAGAACTGTCCCGTCAGATAGTCGCGTGCCGCGAGCACTTTTTCGAGTTCGCTAAAACGGGTGGCGAGTTTGGCGCGGCATTCGGCCTTCGTCGATTCTGCCGTCTCCTGATGCCAGAGCCACGGGCTGAACGTCTTGTGCAATTCCGTGCTGATGTACGTGAGCCAGCCGAGCGCTTCGAGCCGTTGTGGCGAACCCGCACGCGGCAGCAAATTCGACTCGGGCGCAAGATCGGCGACGTATTGCAATAAGGCAGCGCCTTCGGTGTGGCGAGAGCCGTCGGCGAATTCGAGCAGGGGCACATAGCCGCGCGGCGAGATCGCGTAATAGTCTTCGCCGTTGGCGAGCTTGTGCGTTTGCAGATTGACCTTGATGCCTTCGAAGTCGAGATCCGCTTCGCGCAGTGCAATGTGAACCGCTAACGAACAGGCGCCCGGCGAGTAATAGAGTTTCATGTTTTCACCGCCATAGATGAGGTTGAAGTCCCGGCAGGTGCCGGTGGCAAAGCTCGTCGGCCGACAAGTCCGTGTGGTAAAAGTAGCCCGAATCGCGTTTCGAATAAACAGGCGGCTTGCCAAACCATGCGTGCAAAAACGCAATACGAACTGACTTCGGCGGATACGCAGACCATTCTCGCGCTGGTGCGCGCCGGCACGCTGGCGGAAGCCGCGCTGCGTCTGGGTATCGACGCCTCGACCATCTTTCGCTCGGTGCAGCGGATCGAACGCGGGTTGGGACAGCGTTTGTTCGAGCGCTCGCGCAGCGGCTATCGCGCCACGCCGCTCGGCGCGCAACTGGCGCGTCACGCCGAGCGCATTGAGAGCGAACTGGCGGCGGCGCGCTCCACGGTGCAGGCGAGCAGCGACCGCGTGTCCGGCAGCGTTCATGTGACGACCACCGATACCGTGCTCTACGGTCTGCTGTTACCCGCGCTGCGCGATTTCGCGGCGCTGCATCCGGCGTTGTCGTTCGAGCTGACGGCGACCAACAGTCTCGCGAGCCTCACCAAACGCGACGCCGATATCGCCGTGCGCGCCACGCGCCGCGCGCCGGATCATCTGGTCGGCAAGCACGTGGGTCCGCTGCGTATCGCGGTATTCGCCGCGAAAAGCAGCGGCATTCACGCGACCGATGTCGATGCGCTGGCGCGTTGCGACTGGGCGGCCCCGGACGCCTCGCTCGGCGATCACCCTTCGGTGCTGTGGCGCAAGCGTCATTGCCCGATAGTCGAGCCGCGCTACAAGACCAACAGCGTGATGGCGGTGTTCGAACTCGTGGTGCGCGGTTTTGGCGTCGGCATCTTTCCGACCTTTCTCGCGCGCGGCCGCGACGATCTCGTGCAATTGACGCCGCCGCTCGACGAAGCCGAGTCGCAGGTGTGGGTGCTCGCGCATCCGGAGTCGCGTCATTTGCCGCATGTGGCTGCCGTCTATACGCATCTGTCGCAGCAGCTCAGCGGCGATTATGCAGCGGGCGACGGCGCACGCTAACGCGTTCCGCTTTGCCTGAGCGCGACAGCTATTTACACCTTTACGCGTGAGCCCAAAGCGCGTGCCCACCGACGACGCCCGCGGCGCGCCCGCAGGCGCGGCAAACGCAGCCTGTACAATCGCCGCCTCGCGGCTGTTGCGCTGCACCACACCGGCCGCACGAGTTTGAATCGCAATTTTGGCGCGGCAATCATGCTTGCGCGGATTCGGCTCCGTCTTATTCAATACCGTAGAGGAACACCCGTAATGAAGATGAATTGGCGAAACATAGCTGCGCTCGCGCTGTTCGCGGCGGCATCGGCAACGGCCGGCACCGCTGCGGCGGCCGATATCAAGGAAGTGCATTTCGGCGTCGAGGCGTCGTATGCGCCGTTCGAATCGAAGTCGCCGTCGGGCGAGCTGCAGGGTTTCGACATCGACGTCGGCAATGCCGTATGCGCGAAGCTGAAGGCCAAATGCGTGTGGGTCGAGAATTCGTTCGACGGTCTGATCCCGGCCTTGCAGGCGCGCAAGTTCAACGCCATCAACTCGGACATGACGATCACGGATCAGCGCCGTCAGGCGGTCGACTTCACGGATCCGATCTACACCATCCCGAATCAGATGATCGCGAAGAAGGGCAGCGGTCTGCTGCCGACGCCGGCCTCGCTCAAGGGTAAGCATGTCGGCGTGCTGCAAGGCACGATTCAGGAAACTTACGCGAAAGCGCGTTGGGCGCCGGCCGGCGTCGACGTCGTGCCGTATCAGACGCAGGATCAGATTTACGCCGACCTCGCTTCGGGGCGTCTCGACGCTGCCTTCCAGGACGCGGAAGCCGCGTCGAAGGGCTTCCTGAAGAAGCCGCAAGGCGCGGGCTTCGAGTTCGCCGGTCCGGCCGTCACCGATGAGAAACTGCTCGGCGCGGGCGTCGGCTTCGGCGTCCGCAAGGGCGACAAGGCCTTGAAGGACGCGCTGAACCAGGCGCTCAAGGAACTGAAAGCGGACGGCACGATCGACCGTTTCGCAGCGAAGTACTTCGACGTGAAGGTGGTGTTGAAGTAACGCACGTCTTACGCGACTCGTTGTAGCTGATGCAAACGGCCGCTGAGAGCGGCCGTTTGCATTCGAGGCGGCGCCAGAGGCGAGCGCTATCCGGTCAACGCGCGTTCGCTTCCGGCTGATCGAGATAATCGAATACCACTTCGCCGAGACCGAGCGTTAGATCGGCAAGCAGATGGCGCGCCTCGACGATCTCCAGCACCGGCAATTCCGCAACCGGCGCGAGCGCGTGATGCGCCAGTTCGAGCGCGGCCGGCCCGGTCCATGCGCCTTTCAGATCGATGTCCTGCAGGTAGTAGCGCACCAGTTCGCAGATGCGCGGCGTGCCGTCCACATGCGGAATCACCTTGAGCAAAAAGTTGGGCGTTTCGAGGCGCTTTTTCTGCTGCGCCAGATCGAGCTGCCGATGCTTGTAGCCCATCGTGCCGGTGGCGATGCGCACCGGACCGTAGTCGAGCGTGCCGACGAGCGTGTCGGTATGAACCGCAAGCACCGGATTCGCGAGCTTCTTCGGAAAGCCCCACAGTTCGCGGCCGCCGGCGATGGGCGGATGGTCGTCTAGATACATAGCCAGCGTGTAGCCGCCCGCCACGCCCTTGTACGACACCGGGATCACCTGGCCGCTTTCCGTGTAGTCGCCGAAACCCGTCGAGTCCGGCATGCGGATGAACTCGTAGTGCACCAGCGGCTCGCCGATTTCGAGTGGTTCGGGCACCACGGCGCGCAGTTTGTCCGGATCGGTGCGGTAGGTGATGATCAGAAATTCGCGGTTGATGAACCGGTACGGGCCCATGGGGAATGCCGGGCTCGTGATCGGCATGGCGAAGGCATTTGACAGCACGCTTTTGACGTCCATGTTTTTCCTTGGTGGTTAAACGCGATTGGAACGCTTCTGCACTGCACAAGAGTATCGTCGATTCCGCGTTGCCTTGCGCTCAGACTGCTCTCCAATTATTTCCAGATATTGCTTCACGGACGTGTCCGTGCATGGCGGCCTGCGCTAAAATCGGCGAGCGCACCGCAGACGTCACGGCTTCACGCGAAGGCCGGGCGCTGACGGCGCAGCGAAAACCAAAATACAGCAGTAGGCGCCGGGGCGGCGCTTAGCGGGGGAGTGCAATGACCACCATCGCAATCGAGAATCCGGGCCACACGGGTGCAGCGGACGATGCGCAATTGAATGCCAGCTTCGCGCGGCAGCCTATTCTGAACCGCGACGGCATGCTGTGCGGCTACGAGATCAAGGTGCGCGCACCGGAATGTGCCGCGCAGACGGCGGACGCCGCGCATGCCGCCGTGCATGCCGCCGTGCATGAGAACAGCGACGCCGACGCGGCATCGCCCCGCGCGCCCGATCCGGCGCAACGCGTGGCGCGAGCCATCCTTCACGGCCTGCTGCAGGGCAATGTGCGCGGCGCGCTGACCGGGCATCCGGCCTACGTCGACGTCAGCCGCGAGATGCTCTTCGACGAGGCGATCCTGCGGCTGCCCGCCGAGCGCTTCATGCTCGAACTGGCGCCCACCATCGAGGTCGACGAGGCGCTGGTGGCGCGCATCGTCCAGTTGCATGGGCGGCGCTATCGTTTCGTGCTCGACGAGGTGACCCAGCCCAACGAAGCCTTCGCCAAACTGTTGCCCTACGCCGAAGTCGTCAAGATCGATTTCATGCACGCGCCGCGCGCGCTGCTGCCGAAACTGGCGAGCGTGCTCAAGTCGGCGGGCAAACTGCTGGTCGCCTCGGGCATCGACGCGCAGGCCGATTTCGAAACGGCGCATGGACTCGGGTTCGATCGCTTTCAGGGTTACTTCTTCGCGCGCGCGCAGACCTCGACGACGCGCCGCGTCAGCGCGCCGCGCCATGCGTTGCTGAACCTGCTGCAACTCCTCTCGGGCGATCCGACCGTCGCACAGCTCGAAGCCGAACTCAAGCTGAACCCGGTGCTGGTGATGCACCTGATGAAGCTCGCCAATTCGAGCGGCCTCGCCGTCGGCCACAAGGTCACGACGCTGCGCGAGGCGATCAACGCGACCGGCACCAACCGCATCGCGCGCTGGACGCAGCTGCTGCTCTACGCCGACGGCCGCAAGGTCGCCCTCGAAGACGATCCCCTGCTGCAACTTGCCGCGACGCGCGCGCGCTTCATGGAACTGGCGATCGAGCGCCTGCCCGAAGCCGGTCGCGACGAAGCCGATGCGGCGTTTCTGACCGGCGTATTTTCATTCGTCGACGCGGTGTTCGGCGGCTCGCTCGAAAGCACCTTGAACCTGCTGACGTTGTCGCGTCCGATCCAGGCGGGCATCCTGCATCGGCAGGGCGTGCTGGGCTTGCTGCTGAGCGCGGTCGAAGCGCTCGAACGCGGCGCGTGGGATGAGATCGGCACGCTGTGCGAACGCCTGCAGCCGTTGACGGTGGAGGAGGTCGCGGAACTGGGTCTGGCGGCCGGCGCGTGGGCCGGCGTCGCCGACCGCAGCGCGGAAGGGCTGGAAAGAATCGAGGACTGAGATTAGCGCTTCAGCCGGAGACCGCGGCATGCGAGGCATGGCGGTCCCGGCGCAACTGACTCAAGTGCAACCTGGCGTCGGGCAAACACAGAACAGGTGAGAGTGAAGCGGAGTGATCAACGATCACGCCAGGTCTTCACATCGTCTCCATTTCCCGCATCTGCCCCAGGCCGAAAAAACGGCCTAACTCCTTGGCCAGTTCATTCAACACGCTCATCTCTTTCTGTGAGATGCGCCGTGGCTCCTGACTATGCGACCAGTCGCCGTAGAGCAGCGCGACAGTTGTCTCGCTTTCATCGACGACAGGCAGCAGCACGAAGGCGCGGGCGTCGTCGAAGGAGCGGCGGAACCATTCGGGCAGCCGCGCGACCATCTTCGGATCGCGCGCATTCTCGATGAAGATGCCCACCGAGTTCGCGATCGCCAGATGAAACACGTCGGGCTCGAAAGCCGTGTTAAAGGTTAGCTTGGGCAACGCCGCGTCGATCTTCGGTCCGAGACCGAGGCGCGCCTTGAAGGTGCCGTTGCTGTGCTTGACGAACACCACCGTGCGCGCAAAGCCCAGGCCGGCGAGCAGTGTTTCCGCGGCCAGCGCCAGTGCCGGCGCCAACGGGCTGCTTTCCGGCAGGCCGCGTAGATCCTGCACGCCCACCGCGATGCGCGCTTCGGGGCTGAGCGCCTCGCGCGCGATCGCGTCCGCGTTGGCGCGCAGCTCGACGATTTCGCGCATCACGCCGTCGCCGCCTTCTTCGCGGGCGAGCGCCACGCTCATCTGGAGCAGCACCTCGGGATCAGTGTTGAGCGCGCCGCTATATTCCTGCGCCAGTTCGGCGATGCGTTCCTCGCGCTCCCAGTCCGGCATGTTCTGCTGGGTGAGCACGTCGGCGACCGCCGTGGAGTAATTGGTGATGGCGCGCAGCCATTGCACCTGGCGCGGCTGCGTGACGTCTTGCGGATCGAACTCGCCCATGCCGGAGCGGATCATGTCGGGCAGGCGCCAGCGCACGGCGGCTTCGGCGCCGATTTCGTCGAACGTGACGCCGAGCACCAGCACGCAGGCATCGGCTTCGAGCGCGCCGTCGTCGATATGGCGGCGAATCTGATCCCATTCGGCGTCGAGATAGAACACCACCAGCAGCTTGCCGATCTGCCGCATCAGCGTGCAGACCACGGCTTCCTCGCCGGCGCGCAGATCGCCGCGCTCGGTCAGCTTGCGCGCGACGCAGCCCGACAGCAGCGTGCGGTTCAGTTCGAGTTTCGCGTCGATGCGGCGCGGTGCGCTGTGATGGAAGTGATCGACTATTTTCAGGCCGACCACCAGATGGCCGACCGCGTCCATGCCGAGCACCATCAACGCGCGCGACACGGTGGTGATGTTGCCGCCGAACGCCATGTACATGGCCGAGTTGGCAAGCCGCAACACTTTTTGCGTGAGCGCGAAGTCGGACAGCACCACCTGCACGAGGCCAGTGAAGTCGAGGTCGTCATTGTTCATCGCCGCCATGGTTGAGCGCAGCGACTGCGACAGCATGGGGAAATCGCCGCGCTCGCTCATTCGCGTCCAGAGCCGGTCGAGCACCGCCGCCTTTACCATGTGAGTCCCGCCAAAGCCATACATGTTCCAATGAGTGCCACGCCGGCCAGAGGCCGGCTTGTTCCGCTGCATGATTCACGACATGAGCGCCTTGCCTGCATGGCTAGGCGCTGTGCAAATGAAGCGTGCGCGCTTCGAAACGCTGCGCGAGTTCGTCGGAGGGCAGCGCCTTGCAGACGAGCCACCCCTGGATATGATCGCATCCCATCTCGGTGAGCAGGGCGCGCTGCGCTTCCGTTTCGACGCCCTCGGCCACCAGTTCGAGATCCAGTGTCTGAGCGAGGCCCACGACGGCGCTAACGATTGCCTGATCGTTCCGGGAGGTTAGCAGATTCTCGACAAAACTCCTGTCGATCTTGAGCTTGGCCAGCGGGAAGCGTTGCAGGTAAGCCAGGCTCGAATAACCGGTGCCGAAGTCGTCGACCGCGAAGCGGATGCCCATGGCGGTCAGGTCTTCGAGCAGACCCTTGGCGTGCGCCGGGTCGTGCATCAGCAGGCTTTCGGTGATCTCGAACACGAGCCGGCGCGGATCGATGCCGGTCAATTCGATCGCCTCGCGCACGGAGTCCTTGAAGCGCGGGTCGCGGAACTGCTGCGGCGACACGTTCACGGCCACGTATTGCAGGGAGATGCCTTTCGCATCCCACTGGATCAACTGCATGCAGGCCACCTTCAACACCCAGTTGCCGAGGAAGTTGATCAGGCCGATCGACTCGGCAAGCGGGATGAACATGGACGGCGGCACCAGTCCGTGCACCGGATGCAACCAGCGGATCAGCGCTTCCACGCCGACCACGCCGTGCGTGCGGCTGCTCGTGATCGGCTGGAAGTGTAGCGAGAACTCGCCGTTGCGCACTCCGTCGTAGAGATCGGCCTCCAGCTTCAGGCGCTCGGCGTCGGCGGGGTTGTCGTCGGGGACGTAGAAGGCGAGCGTGTTGCCGCCGGCGGCTTTGGCCTGCAGGAGGGCGTGATCGGCCCAGCGCAGCAGATGGGTGTCGTGGCCGGCCGTGTCGTTGGCGTGGCGCACGTCGGGATAGAGCGCGATGCCGATGCTCGCCGACAGATGCACCTGCTGGCCGTTGAACACATACGGCTGCTGGATCGCGGTCAGGAGGCGCCGCGCCAGCGTTTCGGCGGCGGCCGCCGCGTCGGTGCGGCTGGCGGCGGGCTTCACGAGGATCGCGAACTCATCGCTGGCCACGCGCGCTACGGTCTCGCTCGGGCTCGTCATGTTCAGGATGCGGCGCGAGGTGTCGCGCAGCATGTCGTCGCCGGCATCGTAGCCGAGCGCGCGGTTCACGCGCTGATAGTCGTCGAGGTCGAGCAGCAGCAGCGCGGCCGGTGTGCCGTGCGCGTCGGCCTGCTGCTGGGCGTCGAGGAGCGCGGGAATCAGCGCCGACTGGTTGGCCAGATTGGTCAGGCGGTCCAGATGCAGCGCCTGGGTCAAACGTTCCTCGGTGGCGCGCCAGGCCGACACGTCGAAGCCGGCGATCGCATAGCCCGCGGTGCCGTCGTGGCTGCTGCGCACCACGCGCAGCTCGACCGTGATCGGATAAGTCAGCGACTTGATGAGGCTCAGCGTGGCCTTCTCGACGTTGCCCGAGACGGCGGCGCGCGTCAGCAGCGTGTCGAGGCGCGGCACGTCGGCCGGCGCCACGAGGTCGTGCAGCGTGATGGTCTCGAGATACTCGCGGTGATAGCCGATGAAGCGCAGGCTGGCTTCGGACACATAGATGAAGCGCAGTTCGTCGTCGACGTGCGCCAGCAGGTCGACGGCGCCGACCACCTGTTCCAGTTGCGCAGCGCGGCTTGCGGCCGCCTGCGGTTTGCCGTCCACGCGCCGGCCGAACGCACGAAGCCGGTCCATGACCGTGCGCAAGGAGCCCCGGCGGGGCGCGGTGATCCTGTTCGCTTCCATGTTTATCGCTGGCAACCTGTATTCGTCTGCAGGCGGGGCGGCTTGCTTGCCCGCCAATCAGGGCGGCAAGAGGTATCAGGCCGCCCCATCAGAACAAGATAACGACCCTTGCGGCGAAATCTTTAGTGCCCGCGGCAAAAAACATCCGGTAAGGAAACGCTTGCGCGGCGTGGCCGCGACCGGGGAACGATTCGGTTAAAGTGCGGCTGTGCGACGTCCGTTAATAGGACAAACGTGTTGTGCAGTACCGGCCGAGACGTCGTTGCTGCGTAGCTTACCGAATACTTCCCCCGATGCTCCATGTCTGAACGCCATCACGCCAAGGCCGCTGCCCGGCATAACGAGGTGCTCGACGCAGCTGCCGACGGCGCCGAATCGTGGCGCGCCACGCAGTTCGTGTATCTGGGCCGTCAACCGATCCTCGATCGCGACGGCGCGCTCAACGCTTACGAATTGTTGTTTCGAGCCGGCGCGCATAACTACGCCGAAGTCACCGACGACGCCCAGGCGACCGCGCAGGTGGTGGCGCGCGCGATCGGCGGAATCGGCGTGCCGACCGTGCTGGGCCAGCATCGCGGGTTCGTCAACATCGACCGCGCGCTGCTCTTTAACGACATCGTCCATCTGATGCCGCCCGAGCGCTTCGTGCTCGAGATCCTCGAGACTGTGAAATTCGACGCGCAGCTGGTGCGCCGTCTGGGCGAATTGCGCCGCGCCGGTTTTCAGGTGGCGCTCGATGACGTCAGCGAACTGTCCGACGAGCTGAACGGCGCGCTGCCGCATGCCGACATCGTCAAGATCGACTTTCTGCAAACTGACCGTGCCGTGCTGCCGAAGCTGGCGTCGCTGGTGCGCGGGCAGGGCAAGACGCTGATCGCCGAGAAGGTCGAGACGCGCGAGGATTTTGCGCTAGCGCGCGACCTCGGCTTCGATCTGTTCCAGGGGTACTTTTTCGCGCGGCCGCAGGTGCTGGCCGCGCCGCGCAACCGCTCGCCGCGGCCGGGGTTGCTGCGCCTCCTGGCGTTGCTGTCGCGCGATGCCGGCATCGTCGAACTCGAAGCGGAGCTCAAGCTGAACCCGAGCGTGGTGGTGCAGCTGCTGCGCCTCGTCAATTCGAGTGCGTTCGGGCTGGGGCGCAATATCGCGTCGTTGCGCGAGGCGATCATTGCCACCGGCACACGGCAGATCGCGCGCTGGGCGCAACTGCTGCTGTATGCCGATAGCGGCGAGCTGCCATGGCGCGCCGATCCGCTGGTGCAACTGGCGGGCACGCGTTCGCGATTCATGGAGCTGGCGGCCGCCTGGCTGCGTCCCGCCGACGACGATTTCGCCGATGCGGCCTTCATGACCGGGATTTTTTCGCTGATCCACGTGGTGCTCGGCAGCACGCCGGGCGCGGCGCTGGAGAAACTCGGCCTCGCGCCGCAGATTCGTGAAGCGATCGTGTCGCGGCGCGGCGAGCTCGGCACCTTGCTGCGTCTCGCCGAGGCGGCGGGCGAGGGCCTCGACGCGGCATCGATCGCGCTGGGCCCCGATGCGCCGACCGGCTTCGTAGCCTTTACGCCCGAGGTGCTGGCCGAGCTGAACCTGTCGGCCGCGGCCTGGTTCGGCGCGCATATCGAGGTAGCGATCGCCTGATGGGCGGTCGGCGCCGTCGCGCGCTTTGGTGTGCTTGCCTTGGCGGTGTTCACGGCAACGACTTCTGCATCCTTCAGGCTGGTTCTTACGTACCTTGTGAGTACGTGGTCCAATAGCGAAGTTGGCCGGCGTTCTCCCGAACGCGGCGGCCTCGGCTTCATGGGACGAACCGCGTGCATCCACGCCTGGAGAAAAGCAGATGAAGAAGAAATTCATATCGGTTGCACTGGTTGCCGCCGTGTCGGTGGGGTTCGCCATGCATTCGCTGACGGCCTCGGCCACCCTCAAGCCGGGCGATGCCGCGCCGGACTTTACCGCGCAAGCTTCGTTGGGCGGCAAGACTTATACATATTCGCTGGCCGACGAGCTGAAGAAAGGTCCGGTGGTGGTCTATTTCTATCCGGCGGCCTTTACCAAGGGTTGCACGATCGAAGCCCATGAGTTCGCTGAAGCTGTCGACGAATACAAGAAGTATGGCGCGACGGTGATCGGCGTGTCGCACGACAACATCGACACGCTCACGAAGTTTTCGGTGAGCGAGTGCCGCAGCAAATTCCCGGTCGCCGCCGATGCCGATTCGAAAGTGATCGGCGCGTACGATGCGGGCTTACCGATGCATGCGTCGATGGCCAATCGCGTGTCGTACGTGATCGCGCCGGATGGCAAGATCATTTACGAGTACACGAGCCTCTCGCCGGAGAAGCATGTCGAGAATACGCTGAAGGCGGTGAAGGATTGGGCAGCGGCGCATAAGCAGCCGTAATGG
This sequence comes from Paraburkholderia phytofirmans PsJN, assembly GCF_000020125.1. Lineage (NCBI taxonomy): Bacteria > Pseudomonadati > Pseudomonadota > Betaproteobacteria > Burkholderiales > Burkholderiaceae > Paraburkholderia > Paraburkholderia phytofirmans. The sequence goes on from NC_010681.1 coordinate 1,768,852, forward strand.
TCGGGCTGGATGCCTGTGCATTTATTGCAATGGTTTTCTGGTCGTGCTTTGCGGTGCTCTTGCGGTGAGACGGGGGCATCGCTCGTGCCAGGCTGATTTTTTTTGTGAGCTCGCGATGCCGATTCTCGTTGCGTTGATTGCGCTGATCGCGCTGGGGTATGGCGCCGTGCAGGCGTTTGATGCCTTGCAGGCGGCTTTTGGGCGGGGTGTTGCTGTTGGCGTTGGTGTGCTGGTGGCTTTGCTGCTGATGGCCGCGGTGGGTTATTGGTGGCGACGCCGCAAGGAAGTGGCTTCCAACGTTCGTGATGGAGATTGGACTCACAAACTCAAGGGCAGTTGGGGGATGGTGCGGCTGGCTGCCGGCAAGCGGTTATGTGAGATCCGTCTCGGTGAAGAGCAGGGGGCTTATATTTTCGCTGATTTGCTCGGGGCGGAGGTGCAGGGCCATGATGCTCAATGGCAGGTTGCTTTGAAGGTCAAAGATGCCAGGCATCAAACTTGGGTCTTGCCTATGCGGAATGAGCGGCAGGCTAAACAATGGGCGCGGATTTTGGTGCTCGCTGTGGAACAGAAGCTTTAGGGGTTGGTTTTGGGAATTGGTCTTTCCGTGACTTCTTCGTGGTCTATTAGCGTTGCCGTACGGGGCCGCATCTCCTTTCTTTGCGCGGTAACCATGCTGCAAAAAATCCTGTTGTGGTCACGCAGTCTCATCGACTGATTATCCTCGCATATCGCCTTGTGCCCATTGCATAAGCAGAAGCTATAGAAGCGCACGCGCTGAAGTTCTTCTCCGTTGATTTTTCCGCATAACCACAAAAATGCTAATGAAGAAATGCGGATTTTGGTAAGCCCGTTTTAGGCGATTGCCGCCCGTGCGGGCGGCGCCAGGTATGGTCCGTTCATGTTGTACCACCACACTAAAACCGAACCTGTCCGCATTTTTGTGTGCGAGGCGGTTAGCGGATTTAGCCGCGTGCGTTGGTGAAGCGCTCGCCAAACAGGATGGCAAACTGGTTCATGGCTGATTTCCAGTCGAAGGTGGTGCGTACGGACTTTGCCAGCACGTTGCGAAGCGCCAGCCACAGCAGCTTGATGGCCGCCTCGTCATTCGGGAAGTGACCACGGGTCTTGATGATCTTGCGCAGTTGCATGTTCAGACTCTCAATGGCATTTGTGGTGTAAATGACCCGGCGTATCTCCGGCGGAAACACAAAAAATGGCGTGACGTTTTCCCACGCCCGCCGCCAGGATTGCACGATAGTCGGATACTTCGTTCCCCATTGTCCTTCGGCAAAGGCCTCCAGCGCCTGCCGCGCGGCCAGCTCGTTCACAGCGGTATAGATGGGCCTGAGCGCGGCAGCGACGGCCTTGCGATCCTTGTAGCTCGCGTACTCCAGGCTATTGCGCATCAGGTGCACGATGCAGGTCTGCACGGCCGTACGCGGGTACGCCGTGCCGATCGCTTCGGCCAGTCCCTTCAGGCCGTCGACCACGGCGATCAGGATGTCCTGGCAGCCGCGCGTTTTGAGCTCGTTGAACACCTTGAGCCAGAACTTTGCGCCCTCGGTCTGTTCGATCCACAGGCCGAGCACGTCGCGCTGGCCGTCAGCCTGGATACCCAGCGCCAGATAGACGGCCTTGTTGCTGACCACGCCCTCGTCACGGATCTTCACGCGCAGCGCATCGAAGAACACGACCGGGTACATCGGCTCGAGCGGACGGTTCTGCCAGGCGAGCGTTTCGGCCATCACCTCGTCGGTAACCGAGCTGATGAAATCGGGCGACACCTCGGTGCCATAGGTTTCGGCCAGAAACGCCTGGATCTCGCGCACACTCATGCCGCGCGCGTACATGGCGATGATGCGCTCATCGAAACCGGTGAAACGGCGCTCGTGTCTGGGGATCAGGATGGGCTCGAAACTGCCGTCACGATCGCGCGGCAGATCGACCCGCAGCGGGCCATAATCGGTGAGGAGCGTCTTGCCGCTGGCACCGTTACGTTCGTTGCCCTGGCCGTCGGGTTTGGGCTGACCCGCCGGGTAGCCCAGATGCATCTTCATCTCGGCGCCCATCGCGCGCTCGATGAGTGCCTTGTTGAATGCCAGCATCAGGTCCTGAACCTCGTTGGGCGTCATCGGGCCTTTGACCAGGTCATCAAGCAGACCTTCCGGCAGGGCAGGCAGCGGCCCTCGGGCCGCTGCCTGAGAAGCGACGGTGCGTTTCTTCTTCATCGGCATATCCATGACTTTTACCTCTCATGATATCCCTCGCCCACAAAATTACGGATAGGTCCCTAAAACCAGGCACACGGCAAAACCATCAAGTAGCCGCCGCCCCAGCACGCCGCCCCTTCCTCGCCTCCCACCTGACCCGAATCCGATCCATATAAAGATACACAACCGGCGTCGTATAAAGCGTGAGCATCTGACTCACAATCAGCCCGCCCACAATCGCAATCCCCAGCGGCGCCCGAAGCTCCGCCCCTTCACCCCGCCCGAACGCCAACGGCAAAGCCCCCAGCAACGCGGCAAAAGTCGTCATCATGATCGGCCGGAACCGCAGCAAGCAAGCCTGGTGAATTGCATCGCGCGACGACAATCCCTGCCGTGACGCTTCAATAGCAAAGTCCACCATCATGATCGCGTTCTTCTTCACAATGCCGATCAGCAAAATCACCCCAATCAGCGCGATGATGCTGAACTCCGTCTTGAACAGCAGCAATGCCAGCAACGCGCCGACACCCGCCGAAGGCAGCGTCGACAGAATCGTCAGCGGATGGATATAGCTCTCATACAGCATTCCCAGCACGATATACACGGCGGCCAGCGCGGCCAGAATCAGAATCGGCTGATCGGACATCGACTGCTGGAAGGCCTGCGCCGTCCCCTGGAAACTGCCGTGAATCGTCCCCGGCATGCCGATCTGCGCCATCGTGTCGTAGATCGCCTGGGTCGCCGTCGATAACGAAACACCCGGCGGCAAATTGAACGAAATCGTCGAGGCCACGAACTGGCTCTGGTGATTCACGGAGAGCGGCGTGCTGCCCGGCCCGAAGCTCGCGATCGCCGACAGCGGCACCATGGTTTCCTTCGCGGTCGACACCGCCGCACCCGACGAAGCGCTCGACTTGCCGCTCGCCGCAATCGAATTGATCGCCTGATTGCGCGCGGAGTCGGCGGCAATGCTCGCCGCGCTCGAAGCAGTCGTGCCCGCGGTGCCACCGGTCGTCGCGCTGGTTGAAGTGGCGGTTGCAGTGGCCGCCGCAGCCTTCGTCACCGTGCCCGCCGGCGCATTGGTGGTCTGCGCGCCGCTCGCGCTGCCACCCGACGTGCTGATGTAAATCTGCTTCAGCATGTCGGGGCTCTGCCAGTACTTCGGCGCGACTTCCATCACGACGTGATACTGATTCAGCGGGTTATAGATCGTCGACACCTGGCGCTGGCCGAACGCGTCGTACAAGGTGTTGTCGATCTGCGCCGGCTTGATGCCGAGGCGCGCGGCGGTGGCCCGGTCGATCGTCACCATCGCTTCGAGACCGCCTTGCTGCTGGTCGGAATTCACGTCCGCGAGTTCTGGCCGTGCCTGCAGCGCCTCGGTGAGCTTCGGTCCCCACAGGTACAGGTCGGGCGTCGAATCGGCCAGCAGCGTGAACTGGTACTGCGCGTTCGACTGCCGTCCGCCGACGCGAATGTCCTGCACCGCCTGCAGGAAAGTCCGCGCGCCGGCTACGTCGCCGAGCGGCGCGCGCAGTTGCTGGATCACCTGATCGGCGGAGGCCTTGCGCTCGGACTTCGATTTCAGCGTCACGAACATGAAGCCGGAATTGGTCTGCCGCCCGCCTGTGAAACCGGCCACGCTTTCCACCGCCGGATTCTTGCCGACGATCTCCATCATCTGCGCGAACTTGCCTTTCATGGACTGGAACGAGGTGGCCTGGTCGGCCTGAATGCCGCCCACCAGCCGCCCCGTATCCTGCTGCGGAAAGAAACCCTTCGGCACGATGATGTACAGCCACACGTTCAGGCCGATGGTCAGCAGCAGGATCGTCACGATCAGGCGCGGATGCAGCAGCGCCCAACCGAGCGTGCGTTCATAACCGCGCTGCATCGACGCGAAGCCGCGTTCCAGCCAGCGGCCGAAACGTCCTTCTTCCTTCTGTTCGTGCGGCTCGCGCAGGAGGCGCGAGCACATCATCGGCGTGAGCGTGAGCGAGACGATCAGCGACACGCCGATCGCGAGCGAGAGCGTCAGCGCGAATTCACGGAACAGGCGCCCGACGATGCCGCCCATCAGCAGAATCGGCAGGAATACGGCGACCAGCGAGATGCTGATCGACAGCACGGTGAAGCCAACTTCGCGCGCGCCGAGGAAGGCCGCCTTCATGCGCGGCACGCCGTTCTCGATATGTCTTGAGATGTTCTCCAGCACCACGATCGCGTCGTCGACCACGAAGCCGGTCGCGATGGTCAGCGCCATCAGCGAGAGGTTGTCGATCGAAAAACCGAGCAGATACATCGCGCCGAACGTGCCGATGATCGAGATCGGCACGGCCACGCTCGGAATCAGCGTGGCGCGCCAGTTGCGCAGGAACAGGAACACCACCATCACCACCAGCGCCACCGCGACCACCAGCGTGCGCTCGGTATCTTTCAGCGAGGCGCGGATGGTGGTGGAGCGGTCGGCGGCCGGCGCGATGTCGACGTCGGCGGGCAGCGACGCGTGCAGTTGCGGCAGCATCGCCGTCACGCGGTCGATGGTGTCGATAATGTTCGCGCCCGGCTGGCGGTACAGAATCACCAGCACTGAACGCTTGCCATTGAAGAGGCCGAGGTTGCGCAGATCTTCGACCGAATCGACCACCTCGGCCACGTCGGAGAGCTTCACCGCCGAGCCGTTGCGATAGGCGATGACCAGATCCTTATATTGCGACGCCTTGCTGGCCTGGTCGTTGGTATAGATCTGCACGCGGTTCGGACCGAATTCGATCGAGCCTTTCGGGCTGTTCGCGTTGGCGGCGGCAAGCGCCGCGCGCACGTCTTCGAGACCGATGCCGTAGTGCGAGAGCGCATTCGGTTCCAGTTCGACACGTACGGCCGGGTTGGCCGAACCGCTCACATCCACTTCGCCGACACCGTCCACCTGCGACAGCGACTGTTGCAGCACGGTGGCCGCGGAGTCGTACAACTGTCCGGCCGTGAGCGTTTTCGAGGTGAGCGCCAGAATCAGGATCGGGGCGTCGGCCGGATTGACCTTGTGGTACGTCGGATTACTGCGCAAGCTCGCCGGCAGATCGGCGCGCGCCGCGTTGATGGCAGCCTGCACGTCGCGCGCGGCGCCGTCGATGTCGCGGTTCAGGCCGAACTGCATGGTGATGCGCGTCGAGCCGACCGAACTCTGCGAGGTCATTTCGGTGACGTCGGCAATCGACCCGAGATGCCGTTCGAGCGGACTGGCGACGCTGGTCGCTACGGTATTCGGACTCGCGCCCGGCAAACTGGCCTGCACCGAAATGGTCGGGAAATCGACCTGCGGCAGCGGCGCCACCGGCAATTTCGTGAACGCGAAAATACCGGCCAGCGCGATGCCGATCGCCAGCAGCGTGGTGGCGACCGGGCGGGAGATAAACGGACGCGACAGATTCATCGCTCAGTTCCCGGCATCGGTGACGGGCGGCGTGGCGCCTTTGGACGGCCCACCGCGATTGAAGCGCTCACGCGCGCGGCGGCCGAGCGAGTCGAACGCGAGGTAGATCACCGGCGTGGTGAAGAGCGTCAGTAACTGGCTGACGATCAACCCGCCCGCAATCGCGATGCCGAGCGGACGGCGCAATTCGGAGCCGGCGCCCGTGCCGAGCATCAGCGGCAGTGCGCCGAGCAGGGCGGCGAGCGTGGTCATCAGAATGGGCCGGAAGCGTAACAGACACGCCTGGTAGATCGCTTCGCGCGGCGGCTTGCCTTCCTCGCGTTCGGCGTAGAGCGCGAAGTCGATCATCATGATCGCGTTCTTCTTCACGATACCGATCAGCAGCACGATCCCGATGATGCCGATGATGTCGAGATCATGCCCAGTGATCAGCAGCGCCAGCAACGCGCCGACACCGGCCGAGGGCAGCGTCGAGAGAATCGTGATCGGATGGATGAAGCTCTCGTACAGCACGCCCAGCACGATATACATCGTGACGATCGCCGCGAGAATCAGGAACAGCTCGTTCGACAGCGACGCCTGGAACGCCAGCGCCGCACCCTGGTAGCGCGTCTGGAACGACGCGGGCAAGCCGATATCCTTCTCCGCCTGATCGATCGCCTTGACCGCCGCGCCGAGCGACGAACCCGGCGCGAGGTTGAACGACACCGTGGTGGCGGGGAACTGGCTCAGGTGCGTGACCAGCAGCGGCGCGGGCTTCTCGATGAACTTCGCAATCGACGACAGCGGCACCTGTCCGCCCGTGGAGGTGGAAGAGGGCAAATAGATGGACTTCAGCGATTCGGTGTAGTGCTGCATCTCCGGCTGCGCTTCCAGAATCACGCGGTACTGGTTCGACTGCGTGAAGATGGTGGAGATGATGCGTTGACCGAACGCGTCGTACAGCGCGCTATCCACAGTGGCCGGCGTGATGCCGTAACGCGACGCGGTGGCGCGGTCGATTTCGATGTAGACCGACTGGCCGTTGTCCTGCAGGTCGGTGGCCACGTCGGCGAGCTCGGGCGACTGCTTCAGACGTTCGACCAGCTTGGGCACCCACGTCGTGAATTCGCTGATATTCGGATCGGTCAGCATGAACTGGTACTGCGTCGGGCTCACCGTCGAGTCGATTGTCAGATCCTGCACCGGCTGCATGTACAGCGATGCGCCGGGAATATGCGCCACGTCACGCTGCAACTGACGGATCACTTCGCTCGCAGTGTTGCTGCGGTCGTCGCGCGGCTTCAGGTTGATCAGCATGCGACCGCTGTTCAGCGTGATATTGCTGCCGTCCACGCCGATGAACGAGGTCAGGCTCTCCACGTCGGGATTTTTCAGGATCTGCGCGGCGAGTTCCTGCTGGCGCTCGGCCATCGACGCATACGAAACCGACTGCGGCGCCTGCGTGATCGCCTGGATCACGCCGGTGTCCTGCACCGGGAAGAAGCCCTTTGGAATGAACACATAAAGCACGCCGGTCAGCACCAGCGTCAGCACTGCGACAACCAGTGTGGAGCGTTGCCGGTTCAGCACCCACGTGAGCGCGACCGCGTAACGCGCGATCACCCAGTCGATCGCGCGGTGCGCCTTGGCTTCGAAACGGTGGCTCTCGTGCGGCGGCGTGTGGCGCAGTAGTTTGGCGCACATCATCGGCACGAGCGTGAGCGACACGACCGCCGAGATCACGATCGTCACGGCGAGCGTAATGGCGAATTCGTGAAACAGCCGGCCAACCACGTCGCCCATGAAGAGCAGCGGAATCAGCACGGCGATCAGCGAGACCGTCAGCGAAATGATCGTGAAGCCGATCTGTTTCGAGCCCTTCAACGCGGCTTCGAGCGGCGCTTCACCTTCCTCCACGTAACGCGCGATGTTCTCGATCATCACGATCGCGTCGTCCACCACGAAGCCGGTCGCGATGGTCAGCGCCATCAACGACAGGTTGTCGAGCGAGAAGCCGCACAGGTACATCACGGCGAGCGTGCCGATCAGCGAGAGCGGCACCGAGAGGCTTGGAATGATGGTCGCGTAGACGTTGGCGAGGAACAGATACATGACCAGCACGACCAGTACGACCGACATCGCCAGTTCGAACTGCACGTCGCGCACGGAGGCGCGGATCGTGGTGGTGCGGTCGGTGACGACTTCGACGTCGAGCGCGGCGGGCAGCGCCTGCTGCAACTGCGGCAGCAGCTTCTTGATGCTGTCCACCACCTGGATCACGTTCGCACCCGGCTGGCGCTGCACGTTCAGGATGATCGCGGGCGTGCCGTCGACCCACGCGCCGAGCTTGGTGTTTTCCGCGCCCTGCACGATAGTGGCGACGTCGGTCAGCATCACCGCGCGGCCGTTCTTGTACGCGACCACGGCGCTCTTGTAGGCGTCGGCGTCGGTCAACTGGTCGTTCGCGTTGATCGTGTAGTTGCGCGTGGGGCCGTCGAAGTTACCCTTCGGCGTGTTGACGTTCAGGTTGGAGATGGTGGTGCGCAAGTCGTCCAGATTCAGACCGTACGCGGCGAGCGCGCGCGGGTTCGCCTGAATCCGCACGGCTGGACGCTGACCGCCCGACAGGCCCACCAGACCCACGCCTGCCACCTGCGAAATCTTCTGCGCGAGACGCGTGTCGGCCATGTCCTGCACCTGCGTGAGCGGCAGCGTCTTCGAGGTGATCGCGAGCGTGATGATCGGCGCGTCGGCCGGATTGACCTTCGCGTAGATCGGCGGCGCGGGCAGGTCGGACGGCAGCAGATTGCCGGCCGCGTTGATGGCGGCCTGGACTTCCTGCTCGGCGATATCGAGCGGCAGATCGAGACTGAACTGAAGCGTGATGATCGACGAGCCGGCCGAGCTTTGCGACGACATCTGATTCAACGACGGCATCTGCCCGAACTGACGCTCGAGCGGCGCGGTGACCGACGAGGTCATCACGTCCGGGCTCGCACCCGGATAGAAGGTCTGCACCTGGATCGTCGGGTAGTCGACCTCGGGCAGCGCCGAGAGCGGCAGGAAGCGCAGCGCGACGAGACCGACCAGCATGATCGCCGCCATCAGCAGCGCGGTGCCGACGGGACGCAGAATAAAGGCGCGAGATGGATTCATGCGGTAAGTGCCGTGCCTTTATTGCGAGGCTTGCGCCGCGTGTTTGCCATGATGCGCGTGGGCGCCAGATGCGCCCGATGAAGCGGCCGCGCCGCTTGCCCCACGGGCACCCGATGCGCCGCGCGGCTTGTCGGCCGGAATCGTGATTTTCGCGCCTTCCTTCAGGCGGTCCGAACCGTCGATCACGACGCGCTCGCCCACCGCCAGGCCGGACTTGATGCTGGTGCGTTCGCCATCCACGGGGCCGATCTTGACCGGTCGCACGGTCACCGTGTTATCCGCCTTCACGACGTACACGAACTGTCCCATCGAGCCGTTCAGCACGGCCGGCGTCGGCACGATCACGGCGTCCTTGATCGTATCGACCAGCAGGCGCGTATTCACGAACTGATTGGGGAACAGCAGGTTCTTGCTGTTCTGGAAGATCGCGCGCAGCTTGACCGTGCCGGTGGTGGTGTCGATCTGGTTGTCCAGCGTTTCGAGCATGCCGCCTTCGAGCGACGTGGTATTGCTGCGGTCATACGCCGTGACCGAGAGCTTCGCGCCCGACTGGGTCTGCTGGATGATCTGTTGCAGGTTGTCCTCAGAGGTCGTGAAGATCACGCTAATCGGCTGCAATTGCGTAATCACCACGATGCCGTTAGTGAGGCTCGGCGTCACGTAGTTGCCCGGGTCGACCTGGCGCAAACCGACGCGCCCCGACACTGGGGCCGTAATGCGCGCGTAGACGAGGTCGAGCTTGTAGGTGTCGACGTTGGCCTTGTCGGACTTCACCGTGCCTTCGTATTGACGCACCAGCGAGGCCTGCGTATCCACCTGCTGGCTGGCGATGGAGTCTTGCGAGAGCAGCGTCTGGTAGCGCTTCAGGTCGAGGCGGGCGGTTTGCAGCAGGGCCTCGTCGCGGGCGAGCGTGCCTTGCGCGTTGTCGAGCGAGATCTGATACGGGCGCGGGTCGATCTGGGCCAGCACGTCGCCCTTCTTGACCATCTGGCCTTCCTTGAAATACACCTCCTGCAACACGCCGCTCAACTGCGGCAGCACGGTGACGTTGGCCAGCGGCGTGACCGTGCCGAGGGCGGTTAGCACCACCGGCATCTCGCCCTGCGTCGCGGCAGCCACGTGAACCGGCTGCGGCATATTGCCCATCGCGCCACCTCGGCCAGCGCGCCCGGCGCGGGCGCCGCTCGCATCGCTGGCGCCGGCCGCGCCGCTCGCGCCGCCGCCGGGACCGCCCCATGGATGCCAGCGCCACAGCACCACGCCGAGGATGACCAGTGCGGCGATGATCAACGCGATATTACGGCCGCGGTGCCGCTTCACCATGCCTGGCGGCGGAGTCGATGTGCCGGCGGGGCCGCCGTGCGAGGACGGTTGGGAAGCCGGAGGAACAGGGCGTGTGGTTTCCGAATGCTTTTGTTGTTCGTCCATCGGTTCGGTCAGGTGACTGGCTTGGATGTGAGCCGCTCGCGCGTTCGTGCCGTTCTTTGACAGTTCGGCGGACCGGCACGCGAATGGCATGACAGGCAGTTTCGACAGCGGGTGCACCGCGCATGTTCAGCGCGATCCTACCGGAGGCGCGGGACAGAGATGTTAACGCAATGCGGCATCGAAACAGGCGGCCGGAACGTTATCGAAGGAGAAAACGGCAAGCCGGGCGCGCGCGTCCCGCGACAGGAAGGCATGATCCTACGTCGCGGGCTCTGTAACAGTCCACCCGCGTATTTTTCTTTTGATTACGAAGGTTACAGGATTGCTTGCAAACCCTTCGCCGCACGTCGGCGAACTTGCGTTCGCTTCAGGTATCGAGGCGGCGCCCCGGCGTGCCGCCGATCTCCAGCACGATTCTGGCGACGCACTCGAGCAGCGCCGGCGCCGCGCGCGAGATCAGCCAGTCGCGCGGGCACTGGTCGGCTGAGCCGCCGCAATTGACCGCGTAGCGTTCGCCCGACGGTCCCGTGAAACCGAGTGCGATTGCGTTGAGTCCGTCGTACCATTCGCCCGTGGCGATCGCGAAGCCGCGCTCGATGGTTTCCTGTAATGCGTTGTCGAGCCGGCTGCCGACATGGCCCCAGTCGTCGCCTTCAGCCGCCTGCAAGCCGATCAGCAATTTTTCCCGCTCCGGCTCTTCGAGCGCGGCAAGATAGGCGCGGCCGATGGCGGTGCGGCTCAGATTCATACGCGAGCCGATCTCGAGACGGGACACCAGCACCGCCGAACGCGGGCGGATCGCGTCGATCACCACCATGTCGAGGCGGTCGCGCACGGCGAGATGGACGGACAACGCCGTGCGTTCGGCCAGTTCGATCAGGAATGGCCGCGCGCGAGCACGGATGTCGAAGTTGCGCAGGAAGCCGTTGCTCAGCTCCAGCACCGACGAGGTCAGCACGAACCGCTCGCTGTCGGGCAGGCGAAACAGGAAACCCGCGCTGACCAGCGTGGCAGTGATTCGCGAGACGGTGGGTTTGGGAATGCCGGTCAGCTCGGTCAGTTCGCGGTTGCTGAGCGGCGCGTCGGCGGCGGCGACCGAGCGCAGTACGGTCAGGCCGCGCGCGAGGGCGGTCACTTCGTCGCCGGAGCCGTCTTTGTCTCTTGCCGGGTCTGCCGCGGTTCGGGAGGGCATGGATCGGTTCATATGTTTTTTGGAACTTTATTTCAATTTCTTTCTTCGCGGCCCCGCCGACGACCGTCTCTCAAGCGCCGGTCGCGGTCCCAAAATGGGGCATCAAAAGTGATTTTTCATCAGAAGATTCATTGTATCGGAATATTTTTCCGCCACGAATGAAGCTTCTTTAGATTTTGCTTGACTTAGTCAGCATAACCATAAAAAATGGAATCTCATTTCGAAAGACGGTTTCAGGTTCCGCATTTTGAAGTTTCGAACCTGCCGTGGCCCGCACGAATGTCTGTGTCGAGTGTCTTCTCATAGTCCACCGCAACAGTCCATGTCGCGCTTCTTACAAGCGTCGCATCGCAGGCCAAACTTTCGAATACCGTCTCTCAGGTTCTAGCACGGCCCTCGGAATGGCTAGAACTTTTTAAGGCGTCACGGCAACGTGACGCCTTTTTTTTTTGCGCGTATGAGCGCACCACAAAGTGTAGTGGTCCAATGGTCCTGGACATCTCTAAAGGGGATAATTCTCCAACTGAGGTGAGAGACATGGGCAGACGGAACCTGACAGACGAGTTCAAGGCTGAGGCAGTGCAACTGGTGGTTGCGCAGGGCTATCCAATCACCAAGGCCTGCGAGGCGTTGGGCGTGGGCGACTCGGCTTTGCGGCGCTGGGTGGCGCAGTGGCGTGCGCAGCAGGCTGAGCCGCCACGCAGCGACGTGCAGATCCAGCGCGACCAGCGACGCATCCGTGAGCTGGAAGCGCGCGTGATGGAGCTTGAGCGGGAGCGCGAGATACTAAAAAAGTCTACGGCCTTCTTCGTCAAGGAAATGGATCGCTCCTCGAAGTGATCCGTTCGCTGAAGAAGGCCTGGCCGGTGAGTCTGATGTGCCGTTTGCTGAAGGTGCCGCGAAGCAGCTATTACGCCTTTGCTGCGCGGCCGCCCAAACCGGGCGCATCGCCTCCACTGCTGAAGGCCGTGCGTCAGATTCATAGCGAAAGCCGCAGCAGTTACGGCAGTCGCCGGATGGCGCAGGCACTGCAGCAGCAGGGTTATGCAATCGGACGCTACCGGGCGCGTTCACTGATGCGCGAGGCGCAACTGGCTGTGGCCAGGCGGCGAACGCACCGGTATCGCAAGGCCGAGGGTGAAGCCCTGATTGCACCTAACCTGCTTGAGCGGCAATTCGAGCCGGGCGCGATCAACCGGGTATGGGCAGGCGATATCACGTATGTGAGAACGCGTCAGGGGTGGTCCTATCTGGCCATCGTGATGGATCTGCACTCGCGCCGCATCGTAGGCTGGGCGTTCGCCTTGCAGGCGGATACGGAACTGGTCATCCAGGCCCTACAGCAGGCCCGGCAGAAGCGGCGCCCGGCAGCCGGGCTGATGTTCCACTCCGATCAGGGCTGCCAGTACACCAGCGAGCGCTTCGTGGGCGATCTGAAGGCGAACGGGATCGTCCAGAGCATGAGCAGAAAGGGGAATTGTTGGGACAACGCGGTGGTCGAGCGCTTCTTCAGAAGCCTGAAGAGTGAATGGATTGGCGAACAGGAATACGGCAACCACGAACTCGCCCGCCGCGATATCGCGGGCTACATCGCAGACTTCTACAACTACCGGCGCATTCATTCGGCGGCAAACAATCTGCCGCCAGTGCGGTACGAAACTTCGATTTATTGAAAAAACCCTTTGTGGGTGTCCAAAGAGGCTTGACCACTACAAAGTGTGCTTCAACGGGCAACGGTCGTTTCGCGCACCACAAAGTATGCTCGGCTCGACCCAGAAGGTGTCGCGATGCTGATCGATGAAGCCTTCAGGACTTGAAACGGCGGTCGAGTTCCGCCTGGGTGAAAAACGCGCTCGCGACTTTAGGAATCTCGTTGGCACGACGCAACTCCTCGACTTCGCGCTCCAGGGCCTTGAGGCGCCCCCACTCGTCTTTGGTCACGCCATCGCGCTCACTGTGGTCGCGCTTGACGCACTCGTGCAGTGTCCGCGGTGTACAGCCGATCATCGGCGCAATCGATTTGACCGCAGCCCGCGCGAAGACCCATCCGCGTGAACCATCGCGAGGTTCGGGCATGGCAGACAGCATGACTTTCGGCACGTGGGCGAATGCAGGCTGGCATGTTATGCGCCGGCATAGCTCAGCGCCATCCATTTCAGGCATCTGCCAATCGGTATCGATAAGCGTGGGCAATTCATGGTGAAAGGCATCGCAGCGCGATAAGGTGCCGGGGTATCTGCCCGGATGTCCAAGCCCCGCTTACGGCATTCTGAAACGTATCAATCGCTCCGCTGCTAAAGTTTTACAGTAATCGGACGATAACTGCCTTATCGCGCAAAATCATCACGATTGAAGGTCTCGCTCCATTTACAGGAGCTGGTGCAACAGGATGGTTGGGTAGAGTAGTTTTGTGCGGAAAAACCGGGTATAGGACAGAGCGTGGACAACGAATTCGAAAGTGTGCGGATAGCAGAACTGGCCATGCTGGACGCGGACCGGTTAGACGGGGTGCCATTTGGCGTCATCGGATTTACCTCGGATGCACTTGTCACGGTCTATAACGCTACTGAATCGAAGAACGCCGGATTGCGGCCAAAGATGGTGTTAGGGAAGCATTTCTTCGGAGAGGTCGCACCGTGCATGAACAATTTCATGGTGGCGCAGCGCTTCGAAGATGAGGACGTACTTGACGACATCGTTCCCTACGTTTTGACCTTGCGCATGCGTCCGACGCCGGTGCGGCTCAGGCTCCTGAAAGCCACGGATTGCGCGACACGGTTTGTCCTGATTGAGCGAAGGGCGACAAATTGAGCATGGTGAATCCAGATACGAGCGACCTTGAGTCCGAGTACGAGGCGTTGCTCTCTTTCATGTATCTGTCCCCCGTCGGGATTATCCGCAGCGACCTTGCGGGCTTTGTGGACATGTTGAATCCACTTGCCGCGCAGCTTCTCATGCCTCTTGTCAAAGACGGCGGTATCGAGAATATCTTCGACAGCCTCGCGTCAGTGGCGCCAGAGCTTCGCAATCTGGTGGCTAGCTTTGAGGGCGAGCGGGGGGCAGTGTGTGAAAACCACCGGGTGTTTGTGACACCAGCGAGGGATGGAGCGGTCGTCCTCGCATGTTCCATCATTAAGGTCGGTGCAAATCTGTTGATGACAGTGCTAACAGACATTTCCCGACAGGTCGCCGCTGAGCGTCGCGCACGGCAGACAGAGTCATGGCTCGCCGGAATCTACACGAGTGTCAACGACTTTGCTTTCTTTTCGCTTGATGCTGAAGGGCGCATCGAAAGCTGGAATCCATCCGTTGAACGCTTGACCGGTTTTGACGAGACAGATGTCGTTGGGCACACGCTCTCTCGTTTTTATGCCCGCGACGAGATTGTCTTGCACCGTTCACCTGAGCATATCGCGCTAACACGTGACGAAGGTTGGCATGTGGAGGAGTTCTGGTGTGATACGAAGACCGGTCGGCGTTACTGGGGGCAAGTTCTCATCGCAGTGCTCCGCGAGGAGGGAGATGACATTTCAGGCTATTCGGTGGTCCTGAGAGACGTGACGGAGCGCAAGGTAAGCAGCGATAACCTCGCGCGTCTACTTACGACCGACCATCTGACTGGCGTATCGAGCCGAGCCCACTTTTTTGAAATTGCGGAGGCCGAGGTGGCACGTGCCGAACGGCACGGCCGTGCATTGTCGGTCGTTATGCTGGACGCGGATTACTTCAAGCGTATCAACGACACGGCCGGGCACCAAGCGGGTGACGAGGTTTTGAAACGCATCGCTGGCGAAGCAAAGGGACTGTTACGAACGTCCGACACGGTGGCGAGGCTCGGCGGCGAGGAATTCATTCTGATGCTGCCGTCTACGACGACCAGCGAGGCGGTGGCGGTCGCCGAGCGATTGCGCGTTGCGGTCGAGCGGGCACGAATCGACACTGCGGTCGGGACATTGAAAGCGACAGTGAGTCTTGGCGTCGCAACCGTAAGCACCGCAAACCCGACGCTGCAGAGCTTGCTAGCCGCTGCTGACCGCGCACTTTATGACGCGAAAAGAGCAGGGCGAAACTGCGTGCGCGGAGAGATGTTGAATTCAATGGACGTTTCCTGTTCTCCCTGCGAAGAAGGTAGTATGGGTCAAAACTGACCGCTGCCCGCGACGGGGTCAATGGTCGCAATCCCAAACAGCAAACATTGGGGGCGTTAGACAGAGATGGATTCAGTGAAGATTCATAGCCACGACGGAAGTAACGGACAATCGCAAAAATGTTCCGGGTGCAGCGACGCAACGCCACTGCCTGTCGAGATTGATTTTGCATTTCAGCCCATCGTCGATGTGAGCGCCAAGGCCGTGTTTGCATGCGAGGCGCTCGTGCGTGGTGCGCACGGGGAATCCGCGCATTCGGTGCTGTCGCAAATCGATGACGCGAAGAAGTATCAGTTCGACCAGCATTGCCGGCAGGTTGCTATTGCCAGCGCCGCCGCGCTGGGTCTTGACGCGTTTCTCTCCATCAATTTCATGCCCAACGCGGTCTACAGGCCGGAGGTGTGCATAAGGAGCACCCTGGACGCTGCGCAAAAGCATGGCTTCCCGATTGAAAAAATCATATTCGAGACGGTCGAGGGAGAACATCTGGCGGACCGCTCACATCTCGTCGAGATTTTCAGGGTATACAAGAAATTTGGTTTTCTGACAGCAATCGATGATTTCGGAGCTGGTTACTCGGGACTCGCGCTCCTCGTGGACTTCCAGCCCGACATTATCAAGCTCGACATGGAACTCCTCCGAGGCATTGACCATGACTCGGTGCGTCAGCGCATCGTACGAGGTGTGATTTCAATATGTGACGACCTCGGCATCCGCGTGGTCGCGGAGGGCATCGAAACCAAAGGGGAGCGTGACTTCTTCGTTGCACATGGCGTTAGCCTGATGCAAGGCTATTTCTTCGCGAAACCCGGTTTCAAATCGATTCCGCAAATCGATACGGCCGCGTATTTTCCGTAACGGTGAATACGGCCACGTTGCGGCGCGCGTAAGAATACTTTGACGCGGCTTCGTGGTGAGGCAAGCACTCTTGCCGAGCGCGTGTCCTGCGCGGCCAGGACACGGATGTGTACGCTGACGCTGGCTATCAGGGTATCGAAAAGCGCCGCCAGGCGAACCCGGTTCGCTGGCATGTCGCGATGCGACCAGGCAGCCGTCGACAACTGGACTTGAACGCTAAACTGGTCCGAGCAACCAGAAGGAGACTCGGATGATACGCAAGACGCTCAATGCCTCGCAGCTTCAGCAGGAAGTCAACCGGCGAATTCATCGGCTGCAGGAAATCGTCGAGGACGGCGTGAAGATTCGTGTGCCGCGGCCGCAGTTGCAAGAGCCTGACAAGACAGGCTGCAACTGGAACATGACCCACTTCGGCAACGCGGTCGGCTTCGAGCGCGACATCGAAGGCGTGCTCAAGGCCGTGCGTGCGGAATACAACCTTAATACCGAAGTGAAAGACACCGGCAACCCGTTTGGGGACTAACCGCGAAAGACATCGGTTCGTTGCTGGTTTTCGATAGCGCTGCCACTCGTGACGCTTGCCATTGCCCGCTTTTACTTTTCGGTGCCGGCGCACTGCCGTTCAATAGACGACGGGTGGCGCGCGAGCGCGGTCACCTTCATCGTCATATATGGAAACAGCGGCAGGCCTGCAAGGATGGTGTGCAGTTCGTCGTGCGAATCGACATCGAAAACGCTGTAGTTCGCATACTCGCCGACAACGCGATGGAGTTGCTGCCACTTGCCCTGGCGCTGAAGCTCTTGCGAGTACGCTTTTTCTCGCGCCTTGATTTCGTCAGCCTGGGCTACGGGCATGTCGTGTGGCAGGTGTACGTCCATTCTTACGAGATATAGCATGTGTTTCTCATTCGAAAAAGTAAGGATCTCTCAGGTTCGCCGGCGCACTAATTGGAATGGGTTGTCGTGTCCGGTGCTGGATTGACTCTGCGCTCAGCTATTTTTGTCGCGTCGATAGAAAGCGAGCTTGTCTTCGTCGATATGCAAGCCCAGACCAGGCCCTTCCGTCAGATGAAGATCGAAGTCCCGATACTGCGGGCGCGCAGTGACGATGTCGTCCTTCAACAGGAGCGGTCCAAACAGTTCGGTGCCCCAGGCAAGTTGCGGCAGAGCGCTGAATCCGTGTGCCGATGCAATCGATCCGATGCTGCCCTCGAGCATCGTGCCGCCATACAGGGACACGCCGGCTGCATCCGCAATGGCCGCCGTACGCATCATTCCGTAGATTCCGCCGGACTTCGCGATCTTCAGCGCAAACACATCCGCACAGGCACCGCGCACAAGTTCGAGGGCATCCTCCGGGCCTGTCACCGCTTCGTCGGCCATGATGGGTACGATGAAACGCGATGCCAGTCTCGCCAGCGCGCCGCGCTGCTCTCGCGGAGTAGGCTGCTCGATGAGGTCGATACCGGCAGCTTCGAGCGCTGCAATGCCTAGCGCCGCGTCAGCCTCGTTCCACGCCTGATTGACGTCGACAGTGACTTTGGCGCGCTCGCCGAGCGCCGCTTTGATTTTCGACACGTGGGCCACGTCATCACGAACGCTACGCCTGCCGATCTTCAGCTTGAACGTATTGTGGCGACGTTCGGCGAGCAGCGTTTCCGCTTCATCTATATCGCGTTGGGTATCGCCGCTTGCGAGCGTCCACAGGACCGGAAGCGTCTTGCGGACAGCGCCGCCAAGAAGCGTCGAAACGGGAACGCCCAGGCGCTTGCCCTGAGCATCCAGCAAAGCCGTCTCGATTGCGCACTTGGCAAACCGGTTCCCTCGGGCGACCTTGTTCAGCTTGAGCATTGCGTCGTTGATGTTGGTCGCGTCCAGCCCAACGATCGCCGGTGCGAGATAGGTGTCGATGGTCAGCTTGATGCCTTCGGGACTCTCGTCGCCGTACGACAGGCCGCCAATCGTAGTCGCTTCGCCAATACCCTCGACGCCATCGCTCGAGCGTAGCCGGACGATCACCAGGGTTTGTTGCTGCATCGTCGCCATGGCAAGCTGGTGCGCGCGGATGGTTGGGAGATCAACCAGAATCGCTTCGACAGAGGTGATTTGGACGTTCATACCGGGAATGTTGGAGTGGAGAGGTTGCTGAAGTATTGCGTGTGCAATGACCGCCTGTCCAACACCGTCGACGTCTAGTGCCATACCTCCGGGGTATGGCGGATATCACGGCCCCGAATCGTTACGGGGTGCAAAGCTTATTTTTTCCTCCTCGTACAGCCGATAGATGAGTTCGAGCATTTCCCGAATGTCGCGCGACTCGTCGAGCGCACGCATGCTCATGATGATGGGCGAAACCAGAGTAGGGTCGTCCAGTTCCTTGTAGCTCACATCGTCTCGCTTCAGGCCGTACACGCTGCTCGGGACCACTGAAATTCCTTCGCCCGCCGCCACGAGGCCTAGCGCAATTTGCAATTCCCGTACTTCATAGATCCGGCGAGGCTTGAGACCGCGGTCTTCGAATGCCGACAGCACCTGGTCTGCGTAACTGGGGCGCGGCGCCTTGGGGAAAATGATCAGCGTTTCGTTGACCAGGTCGCTGAGAGCGAGGACGGGCTTGGCCAGTGAGAGTGGATGGCCCTCCGGGAACGCAACGATCATCTTCTCCTCGCGAAGAATCACCCGGCGGATGTTGGGGTCCTCGTGCCGAATGCGACCGAACCCGACATCGATCTGACCGTCCTTGAGTGCTCGAATCTGATCCATCGTCGACATCTCGTGAAGGCTGAGTTCGACGGTGGTGTTCTCGTCGCGGAAGCGCCGGATGATTTTGGGCAGCATTCCATACAACGTCGAGCCGACAAAACCGACGGAAAGACTGCGCTCGATGTTGCCCACTCGGCGCGTCATGGATTCGAGTTCGGACGTCTGAGCCAGTAACTGGACGGCGTGAGCATAGAAGAACTTGCCCGTCTCGGTGAGCTTCAACGGACGCGAATCACGCTGGAATAGCTGCACCTCGAGAATCTCTTCAAGCTGCTGGATCTGACGGCTCAAAGGCGGTTGCGCCATGTTCAGCCGCTGGGCCGCGCGCGTGAAATTGCGTTCCTCGGCCACGGCGACGAAATAACGAAGATGCCGCAGTTCCATTTCAATACCTCGTGGATATAGGCCGATACTAAATCAGTGTTGGACGAGGCCTTCTGACGTCCATTATTCTGCATTCACACTCTGTTTCAGCACCCATTATACCTCTCAGGCATACTCAAACGGGCGCTAAACCAAGGGTTTACCCCATCAGAAAATAGAGATTCAGGAGCAGACATGAGCGTCAAAGTGTTCGATACGAAGGAAGTGCAAGACCTGCTGAAAGCTGCTGCCAACGTGGGCAGCCAGGACGGCGGGGCTCGCGCAAAGCAGATCGTCAATCGCCTGCTCGGCGACCTGTTCAAGGCCATCGACGACCTCGACATGACGCCCGACGAAATCTGGGCCGGCGTCCACTACTTCAACAAGCTCGGACAGGACGGCGAAGCTGCGCTCTTGGCTGCCGGTCTCGGTCTGGAGAAATACCTCGACATCCGCATGGACGCGGAAGACAAGGCGGCTGAAATTACCGGCGGCACGCCGCGTACCATCGAAGGTCCGCTGTATGTCGCCGGTGCGCCCGTGCGCGAAGGCGTGTCGAGAATCGATATCGATCCGGACGAGGACGCCGGCCCGCTGGTGATCCGCGGCACGGTGACCGGCCCGGATGGCAAGCCCGTCGCGGGCGCGCTGGTCGAATGCTGGCACGCTAATTCGAAAGGCTTCTATTCGCACTTCGACCCGACCAGCAAGCAGAGCGAATTCAATCTGCGCGGCGCGGTTAGCACCGGCGCCGACGGCAAGTACGAGTTCCGCACGCTCATGCCGGTAGGCTACGGTTGCCCGCCGCATGGCGCGACCCAGCAACTGCTGGACGTGCTCGGCCGCCATGGCAACCGTCCGGCGCACGTGCACTTTTTCGTCACGGCCGACAAGTCCCGCAAGCTGACGACGCAGATCAATATCGAGGGCGACCCGTTGATCTGGGACGACTTTGCTTACGCCACTCGCGAGGATCTGATTCCTCACGTGGTTGAAAAGACCGGCGGCACCGCGCTGGGAATGAAGACCGATGCGTATAAGGAAATCCAGTTCGACATCGAGTTGACTCCGCTGATTCAGGGCAAGGATAACCAGCTGGTGCATCGTCCGCGTGTGTCTGTCAGCGCCTGAGCGCTGAACGCGGCCGCTACGTCGTACCACCGCTGCCGCTCAATCCTTAGCAAGAATCTTTCGATACTGATGCGCATGCTCCATGACCCGGAGCACGCGTAGGAGAGCACTCATGTCCGCAACTTTCGACAAAGCCTCGCAACTCGATGAACTGCTGCACACCGCGGTTCAGGACGACAAGCAGAACGGTGTATTCCGTTGCCGCCGCGACATCTTCACGAACGCTGAATTGTTCGAACTCGAAATGAAGCACATCTTCGAGAGCAACTGGGTCTATCTCGCACATGAAAGCCAGATTCCCAATAACAACGACTACTACACCACCTGGATCGGCCGCCAGCCTGTCGTGGTCACTCGCGACAAAAGCGGTGAACTGCACGCGGTCATCAATGCCTGCGCACACAAAGGCGCGATGCTGTGCCGCAAAAAGCACGGCAACAAAGGCACTTTCACGTGTCCTTTCCACGGCTGGAGCTTCGCCAACACCGGCAAGTTGCTGAAAGTCAAAGACGTGAAGACCACCGAATATCCGATTCAATTCAATACCAATGGCTCGCATGACCTGAAAAAAGTCGCACGTTTCCAGAGCTATCGCGGCTTCCTGTTCGGCACGCTCAACGCGGATGCGATTCCACTCGAGGACTACCTCGGCGAGACGAGAGTCATCATCGACCAGATCGTCGACCAGGCCCCGGACGGGCTGGAAGTGTTGCGCGGCAATTCATCGTATATCTACGACGGCAACTGGAAGGTGCAGATGGAGAACGGTTGCGACGGTTACCACGTCAGCACTGTGCACTGGAATTACGCCGCGACGATGGACCGGCGCAAGGTCGAGGGCACCAAGGCCGTTGACGCGAATAGCTGGAGCAAGTCGGTAGCCGGCGTGTACGGCTTCGAGCACGGCCACATCCTGCTGTGGACCAAGACGATGAACCCGGAAGTGCGACCCGTCTATCAATACCGCGACGAAATCAAGGCACGTGTGGGCGAGGTGAAGGCGGACTTCATCGTCAACCAGACCCGCAATCTTTGTCTGTATCCGAACGTGTTCCTGATGGACCAGTTCAGCACGCAGATTCGCGTCGTACGTCCGATCAGCGTGGACAAGACCGAAGTCAGCATCTTCTGTTTCGCGCCGAAGGGGGAGAGCGCATCCGACCGGGCTACGCGCATCCGCCAATACGAAGACTTCTTCAACGTCTCCGGCATGGGCACCGCGGATGACCTCGAAGAATTCCGAGCCTGCCAGGCAGGCTATGCCGGCACTACTGCAATGTGGAACGACCTGTCGCGCGGCGCGCCGCTGTGGGTCGAAGGCGCCGACGCGAATGCAAAAAATATGGGGCTGAAGCCGGTCATTTCAGGTGAGCGCAGTGAAGACGAGGGCCTGTTCGTCTGTCAGCACGAGTACTGGGTCCATGTGATGCGCGACGCACTCAGAAAAGAACAAGGGGAGGCCGTGGCATGAGCTTCGATCACCAGACAATTTGCGCGGTGCTGTTCCGCGAAGCGCGCCTGCTGGACGACCGTCAATGGGACGAATGGCTCGCCTGCTATACCGAGGATGTCACGTACTGGATGCCGGCGTGGGATGACGATGACCAGCTCACCGACGACCACGAGAGTCAGATTTCGCTGATGTATTACCCGGACCGTGGCGGCCTTGAAGACCGTGTGTTCCGCATCAAGACCGAGCGCAGCAGTGCCTCGATGCCTGAACCGCGAACCAGTCACAACGTCACCAATGTGGAAGTGCTGGCCGAGCGCGAGAACGAAGTGGACGTGCGCTACAACTTCAACACACTCAGCCACCGTTACAGAACCACCGACCAGTTTTTCGGCACGATGTTCGTCACTCTGCGCAAGGTCAACGATGAGCTGTTGATTTGCTACAAGCGCATCGTGTTGAAGGACGATTACATCCGCCAGGTACTCGACGTCTATCACGTTTGAGCGCAAACACCGCGGAATAGAGAAGTACAGGAGGCAAGATGTCCAGCTACAACATTGCACTGAATTTTGAAGACGGCGTGACCCGCTTTGTCACATGCAAGGCGGGCGAGAAAGTACTCGATGCCGCCTTTCGCGCCAAAATCAATCTGCCGATGGATTGCTCGGATGGCGTGTGCGGCACCTGCAAGTGCCGCGCCGAGAGCGGAAGCTACGACCTGGGCGACGATTACATCGAAGATGCGCTGAGCGAGGATGAGAAGGAAAGCGGTCTCGTTCTTACCTGCCAGATGGTGCCGGAAAGCGATTGTGTCATTGCGGTGCCGGCGTCTTCCACTGCATGCAAGACCGAGCAAAGCAAGTTCGCCGCGACCGTAACCAAGGTCGAAGCGCACAACGATGCGGCCATCGTGCTCGAACTGGACGTGGAGGCGGCCGCGCCGGTGTTCCTGCCGGGCCAGTATGTCAACATCGACGTTCCTGGCAGCGGTCAGCACCGTTCATATTCTTTTTCGTCGGCACCGGGCGAATCGAAAATCAGTTTTCTGATCAAGAAAATTTCTGGCGGCGTGATGAGCACCTGGCTCGAATCCGCGCAGGCAGGCAACAAGGTGGAACTGACCGGACCGCTCGGCAGCTTCTATCTGCGCGCGGTCGAACGGCCGTTGTTGTTCCTCGCCGGCGGCACGGGCCTGGCGCCGTTCCTGTCGATGCTTGAAGTGCTGGCTCGCACGAATTCGCAGCAGAAAGTTCATCTGATTTACGGCGTGACGCGCGACCTCGACCTCGTGCAGGTCGATGCAATCGAAGCCTACGTGGCGAAGCTGCCGAATTTCACATACAGCACGGTAGTGGCCGATACGGAATCGACTCACCCTCGCAAGGGTTGGGTGACGCAGCACATGCCGGCAGAGGCCGTCAACGATGGCGACGTGGACGTGTACCTGTGCGGCCCGCCGCCGATGGTCGATGCCGTGCGCAAGCATTTCGACGACAACGGCGTGAAGCCTAACAGCTTCCACTACGAGAAGTTCACTCCCAACGCAGCGCCGAGGACCGCATGAGCACGCAACGATTCGCTGGCAAGGTCATGGTGGTTACCGGCGCCGCGCAGGGCATCGGTCGTGCGGTAGCGCTTCGCGCAGCCGCCGAAGGCGGCAAGGTGCTGTTCGTGGACCGCGCCGACTTCGTGTCGGAAGTCGCCGCCGAAGCGCGCGGCGCCGAGACAGCGGGGTTTGTCGCCGACCTTGAAACTTACGAAGGCGCCGCGTCGGCGATGGCCTTCGCCGCGCGCACTTTTGGCGGCATCGACATTCTGGTCAATGGCGTGGGTGGCGCGATTCGCATGCGTCCCTTCGCCGAGTTCGAGCCTGCGCAGATCGATGCCGAAATCCGGCGCTCGCTCATGCCGACGCTGTACGCGTGCCATGCAGTCCTGCCGTATCTGCTACAGCGCGGACGCGGGACGATCGTCAACGTGTCCTCGAATGCCACGCGCGGGATCCGCCGCGTTCCGTATTCGGCGGCGAAGGGCGGCGTGAACGCGATGACGCAGTCGCTGGCGATGGAATAC
Organism: Paraburkholderia phytofirmans PsJN; assembly: GCF_000020125.1. Lineage (NCBI taxonomy): Bacteria > Pseudomonadati > Pseudomonadota > Betaproteobacteria > Burkholderiales > Burkholderiaceae > Paraburkholderia > Paraburkholderia phytofirmans. The sequence goes on from NC_010681.1 coordinate 1,793,042, forward strand.
GCGGAGCACGACATCCGCGTGGTCGCCACCGCGCCGGGCGGCACCGATGCGCCTGCGCGACGTGTCCCGCGCAACGCGGCCGGCGATAGCGAGCAGGAAAAAATCTGGATGGGTGAAGCGGTGAAGCAGGTCACCGAATCGACCTTCCTGAAGCGCTACGGCAGCATCGACGAGCAGGCTGCGCCGATTCTGTTCCTCGCTTCGGACGAGGCGGGTTACATCACTGGAACGGTGTTGCCAGTGGCAGGCGGCGACACGGGCTGATTAGTCACGCTCGCCGGCCAACCGGCTCGCACGACCAGGAGGACCGGCACGCGGCCTCGGCCCCCGCAGGATCAGATGCGATGCGCGTCCCTCGGCCTAACGCGCCTCGTGTGACGATGCCTCCTCGGGGCTCTCATAAATATACGTAGCGACACTGCGCCGCTGCAGCGCGTCCCCCAGTTTCATGCGCAGGAAGCTGCTTGTCGTGTAACGCGTGACGTCGGAATAATATCGGGCGACGAGGCCATTCACCATTTCAGAATAAGCATCGATGACTTCGGGCGCGATCGAGAAATTGTCGTAGTTGACGATTGCGTGGGGCCGCACATCGAGGCCGGACAGGACCCGCTCGACCTCGGCTCTGACTGCTTCAACGTCGTCGACAGTCATGACCTTGTGGCCTTCGAAATTGATGAACAACATATTTTTGTCGGCGTCGTAGCTGAACCGCTCGCTGAGCGTCAGCCTCAACAGCATGGCTCGCAAACCCATCGGCTTGTTGTCGAAAATACGAGCGTCCATCAGCCGCGGCGGCGATTTGATGACGGGCGCAAAGCCCATCTGCGAAAGAATGTCTCGCTGAAGATCGACCCCCGGTGCAATCTCGACGAGTTCGAGTCCGTCGGGCGTGAGGGTAAAGACGCATCGCTCGGTAATGTAGAGCACGGGCTGCTGCCGTTCGCTGGCGTAACGGCCGCCGAAGGTTCGGTGTTCCACCGCCTCGACGAACTTCTGGCAGACGCCATCCTGCAGAATCTGCAGGCGCCCGTCCTTGATATTGACGTCTAGCTTGCCGGCGTTGAAGGTTCCGACAAACACCACTTTCTTCGCCGCCTGCGAGATGTTGATGAAGCCACCCGCGCCCGCGAGCTTGGGCCCGAACTTGCTGACGTTGAGGTTGCCTTCCCGGTCCACTTGCGCGAGCCCGAGAAATGCAATGTCAAGGCCGCCGCCGTCGTAGAAGTCGAACTGGTAGGGCTGGTCGATGATGGCGTCGGTATTGGTTGCCGCGCCGAAATTCAAACCCCCGGCCGGAATACCGCCAATGACGCCCGGCTCGGTTGTCATCGTGAAAAGGTCGCACACCTTCTCTTCGTTCGCGACGCTGGCAATCCCTTCCGGCATGCCGATTCCAAGATTGACGACGCTATTGGCCATCAGCTCGAACGAAGCGCGCCGTGCGATGACTTTCCGCTCTGTCAGTGCCATGCCCGGAATCGAACTCGTCGCAATGCGAAGCTCGCTCGCAAAACCGGGGCTGTACGACTCAGCGAAGGTTTGCCAGTGGTTTTCCTGTTTCGCGACGACAACGCAGTCGACCAGAATCCCGGGTATTTTGACCTGTCGCGGATTCAGGGTCCCCGCTTCGGCAATGCGCTCGACCTGAACGATCACGATGCCGCCGGAGTTGCGCGCGGCCATTGCGATGGCAAGGGACTCAAGAGTCAGCGCTTCCTTTTCCATCGTCACATTGCCGTTTGCATCGGCAGTGGTGCCCCGCACGATGGCGACGTCGACCGGAAATGTCTTGTACAGGAGGCAGTCGGCGCCGTTGACCGATATCAGGCTAACGAGGTCCTCCGTGGTGCGGGCGTTGAGCTTGCCGCCGCCGTTGCGCGGGTCGACGAAGGTATCGAGTCCGACCGTGGACAAATGACCGGGCCGATGCGCCGCGATATCGCGAAACAGCTGGGAAATGACGCCTTGAGGCAGGTTATACGCTTCGATATGGCCTTCGACGGCCAGGCGTTGAAGCCCCGGCACGAGCCCCCAATGACCACCGATAACCCGTCGAACCAGACCTTGATGGGCAAAGTGATTCAGGCCCTTGCGAGCGCCGTCGCCCTGACCGCCCGCGTAGACCAGCGTCAGATTGCGCGGGGCGTCGCTATCGTCAGGGGCCGAGTCGAGGAACAGTTGTTCCAGTGCGACGGCGATTTCTTCCGCAAAGCCAATGCCGACGAAGCCACCCGTGGCCACCGTGTTACCCGGACGGATCAGTCTGACCGCTTGCTGGGCGCTGACGATTTTGCCTCGCCCAATGTTGTTTGCGGTGGCGAGGAACGGGTGTTGAAAGCCTGCGCTCATTGATGTCTCCAAACCGCACCGTGGAGCCGGGCTCCGGCGCTATGTAGTTGTTCGGACCTGCCGCAGCGCGACTACGGTTTCCGTGCGTTGGCTGGTGTATTGGCATTCGTCGTCGGCGGGGAGCCGGCTTTGCGAATGAAGTCGCGGCTCACTCGTAAGAGTACACGTCTCGCGCGGTCGCTTTTCGAACATCGATGCAGTGGATTCGGGGATGAGCGGGGACTTTGGATTGCATTTCCGCGGCGCGCGGATCAGCACAGAACGGGTGCCTCGCCGTTCACTTGCGTGCATCCGACAAACGTTATTGCTCCCGAACCAGGCAGACCATAGATGCAAAACGGGCAAAAGATCGGTTATTGAGCGTTTGCTCCGGTCGGCACGCAACTTGCGTATTGGCACGCAGCGTCATCAAAAACCTTGGTCTTTGTCGTTGACTCGGCGGGTGAATGCAAACGTCCCGGCTATGTTCGTTTTCTTCGGGAGAGCCGGTTCACGACCATTCGCTTTTAGCAGCGAGAAATTGCAGGGGGGCTTTATGCTTCGGTCCACGCCAGTCATCGCCAGCAAAACCGTCGGCGGCGAAGAAATTCACGCTGAGTTCCTCAGCGATACGGGACGGCTGCGAATCATCGGCGGCGTGACAGTGCGGGCGGAATGGTTTCCGCCGTACTCCTGGTTCGCTATTGCATCTGTTGCGGGATACAGCCGATGGGGTACGCGGCCGGATGAAACGGACTTGCTGCGGCTCATTGAAAACTTCATGCGCTTGCCAGTGCAGTTGGCGATATGAACAGAAGGGTGCGCGCAACCGGCGAGGACGCCTTCCGGTTGGCCCCAAGCAACGTTCTTCTGGCCCGGAAGTGTCACGGAATGTCGGTATACGAAGCCGACCGCGGGAAGCTGAATCCCCACCCGAGCTAGCGAGTCATCGCAAACAAGTTGCCGGGCGCGCAGACGATGAACCTTCTCGCGCCGGCACACTTGCAGGCATTCATTGCATGGTTTTATTGGGCGCAGTGTCGTAGTCGGGAGTCATGCCGGGCATATCCTTATGCGCCGTGTCCGCGCTCCTGCTCATGTCGCCGGGAACGCGGTTCCAGGGGCTCGAGACGGGCTCGCTGTGGTACGTCATGCCCGCGGTCGCGGCACCGTGCGCACCGCCGCCGCCAGACCCGCCGTTGCCGTTCCCGCCGGCCTGTGCAAGCGTCGCGGCGCACGCGCAGAGTGACACGACAGCAATACGCGCGAACAGAAGTTTCGTCGCCAACTTTTCCATGGTGTTTCTCCTTTGATGCAGGCGCGTGCGTCAGCCACGCCGAAGTCTCGTATGCCGCTCAAAGATGACTGGTTGCGCAGCGGCGAATCGCAAGCAGCTACTCCAGCGCAATCAGGGCAGATTGTGTGTCCCGATGCGAGGCATGCAGGTGAGTCGTGGCCCGGCGCCGAAAATGACAGCGTTACGCCGAATTCGAACGCCTGACGCCGATTGCGTGTTCTGTTACTTCAGCATCGGCAGAGAGCGTGACAGCGTGTCAGCGATGAACACAGTCCTGTATTTCATGGCGTATTCCTCCAGAGTCGCCACGCTTCATTGTGTGGGCCTGACTGTATATACGAGGAATATTCGTGATTGGATTCGAACAGAGGTGTGCGCCTGTTCACGTCGCGTTACGGCGTGCCATTCTTCCGAACGGTTAACGCGCCGCGCGGCGCCGCTACGCTGGCGCGAGCCGCGTCGAATCGTTGGCGGGACAACGCGATGTATTGTCACATTCAGTTGCTATACAGGATGGGCAATCCGCGAAGGAGGTTGATTTGGACGTCCGAAAGTCAGCGTTAAACGTCGAGAGCATAACGAAGCATCCGTTTGAGAGTTGCTTCGTCGACCTTGGTGGGCACTCCGCAGAACGAGCGCTCACTGTGCTTACGGCAGCGGTGCATGCCGCTCAACGTGAAATGAATGCCTGTGACTGGATTACTCACGCGCTTCCCGGTGCGACTCTCAAGCCGGCCCTGGCATTCGGCACAGTTGGCGAACTGTACCGCTCATACACGAGACCCGCTGAGCTGGGGCGCTTGAAAGGCGTATTGCGCTCCTGACCGCTGACTGGGAGCGACGTCGCGATAGCTTGCACGCAGACGAGCAGTGCATGGCTGCGGCGTTCTCGCCTGTTGTACGGCTGGCGCTTCAATACTCGCTGGCGACCCGCTTCACATAAGCGTCGACCTGCATATCGATCAACGGAGTCGCGGTCACCGCCACGGCAACGTCATCCGACTCGGGCAGCAGTCCAACGAATGCTGCGATGCCGGCGCCGCAGAGCACCGCAATAGAGATAGCCGCGGCGGCGACGAGTGAAGACGCACGCAGCGGAATGGAATTAACGAAACCCTGCAAAACGCACATGATGGCAACCTCCGTTGAGGCAGCCATAATTGCAACGATCGTGCCGACCGCGAGCTAATTTGCGCGCTGCCATTCGAGCCGGGCTTCACGCCTTGTCGATGCCGGTTTGAGCGGGCGAACGTACGACCCGATGTCGGGTTCAGACGAACATTTCAGCGTATCTGCTGCCGCCCGAGCCAACACTTGCGCGAAGCGCGGGGTTGGGGCAGGTCGCCAATCGTCAGTCCAGAGGTGAATGGATACGCTCTGGACGGACCACGAACGTATACGATGCAGCGGGCCGCGAACGCCTCGTCACGCCACCGCTGTCGGCAGCGTTGGAAAGTCTTGCGTTAAACTCTTCGAACAATCGACCACGGTGATTCATGGGGCAAGTGTCATGGACCGTACTGAATTCCTCCAGGCCACGCGACAACTGGTTGCAGCCGCCGAGATTCTAGCCACGGCGGGTCCAAAGGATTCGCGTTTGGATGCGTCGCAAATGCTCGAATTCTTTCGCCGATTCGACCGTCCCGGTCCCGAGCTGAATGCCGTCGCGACATCTGACGACGATCTGTTCGCGCGCACAGGTCAAGCGGCGCTGACAATGGCGGGACGCAATGAGTTTGCAGCGTCACACGCTCTCCTTGAACAGGCGAGGTCTCTTTTGACCAGTGCATGAAATCAGCGGCTGCGAGCCAGATTCGGTAAGCTGCTCCGAGCGCCGCTTCTTGCGGCGGCACTGTCGGCATCTCGCGACCCTGTCACAGGCATAGAGAATTTCGCCTATAAGCGACCGCACTTTTAGCAACGCAACGATACTCAAGGAGAGCAGGTGCATCTAAAGCGATTTTGGCCAGTGCTGCTGTCAATGGCGGCTTTGGGTCCAACCGGAGCATGGGCAAGCGATATTCAATGCGCAACCACGCGACAACCGGCCGAGCGCGTCATATGCGACCACGCCATTCTGAACAATGAATACGACGATATCTCCGCGCAACAACAGGCTCTGTTGAGCAGCGGCAAGCTTTCGCCCGAACAGGTCGCTCAGTGGCGGCAATCGCGCAACGCTTGCACCGACGTTCACTGCATCGATACGGTATTCGCAAAGTGGAAGGCGCTGGCCAGGTCTGCCGAGGCGAGCTCTAACGTTGCGCGGGCTCCCGCCATGGCTTCGTCCACTGACATGGCTCCTGTCGGTCCGATTTCGGACGCCGTTGCCTCCACCGCTTCTCAGGCCTCCCCGACGTCGGAGGCCTCTCTCGTGCGCCAGGGGAGTGCCGCTGGCGTAGCGCTTCCTATGCCGGTCGAAACGCAGAGCTCCGCACCCGCCGTCGCCTCCGCCGCTTCCGGTCCGGATGACAGGCGCGGCACGACGGGCATGAGCGCGGGTCTGATAGTGGCCTTGCTGGTCGCGCTGGGATTCGGTGTGCTCTTCAGGCGCCGAGCGAAGGGTGGCGGGACACCGAAGGACCGCTAAGGAAAATTCGCCGATATGCGAGTTCCGAGCGGCCTCGATGGTACGCAAGGAGCGCTTCGGCTCGAATATTTGATGATCGGGACCGGCGTTGCCAGGAGCATCGATGGGTCGCCGGAGCGCTTGCAATTCTCCGCGAATGGTGACTGGACCTCTGGATTCAGCCCTCCGTCCGACGATGTCGCCGCTCCTCCCAGTACACGTAACGACTTCCATTGTCGTGTGCGTCGAGTATCTTTTGCCGCTCGGCTGCTTTCTCCGGCGTCCCGATGGTAAAGACCATCGCGCGATCAAAGCCGTCGCTGTGTCGGCGCCGGTCTTGATCGCGCGTGATTGTGCGAACCCGTGCAGGGGTTCGTCCGAGGTTTGTGGTGGATCTGGAAGCGAACGGACGCTAGCGTCGGCCAGCACTTGCAACGGTCAGCGCTTGTCGGCGGGATCGCGTTTATAGCCGGTCAGCATCGCGCGGATCAGGTTGTCGCGTGTCCAGATGCTCATGGCGAGGCGGAAGCGCCAGCGCACACGTTCCGAGCGCTTCAGCTCGCCGCGACTTCAGCGCGATAGCAGCGACACCGTCGCGATGCCCAGCATGGTCATCAGAAGCGAGGCGCCTACGTGAATCACGATTTCGCCCGCCGCCCAGCCGAGCCGGCCGTCCTGCAGGCGCTGCACCACTTCCGCTGAAAACGTCGAGAAAGTCGACAGGCCGCCCATCAGACCGGTAATGACGAAGAGCCGCCATTCGGGCGCGATCTGCGGCGCCCGCGCGAAGCCTGCGACCGCTACGCCGATGACGTAGCCGGCAATGACATTGGCGGCGAAAGTGCCGAGCGGCAAGCCGCTGAAGACGCCGTTCAGGCGAATGCCCAGAAACCAGCGGAATAACGAACCGAGCGCGCCGCCGATGCCGACAGCGAGAATAGACCAATACATGGGAGGAGGCCTGGCAAAACTGGAGTGTCGACAAACCGGGCAGAGCGAGGAGCGCGATGCCACCTCCGCGTTCAGCCGGACGAAGCAGGCATCATCAGCCACGAGGGCGGTTAAGGGAGAATGCCATCTCCAGCGCGCAAGTCTAACATCCGCGCATGCATGTGGGGACAGGTCGGGGCGCTCACCGGCGGGGTGCTGGCACGCGCCGTCCGATGGAGGGACGCATATTCATCCGGCGCCGGCGAGATTCACGCGATCGATCTTCGCGCGCCGCCGGCGCGACGCTCACGCGACGAGCGTGCCAGGGACGCTCCGGCCCGGCCCCAACCTGAACGGCACGCCGCCCGCGCGACCCGTTCACGCACCGAAAACGCCGACCTGCGCTCGCGGTCGGACCTTACTCCGAGGTCGCCGAAATCTTATGGATCGACAGATCGGCGCCGTTGTACTCGTCTTCCTGATCGAGCCTCAGGCCCACCGTCAGCCGGATCGCGCCGTACACGAGCGTGCCGCCGAGCGTCGCCACCGCGATTCCGCCCAGCGTGCCCACCAGTTGCGCACCGAACGACACGCCGCCCAGACCGCCGAGCGCGCGCAAGCCGAAGATGCCTGCCGCGATGCCGCCCCACGCGCCGCACAAACCGTGCAGCGGCCACACGCCCAGCACATCGTCGATTCGCCAGCGGTTCTGCACGCAGGTGAACATATAAACGAACAGCACCCCGGCGATGCCGCCCGTTACCAGCGCGCCGAGCGGATGCATCACGTCGGAGCCCGCGCAGACCGCCACCAGTCCGGCCAGCGGCCCGTTGTACGTGAAGCCGGGGTCGTTGCGGCCCGCGAGCCACGCGGTCAACGTGCCGCCGACCATCGCCATCAGCGAATTGACGGCGACGAGGCCGCTGATCTTGTCGATGGTCTGTGCGCTCATCACGTTAAAGCCGAACCAGCCGACCGCCAGCACCCAGGCGCCGAGCGCGAGGAACGGAATATTCGAGGGCGGATGCGCGGCGATACCGCCGTCGCGGTGATAGCGGCCGTGACGGGCGCCCAGCAGCAGCACGGCCGGCAACGCGACCCAGCCGCCGAAAGCATGCACGACGACCGAGCCGGCGAAGTCGTGGAACGGCACGCCGAACACGTGGGCGAGCCCGTCCTGAATGCCGAACCGGTTGCTCCACGCAATCCCTTCAAAGAACGGATAGATGAAGCCGACCAGCACGAACGTCGCGAAGAGTTGCGGGTTGAACTTTGAGCGTTCGGCGATGCCGCCGGACACGATCGCGGGAATCGCGGCGGCGAACGTCAGCAGGAAGAAGAAGCGCACCAGCGCATAGCCGTTGTGCGCTGCCAGCGACTCGGCGCTGCCGAAGAACTGGACGCCGTACGCGATGGTGTAGCCGATAAAGAAATACGCGATCGTCGAGACCGAGAAATCCACCAGAATCTTGACCAGCGCATTGACCTGATTCTTTTTGCGCACCGTCCCGAGTTCGAGAAAGGCGAATCCCGCATGCATGGCGAGCACCATCGCGGCGCCTAGCAAAAGAAAGAGGGTGTCGGTGCCGGTTTTCAGACTTTCCATCGATGTGTCCCGCGTATGCCAAAAAAGCGGGCACTGAACGCAAGAAGTGGGCCAAACTTGTGCGCAAGCGGCGCCGACAAGGTGCAAATCAGCACCGGGATGGGATTGAGCGTGCATTTCGATCGACGCACTGGCCGTTGCGCATGCACCTGAATTTGCACGAAAACGCACAGTTAATGTGCATGCGCCTGTCGCAGTGGCAAACACGACTCAAATCGGGGCAAATTATTCGATTTTGGTTACGTTTAATTCAAAAACCTGACGTATTGCCTACGTCACGTGCGCACGCTGGCGGCGCATGCCTGGTCAATGGCGTGCACGCTTTGTTTTCCTGCACAATCGCCGACATAATGTGCCGTCCCCGAGCACGATCTGCAGGGCCACCGAACTCCAATGCGCACGCATGAGACTGACCACTAAAGGCCTGTTGCTGATCGCGATTCCGGCCCTCTTCGAGTTGGCGCTATTGTCCGGACTGGTCAAGGCGCAATCCGATGCGGCACAGGCCGAGCGCTGGGCCGTCCATAGCCAGGACGTGCTGCGCCAGACCACCGCGATTCTCGATCCGGTGCTGGGCGAGTCGGTCGCGCTGCGCGGCGCGGTGCTAGCCAACGACGCCCGTTTTTCCACGCCCGTGTCGGTGTGGGTGGACGTCGACCGGCGCATCGATCAACTGGCCGAACTGGTCGCCGACAATCCGGCGCAAGTCGAGCGCGTGGTCCAGGTCCGTCAGTCGGTGCAGGCTTACCGGCAATGGTCGGATCGCATCCAGGACATGCTGCATTCGGGCCGGCGGCGCGACGTGCTCGCGCGCTTCCGCGAACTCGCGCCAGCGGATGTGCTCGACCGTTTTCGTCAGCAGGTCGCGGCGTTCCAGGCGGAAGAGCGGCGTCTCGACACACTGCGTTCGAATGCCGCCGACGCCGCCCGCGAGCGGCAGCAAACGCTGGTGCTCGCGGCCGTGTTGGGCTCCTTGCTGTTCGTCGCGCTGGCGGTCTGGTTATTCACCCGCGGCGTGCGCGGCCGGCTCGCGGTCCTCGCCGACAACGCCGGGCGCCTCGCGGGCAATGAACCGTTGGCGCCGATCGGCCCCGGCCACGACGAGATCGCGCGCCTCGATCTGACCTTGCACGAGACCAGCCGGCGCCTGCTCGAAGCCGAGCGTATCCAGGCGCGCTTCCGGGCCGATCTTGCGCGCCGCACCGGCGAACTGGCGCGCATCAACGAGAACTTGCGTCAGCAGACCCAGGAAAACGAAATGTTCATCTACAGCGTGTCGCACGATCTGCGTGCGCCGCTGGTGAACCTGCAAGGCTTCTCGAAGGAACTGATTCGCTCGTGCGACGAACTGCGCGCCGCCGTGCGCGAGTCGTCGCTCGCGGCGCAGACGCGGCAGCGCATCGAGCGGGTGGTCGACGAGGACATCGGCGAAGCATTGCACTATCTGCAGACGGCGGTGCTGCGCGCTTCGCACATCATCGACGCGCTGTTGCACCTCTCGCGCGTCGGCCGGGTGGAGTACCGGCAGCAGAAGGTCGAGGTGCGCGATATCGTGCCGCGCGTCATCGACGCAATGCAAGGCTCGATCCGCGCGCGCCGCGCTCTGGTCAGCGTGGACGAGTTGCCCGCCGTGTGGGGCGACCCCACCGCGCTGGAACAGGTGTTCGCGAACCTGATCGGCAACGCGGTGAATTATCTGGATCCGTCGCGGGAAGGCCGGATCGAGATCGGCACGACGCCGGCGCCGCCGGGCGTGCACTCGCTGCGGATCTTTTATGTGCGGGACAACGGTCTGGGGATTCCGGCGGTCGCCTTGCCGCGGCTATTCAACGCGTTTCAGCGCTTGCACGGCAATGTGGCGGCGGGTGAGGGCATCGGCCTCGCGCTCGTGCGCCGCGTGGTGGAGCGGCACGGCGGACGTGTGTGGGCGGAGTCGAAAGAAGGCGTGGGCACGACGTTCTATCTGTCGCTGCCTGAGGCTGGGGCACGGATCGCGCAGCAGGCTGCCGGCACGTCGGCGCGACTGGCGGTGACGAGTGTTCAAGCCGTTCGCGATGCCGGCACCGGCCTGGAAGATCGCGATCGAAGGAGTGGAAGTGATGGCGACGCCGCGCAGGCGGCGGACACGCGGCCCGGCGTCAGTGCGCCGTAGCCGTTACGCGGTAAAGAGACGGCGTGGCTTGAGCAGTCTGCTGCCGCGAATCGACCAGTAGCAGCCGCAGGCTATCAGGATCGCAACGCCCGTCAGGGCTTGCAGCGGCGCCGGGCGCAGGCCGAGCAGCCCGTCCAGCGCAAAGAGGCCGCGCGCGGCGATCAGCAGCGCAGCCCATACCGAACACGCGGCCTGAACCAGCATGCGCGTGCCCGCCAGACGGCGCGCACGGTTTTCGCACGACCAGTTGGCCGGCGTGCGTCCGCAAAAAAAGGCAATTGCCATCAACACGACGGCGAGCGTGACGATCCAGTCGGTCAGTTCCATTGAAAAAGCTCTCCTAAGTCAGCCGGCGACTATAGGAAAGCCTTCCACTACGAACTATCGGACTACTCTCAATTCGGGCGAATTTTAGCGAGCGCGCGTTGCCGCAAGGACAAGGCGCTCGCCGATGGATCAGGCAGACAGATCAGAGTTCGATGCGCGTGCCGAGCAGCACGAGGAACTGACGCAGCCACTCGGGATGCGCGGGCCACGCAGGCGCGGTGACGAAATTGCCGTCGGTGATCGCGGCGTCGACGGGAATGTCGGCGTATTCACCGCCCGCGAGCTTCACTTCGGGTGCACAGGCCGGGTAGGCGGAAATGCGTTTGCCGCGGATCACGTCGGCGGCGGCCAGCAGTTGCGCGGCGTGGCAAACGGCCGCGATCGGCTTGCCGGCTTCGGCGAATTGCCGTACGAGCTCGATCACCTTGTGATTGAGCCGCAGATACTCCGGCGCGCGGCCGCCGGCGATCGCAAGCGCGTCGTATTGGCGCGCGTCGATGTCGTCGAAGGTGGCGTTGAGCGTGAATTGATGGCCGGGTTTTTCGGTGTACGTCTGATCGCCTTCGAAATCGTGAATCGCGGTCTTGATCCGGTCGCCTGCCTTCTTGTTCGGGCAGACCGCGTCGACCACATGGCCGACTGCCTGCAGCGCCTGAAACGGCACCATCGTTTCGTAATCCTCGGCGAAGTCGCCGGTCAGAAACAGAATCTTCTTTGCCGCCATCGTATGCCTCCAATTGATCAACGGAACACAGCGAATGCTCTTTGATGGTCACGTCATCGACGTTCATAAGCTCAGGCAGTCTACTCCACTACGTTTGACAGAACCGCGACGAATCATGCAATGGACACGATCGAATGCGTGCCTCGTCGCGGCGGAACTCAGTGCCGGCAAAAGGCTGAGCGCGTGCCGCGGTCGAGAGCGAACGGGCTTCCGGATGCCCGTTAAGACGCACGCGCAGCGCAACGGCGTATCATTGGCGCGTTTTCGCATGCGGAAGCCGCTCGACGCGGCTCATACACAAACATGATTTTATCCATACGTTCATCCTTGCTGCGCCGTGCGGCGTTCGTTGCCGTCGTGTTCGGCGGTCTCGCCGCCTGTCAGAAGAACGACGCGTCCGCCGGGCAGGTTGCCGGCAAGCTCAACGACGCAGCCCAGGTCGCTGGTCAGAAGCTCGATCAGGCGGCCAGCTATGTCGGCCAACAGGTCGACGCGACCAAGTCCGCCGCGCAGCAGAACCTCGACTCGGCCTCGGCGCCCACGATCAATATCGATCCCAACGCGTTGGCTTCGACCGCGCAAGCGAATCTGCAGAGCGCGGCGAGCGCCACCAATGCGCAACTCGGCAAGGCTGCGGCGCTGACCGGGCAGGGGCTCGAATCTGCGGGGCGCAAGCTGCAGGAATGGTCGGTGCAAAGCTCGGCGTCGTCGACGAATGCCGCGGCTTCGTCGTCATCGGGCGAGTCGGGCGATGCGCAAAAGCAGATGGACAAGTGACATGCCGGCTGGATCGCCACATCGTTTGACAGCCGGATTAAATGTAATTACTATGGTTACACATTGTCGTCGCCGGGCGGGTTTGTTGTGAACACGAGTAGCCGGTTTGCATTCGCGGTGCATGTGCTCGCGCTGCTGTCGTTGCAGGAAGGCGCGCCGTTATCGTCGGAGATGATTGCTGGCAGCGTGAATACGAATCCCGCGCTGATCCGGCGGCTTTTGAGCATGCTGGCGGAAGCGGGCCTCACCACCTCGCAGCTCGGCGCGGGCGGTGGCGCGTTGCTGGCGCGGGCGCCGGAGCAGATCACGCTGCTTGAGGTGTATCGCGCGGTAGACGACGCGCAGTTATTTGCGTTGCATCGCGAGGAGCCGAATCCCGCGTGCATGGTCGGACGCAATATCCAGGGCGTACTGCGCGGCATCATCGACGAAGCGCAGCAAGCCATGGAAGCCGCGCTCGACGCGCGCACGCTGGCCGATGCCACGGCCGACGTGGTGCGTGCGGAGAAGCAGCGCGAACGCAAGAAGCGCTCGCACGGGTGACATAGCAAAAAAGCAGTACGGAAGGGCGCGTGGCGGTCGATGGCAACACGCGCCTCTCAACGAACGGGGGCTCAAGCCCCTCTTTTTTCCTCGTTATATGTAATCAATATGGTTACATATAATTCAATGACAGGAGCAGTGAAAATGAGCAAACAGTTGAAGATCGCGTTGTTCGGCGCCACCGGCACGATCGGTTCGCGTATCGCCGCCGAAGCCGCCCGCCGCGGGCATCAGGTGACGGCGCTGGTGCGCAATCCGGCACGTGTGCCCACCGACGTGGCGAACCTGAAAGCGGCACAAGCCGATCTGCTCGACGCCGCGAGCGTCGGCGCGGCGGTGCGCGGTCACGACGTGGTGGCGAGCGCCTACGCGCCGCCGCAAGACGATCTCGCGGCGCTCGACAAAGCGACTCACGCGCTTATCGAAGGCGTGCGCGCGGCGGGCCTGAAGCGCCTCGTCGTGGTGGGCGGCGCGGGTTCGCTCGAAGTGGCGCCGGGCAAGCAACTGGTCGATTCGGAAGGCTTTCCCGACGCCTACAAGGCGATCGCGCTCGCGCATCGGAAGGCACTCGACGACTACCGCCGCGCTGCCGACCTCGACTGGACCTTTTTCGCGCCGGCCGCGATCATCGCGCCGGGCGAGCGCACCGGCAAGTTCCGCACGGGCGCGAACACGCTGCTGGCCGACGCCGAGGGCAATAGCCGCATTTCCGCGGAAGATTACGCCGTTGCTTTCGTCGATGAACTGGAGCAGGGCCGTTTCATCCGTCAGATCGCAACGGTCGCTTATTGAGGCTGAAACGAGGTTGAACGGGCCGTGCGCGGGAGCCGCGAACGCGACGTTAGGACTCGCGCGCGGTCCTCACAACGCTTGAGCGCACGCAAGCGTCCTAACATTCGGTTACGCAAGTCCGGTTGCTCCCGATAAAACTGCGGATACACTGGCGTCTCCCGTTTTCTCACGGATTGCCATGCAGTCATGCCCGTCGCGGCGTGAGTCCGAGGCTGCGCCATCCAACGGCGGGCAGCCGGCGACCCACGCCGCCTTTCATTTTTCTTCTGACCGTAGCGCATGCGGCGCTCGCCACGGCGCGCGCCCGCCACTCGCCGCGCGGTTCGCCGCGTGGGCGGCCGCAGTTTTTGTCGCGCTGATCCTGTGCGTGGGCTTATTGCCCGCGAACGCGTTTGCCGCCGGCGCCGCCACCAGCACGCCCGTCATTCCGGCCTTGCAGAGCCTGATCAACAGCGCGACGGTGTCGGCGACGCCCGCGTCCTCCGCTTCAGGCGCTTCGGCGGCGGAGGCAGCGTCCGCGCCGTCGCCGGCGAGTCAGGCGGAATTGGCGCACTCCCTCGACAGCGTGATCTCCACGCTTGACAACGACCGTCAGCGCACGGCACTCGTCGCCCAGCTCAAAAAATTGCGCGACGTCTCGAAAAACGTCGCGCCGCCGGCGCCCGCGCAACCGAGCCCTGGCCTGCTCGGCGCGATCGCGTCGGGCATCGCGTCGTTCGAATCCGACGTGCATCAGGGCCGCACGCCGGTCCGCTATTGGGGCGGCCGCTTCAACGCGGCCGGCAACGAGCTCTACACGATCATTTCGGGGCAGGGGCACGAGAGCTTCGGCCGGATTCTGTTTTCGATGGCGGCAATGTTGGCCGGCTGGGGCGCGTGTGCCGGCGCGCTGATCTATGTGCAGCACCGCCTGTACCGGCGCTTCGGCATCGTCATGGGACTGCAGCCGAATCCCACCACGCGCGAACTGCTGATCTTCGCGCTGCGCCGCGTCGGACCCTGGATCATCGCCTTCGTGGCCGCGTTGCTGTTCGTGCGCGCCATGCCGGACGCGCTCGGCCGTACGCTCGGCATGGTGGTCGCGTATGCGATCGTCGCGGGCGCGGTGTTTTCGGCGATCTGTCTGATCATGTTTTCGCTGTTCGGCTCGGGGCACCGGCGGATCGCGGTGCGCCTGCTGATCGATCATGCGCGGCGCGTGCTGTTCGTGGTCGGCGTGTGCGGCGCGCTCGGCGACGCCGCCGTCAATTACGACGTCGCGCATCAACTCGGCTCGAACCTCGCCGCGCTGATTTCGACGGCGGCCAACATGACGGCCGCCGTGCTCACCGGCTATTTCGCGCTCGCGTTTCGCCGGCCGGTCGCGCATCTGATCCGCAATCGCCCTTACGAGCAGCGCACCAATCACAAGGCCGCCACCGACGCCTTCGACGTGCTCGCCGCACTGTGGCACGTGCCCGTGCTGGTGCTGGCCACCGCCTCGGTGGTCGCCACGCTCGGCGGTTCGGGTTCCAGCGAAAACGTGCTGCAGATTTCAGTGGTAACCGCGGCCTTGCTGGTGCTGGCGTTTTTCCTGTCGGCCGTCGTGTTGCGTCTGACGCGTCCGCGCAGCGCGCGCACGCGGCGCCGCTCGCCGTATCTGACACGCTTGCTGCGCTTTTTCGGCACGCTGCTGACGCTCTTCATCTGGCTGTTCTTCTTCGAACTCGCGGCGCGTTTGTGGGGCGTTTCGCTCGCCGCGGTGGTCGAGGAAAGCGTCGCCGCGCGCGGTATCGCGCACGCGGTAACGGCGATCGTCGCCACTGTGTTCATTGCCTGGCTGCTGTGGATTCTGGTCGACACGGCGATCACCGAAGCGCTCAATCCAGCCGGGCCGCGCAACAAGGCGCGCGCGCCGAGCATGCGCGCCCGCACGATGCTGCCGCTGGTGCGCAACGTGCTGCTGGTCTCGATCATGACGATCGCCGGCATCGTCACTGCGGCGAATCTCGGCATCAATGTCACGCCGCTGCTGGCGGGCGCCGGCGTGATCGGCCTCGCGATCGGCTTCGGCGCACAGTCGCTCGTGACCGACCTGATCACGGGGCTGTTCATCATCATCGAGGATACGATTTCGGTGGGCGACTGGATCGACGTGGACGGCGGCCATGCCGGCACGGTCGAGCATCTGTCGATCCGCACCGTGCGGCTGCGCGACGGTCAGGGCGCGATTCACGCGATCCCGTTTTCGCAGATCAAGATCGTCAAGAATCTGTCACGCGACTTCGCTTATGCGGTGTTCGAAGTGCGCATGTCGTTCACCACCGACGTCGATCAGATCACACAGCTGATTCGCGAAGTCGGCGCCGATCTGATGGCCGACTTCCGTTACCGGCGCGAGATGCTTGGACCGATCGAGGTATGGGGGCTGGACCGTTTCGATCCGAACTGGATGGTCGTGAAAGGGCAGATCAAGACGCGGCCGTTGCAGCAATGGAGCGTGGCGCGCGCCTTCAATCTGCGGCTGAAGCGCAAGATGGACGAGGCGGGCATCGAAATTCCGGTGCCGCAGATGCGCGTGTATACGTCGTCGAAAGATAGCGAAGGGCAGCCTTTGCAGGACGACGAAGTGTCGGGAATCGCTCTCCATCCGCATGAGCATGAGCATGCGCAGGTCGGAGCGGCATCGGCGGCGCGGGCGGTGCATGCGCCGCTCGCCGTAGCACGCGATGTATCGCATGAACCGCGTCCGGCGCCGCCGCCGACCGGGCAAACCGCGCCGATTCCGCCGCAGATTCCGACGGCGGGCGAGGCGGGTGGGAAGAGTTGATGGCTGCCGGGAGCGGGAAGTAGGTCTTTCGTGCCGGCGTCGTGTGCGTGCGAGCGCGTCGAGGTCACACGCTACATCTGGATGTCCGGCTTGCTACGAGGCTTCGCGGCTCACGCTATACGTGAGTTTCAGCGGGCGCGCGAGGCGTGCCGTTTTGCGTATTACAAAGTTCGCCGGGAGCGGCCGCGAAGCGTGTCGTTTCAGGCCAGCGCCGGCATATTCGCCGTGCGCACGATGTCGTTGACGTGCGTCGCGATCTGCGCGCCCGCGACGCCGTAAATATGCAGCGAAACGGCTGGTGCCTCGCTGCCATTACCCAATTGATGAATCCCGCCGCGGCCACCGCGCACGAACGACACCGCGCCCGGCTTGCGCGCCTGCGTACGCGTGGCGCTCGCGCAATGCTGCGCGCCGTTCCATTCGAAAACCGTTTCGCTCAGCGTGCCATCCACCACCGCGTAGCCGCACCACGTGTGATGCGCATGGACGGGGCTCGCCTGTTGCGGCAGCCACACCAGCGCGGCGATCGCATAGCGGCCGTGCGGATCGGCAGCCAGCAGATGACGCCGGTACTTCTCGACCGAGCCCTCACGCTGCGCCGCCGTGAGCAAATCGGGGTTGGCCGCGGCGTCGGCGAGCGCGATACGCATGCTGCGCGCGAAGAACGTCGAAGCGGACGGTTCGGGGAAATGGGCGCAGGCGTCGAATATCGCATCCAGGGCATCGCAGAGGCGCGCGAGCGGCGCGCTGCGCCCGGCGCGCAATAGCACGTCCACCTGTTCCCGCGAGCCCGCCTGAGCCGTTTTGACGGGTTGCGAGCGTTGGGCGGGAAGGCGTTCGAGGGATGCGGAGCGGAGGTCTTGGCTCATGTTGATCAGGCAGCGGCTGGGCTGCTCATCGGTTATTTTCGGATAGCGATATTTATACCGGTTTGCCTGGAGAAAGAGTTTCCATATAATTCCCCCTGGAGTCTGAAAAGTAGAATAATTTCCTATAGGGGTGTCATGATGGGAATGGATATTATCGACCGGAAGCTGTTGGAGTTGCTGCAGGAGGACGCGACCATGCCGATCGCCGAACTGGCGCAACGCGTAAATCTGTCGCAAACGCCTTGCTGGAAGCGGCTGCAGCGTTTGAAAGAAGCCGGCGTGATCCGCGCGCAGGTCGCCCTTTGCGACGCGCGCAAACTCGGCGTGGGGACGACGGTGTTCGTCGCGGTACGTACCAACCAGCACACGGAGGAGTGGGCGCGAACCTTCACGCATGCGGTGCAGGAGATTCCGGAAGTGGTGGAGGTCTACCGGATGAGCGGCGAAACCGATTACCTGCTGCGCGTGGTGGTGTCCGATATCGACGACTACGACCGTGTCTACAAACAACTGATCGCTGCAGTGCCGCTGTACGACGTGAGTTCGAGTTTTGCGATGGAGCAGATCAAGTATTCGACGGCGCTACCGGTGCGGCCCGCCGTGGTGAGGTAGATGGAAGGCAGCGGGTGCGTCGTTTGCTGCTCTTCAAACAGC
Organism: Paraburkholderia phytofirmans PsJN; assembly: GCF_000020125.1. Taxonomy (NCBI): domain Bacteria; kingdom Pseudomonadati; phylum Pseudomonadota; class Betaproteobacteria; order Burkholderiales; family Burkholderiaceae; genus Paraburkholderia; species Paraburkholderia phytofirmans. The sequence goes on from NC_010681.1 coordinate 1,811,422, forward strand.
GAACCGTACGGCACGCCTGGGAGCAGTTGAAAGCGTCCCCGCAAGCTCGCAAGTCCACGTCACTGCGCGCGCCCACTGCAAGCCGTGTGCAAGCTCAGTGGGCGTAGAATGCCGCCTTCCCAGACACCATCCGCGACTGCCTCGCGAACCGAGCCCGCCTCATGAACAAACCGCCGCGCAAGAAGAACCCGACCTTTGGCATTGCTGTCTTCATCGTGGTCGCGGTGTTGCTGGTGATCGCCACGCTCTTCTATAACGCCATCAAGGAAAAGCACGATTTCGACGCCCAGAATGCGGCGGCGCCGTCGATTTCATCGGATGCGGCCGCAGCGGCCACTGCCGCCAAACCGGCGAGCGGCGCGGCCCAGTAGGGCGACGCGCACACATTCACGCGCCATTCACTCGTCCGGCAGACGAATCACGCTCGCATCCTTGCGAATCTGCGCCGCCGCCGACAGCATCTGCTTGCACTGATGCGCGAGCAATTTCATGTCATGCACGGCGTCCGCCGTATAGTCCGGCGACTTCTCCGTTTCCACCACCATCGCATCGAGTTCGCGGCCGAGCAGCTTGATCTGCTCGCTTTGATCGGCGGCCGGCGCGGTGCCGGTTTCAGCCTCGGTGAGATTGTCGCGCACGACGCTCAGCGCGCGTTGCAGCGGCTGTAGCGACACGCCGTCCACCTGCTGTTGCGCCGAAGTGCGCAAGAGCGGCGCGGCCGCCGTGATCTGCGAGGCGAGCACGTGGCTGCGCACCAGCAGCCCATTGAGCTCCGGCACGAACTTCTGCGCGGACTTCGGTTCGAGCATCATGCGCTGAAATGCCTGGCCCAAATTGGCGAACGCCACGTGAACGTTCTTGCGGGCGAGCCGGTAGCGGTAATCGCGATCGAGCGCGATCGCCGCCGCTGCGGCGGCCGCGGAGGCGCCGGAGACGGGCTTCGCGGTCGGATTGCTGACGGTGGTCGTGCCCGCGCTGGCGCCGGCGTCGGCAAACGGTTTTGTTGTTGCGTCGACGGACGCGCTAGCCGCGGCACTAACGGCACCGTTTGCGTCACCGTTCGCGCTGCCACCTGCGCCGGCACCGGCGTGACCGCTCGCAACGCTGTCGCTGCCACCGCGTGCCCCTCCACTAGCCGCCAACACCGGCTTGCCAAAGTCGATCGCGGGATCGGCCATCGCCGCAGCCGGCGCACGCGCCCCGGCTTCGGTCACGGTCGCCACCACCGCGGCGGCCGGCTTGCCGCTCCACCACCAGCTCGCTTCCAGATACTGGCGCGTCGCGTTGATCATGTTGTTGACGAGCTTGCCCATCAAACGATATTCCCAGTACGGGAACAGGTGGCTCGCCGCGATCGCGATCGCGCAGCCCACCACGGTATCGATCGCGCGCTCGCCGATGATGCGCATGCTGCCCGGCGCGAGCAGATGGAACATGAGCAGCACGTACGACGAGGTGAACACCACGCTCGCCGTGTAATTGAACAGCAGCAGGCTGTAGCTCATGACCATCGACGCGAACATTACCACCAGCAGGATATGCGGTTCCTTGACGAAGATCATCAGCGCGATACTCGCCGCGCAGCCGATCAGCGTGCCGACGATCCGTTGCCCGTTGCGCTGTTTGGTCAGCGAATAGCCGGGCTTCAGAATGATGACGGTGGTCATCACGATCCAGTAGGCGTTGGTGAGCGGCAGCAGGCGGCCGAGCCAGAAGCCCACGGCGACTGCGATCGTCACGCGCAACGCGTGACGGAAGCTCGGCGAGGCCATGGTCAGGTTCGAGAAGATCTGCCCGAACGGCACGCGCCGGCTCGATACGAAACGCGTGAGCGCCTGGTCGAGCCGCAGTTCGGTCTCGCTCGTGCTGGGCTCGCTCGAGAGACTCTTGCGCATCTTGTCGATCAGTCGCGTGGCGCTCCAGACGCGCCGGAAAGTCGACGAGATCGCCGAATAAGCTTCGTGGTTTTTTGCCGGCAGATCCTGCTTGCGCATCAGCTCGATTTCGAACTCGATGGCGCGCAATTCCGCCTTCACGTTCACGCGCCCACGCGGCGCATGGTTCTGCAGCACCGCGAGGCCGATCTCTTCGAGATCGGCAGCCGCTTTGCGAATCAGATCGCGGTAGAACACCAGCAGATCGGAGCCGCCGAACGTGGTGCGCACCAACGGGTAGTCGGTATGCGCACCCACAAACAGTTCGTGCAGGTCGACCGTGTTGATGAATAGATTGAACAGCATGGCGCGGCGCGGTTCGAGCTTGCCGCTCTTGAACCTGGGCAGATTGCGCAGCACGATGTCGCGCGCGGCGTCCTGGCGCTCCACCGCGGTGATCTGCTTGTCGACGAGGTTGCGATAACACTCGTCGAGATCGTTATCCAAATCGTAAAACTCGGCGCGCGCCAGCAGATAGTCGGCGCACGCGAACACGCTTTCGGCCAGAGCCTGCTGTTCGATGCGATGCATCATCCAGCGGCTCACGAAGGTCGACCAGTAGGTGTACCAGAGGCCGCCCACCAGAATCCACGACGCATTGACGAGCGCCTGCATGGGCGTGAAGTGCTCTTCCAGCGTCATGATCATCATGAATAGCGTGGCAAAGCTGATCTGCGGCCAGCGGTTGCCGTACACGACGATCAGGGACAGCAGGAAGGTGAGCGGCACGACCGTGCACCACAGCGCCACCGCATTCACCGTGGCGAGCCCGGTGGCGAGCGCGGACAGGAAACCGATCACCGTGCACGCCAGCATCTCGTTGTGCTTGTACTTGAGCGGACCCGGCATATCCACCACGCACGCGCCGAGCGCGCCGGTCGCGATCGTGAAGCCGAGCTCGCGGTTGTGAAACACGATCAGGCACAGTACGGCCGGTAACGACACGCCAACTGCGATGCGCAGGCCGCCATAAAAGTACTGGCTGTAGAGGAATTTTTTTATTTCAACCGAATAGCGCATCGACTGCCTGGATTCCGTTCACTGAGAAAACCGCGGTTGATGGGACAAACCCCGGGCAGCCCCCGGGGCAGCCCCGAACTGCCGTCGAGTCTAACTGATTTCATGGCTGATCTGACCTCGTCCGTTTGGCCAGGTTCTGCCCTGGGGATGCGTTTGTTATGCTGTCGCTTCAATGTCTGTCGCGGCTCGTGGCGCTCCGCCCGTGCCGCCCGCAAGCCTCAGGATCCATGCTCCAGCTCTTCTACTCGAATCGCTACGAAACCCTTGTCGGCGCGCTGCTCGACGACCTGGCGCAAGCGCCGTCCGATCCCTGGACCGCGCAGCCCGTGATCGTCCCGAGCGCGGCGGTGCGGCGCCGGCTCGAACTGGATATCGCCGCGCGCCAGGGCATCTGCGCGAATGTCAACTTTGGTTACCTCGCGCAATGGCTATGGGCGCAGATCGGCGGCGTGATCGAGGTGCCAAAGCATTCGCCGTTCGCACCGGACCGGCTCGTGTGGCGCTGCTACCGGCTGCTAAGCGACGCTGACGAGGCGCTGCCCTGGAATGCGTCGCCGCGTTTGCGCACGTATCTCGATGCGGCGGACGCGTCGATGCGCTACGAACTTGCGCGGCGCGTGGCCACCGTGCTCGACCACTATCTGACCTATCGCCCGGAGTGGCTGTTGCAATGGCAGAAGGGCGGCTCGATCTTCGCGAGCGGCGCGGCTGACGACACCGGCCCGCGCCTCGCCGGCGCGAGTGAAGCGGCGCGCGAGGATGAGCGCTGGCAAGCGGCGTTGTGGCGCGCGGTGCTCACGGAACTCTCGGGCGACGCGCAAACGCCCGCGGCCGCCTTGCCGCCCGCTTATCGTTTTCTCGACGAAATCGGCACGCTCGACCTCGAGGCGATTTCGAATGCGCAGTGGCCCGAAGCGGTCAGCGTGTTCGCGCTGCCGACCATGCCGCCGTTGCATGTGGCGTTGCTGCGCGCGCTTTCGCGTTGGGTCGACGTGCGGCTGTACGTGATGAATCCGTGCCGCGAGTTCTGGTTCGACGTCGTCAGCGCGGGGCGCGTCGAAGCGCTCGACGCCGCCGGCCAGCTCGACTATCAGGAAGTCGGCCATCCACTGCTCGCCGAGTGGGGCCGCCAGACCCAGGCGCAATTGCACATGCTGCACGAGTTGACCGAGAGCGCTGCTTCAGGCGAAGTCGGAGATTTCACGGAGAATCCGGAGCCGAGTTGGCTTGCCGCTGTGCAGAACGGCATCCTCAATTTGCAGGACGAGATTGAGGCCGACGAATTGCCGATCGAGAGCGGCATCGAAGTTCACGTCTGCCACAGCCTGTCGCGCCAACTCGAAGTGCTGCACGATCGTCTGCTCGGCTGGTTCGACGAGTTCGACGACCTGCAGCCGTCCGACGTGCTGGTTGCCGTGTCCGACCTCGCGGCGGCCGGTCCCTTGATCGACGCCGTGTTCGGCACCACGCCGCCCGGCGACACGCGCCGCATTCCGTATCGGATTACCGGCTTGCCGCCGTCGCAGGCCAATCCGGTTGCGCGTTTGCTGCTCGATTGGCTGGCCTTGCCCGAGCGCAGCGTGGGTGCGCCGGATCTGATCGAATGGCTGCGGGTCGATGCGATTGCCGTGCGTTACGGCATCGACGCCAGCTCGCTCGAAGCCGCGCAGGAATGGCTGGCCACGGCAGGCGCGCGTCGCGGGCTCGCGCCGGTCGAGCCGGCCGGCGAACACGTGCCGATCGCGCGTCACACGTTCGCGGATGCGCTCACGCGTCTTTATCTCGGCTACGCAATGCCGGACGGCGGCGAACCGGTCGATGCGTGGTTGCCGGTCGAAGGCGCCGACGGTTCGGATGCGGAACTGCTCGGCCGCCTGTCGCGTTTCGTCGACGACATCGACAGCTTCGCGGCGAATTGCGCGATCGAGCGCACGCCCTCCGAATGGACGCAACTGCTGCTCGAAACGCTTGCGCAGTGCTTCGACGGCGGCGTCGAGTTCGCCGATTCGCTCGCCGCCGTGCGCGATGCGATCGACAAAATGGGCGACGCGATGCAAGCCGGCGCGCAAGAAGTTGCGATGCCCGCCGCAGTGGTGCGCGGCGCGCTAACCGAAGCGCTTGACGACCCCGCGCGCGGCGGCGTGCCTTGGGGCAGCGTGACGTTTTCCTCGTTGACGAGTTTGCGCGGCTTGCCGTATCGCGTCGTCTGCCTGCTCGGCATGGACGACGGCGTGTTGCCGAGTCTCGCGCGCGCCGACGAGTTCGACCTGATGGCCGCGTTCGGCAAAGCCGGCGACCGTCAGCGGCGCGACGACGAGCGCAATCTGTTCCTCGATCTTCTGCTCGCCGCGCGCGATCGTCTCTTCATCGCTTATACGGGCCGCAGCATTCGCGACAACGCGCCGCTGCCGCCGGCCGCGCTGGTCGACGAATTGCTCGACTATCTCGCGCAGGCGTCGGCGGGCGAGGGCGCGAGTCCGGCGGAAGTCGAGCGCGCGCGGCATGCGTTCATTGTCGATCATCCATTGCAGGCGTTCGCGTCGGACTATTTCTCGTCGCAATCTGGGCTGTTCAGCTACGACGCGGACCGCGCCGAGCTGGCCACGTTGCTGGCCTCGCCCACGCACGCCGCTGCGGCGCCGTTCTTCGATCAACCGTTGCCTCCGGAGGAACCTGCGCCGATTGCCTTCGACGAATTCGTGCGGTTCTGGCGTCATCCGGCACGGGCGTTATTGCGCGACCGTCTGGGCATCGTGTTGTCGGACGCACAAGGCGAACTACTCGACACCGAGCCGTTCGATCTGGACTACGCGGGGCGGGATGCATTGGCGGACCGTCTATTGCCCGTGCTGCTCGACGTCGATACGGATGACGACGTCGTGTTCGAACGCGTGCGCCGCGTGGCGGCGGCGAGCCCGGAATTGCCGGGCGGCGCGACCGGCGCGGTGTGGCGCGCGCGTGAGCTAGGCGCGTTGCGTCAGCTCGCCGACAGCGTGCGCCGCGAGGTGGCTTCGGGTGTCGAGCGTTTGCCGTTCGTGCTCGACATCGCGCCGCGCTGGCCTGAGAGCGAGGAGCTTGCCGGCGCGCTGTTCGGCCCGCATGACGCGCTGCTCCGGCAAGCCGCCGAAACGCCGCTGCAATTGCACGGCAGTCTGAACCTGCTCACCGAAACAGGACAAGTGATTTTCCGCTACGCCAAACCTACCGCACGCGACTACCTGTCGGCATGGCTCGCACATCTGGTCTATTGCGCCGCGCGGCCGGACGGTCCACGCCGCACCGTATGGCATGGCAGCGGCGAGAGCTTCGAACTCGCGCCGGTCGCCGCGCCGCTCGACGAACTGGCGCCGCTCGCCGCGCTGTTTAGGGCAGGGCGCATGCTGCCGCTGCGCTTCTTTCCGAAGAGCGCGTGGACCAAAGTCAGCGAGAGCGATTCCGCGGCGCAGGGCGTCTGGATCAACGACCGAGTGCGTGGCGAATCCGACGACCCTGCTCTGCGCATCGCCTTGCGCGGCACCCCGCTCACGATCGACGAGCCGTTCGGCAGTCTCGCCGCGATCGTGTTCAAGCCGCTCCTGCAACATCTGCGGAGCGCATCATGAGCGGCGCCATGAAGCATCACGCGCTGGTCGCCGAGGAGCTCGACGTCTTCGCCTGTTCGCTCGACGGCGTGAATCAGATCGAGGCGTCGGCGGGCACCGGCAAGACCTGGAATATCTGCGCGCTGTACGTACGGCTGCTGCTGGAAAAGAACCTGAACGCCGATCAGATTCTCGTCGTGACCTTCACGAAGGCGGCGACCGCGGAGTTGCACGAGCGCATTCGCGGCCGTCTCGCGGAATTGGATCGCGCTATCGATATGGATGACGACGGCGGCGATCCGTTCATCCGCCGGCTCTTTGAAACGACGCTGGCGCCGGAGCGGGGCATCGCGCGCGAAGACGCGTTGAAAGTGGTGCGGCGCGCGCTGCGCACTTTCGACCAGGCGGCGATCCACACCATCCACGCGTTCTGTCAGCGCGCGTTGCAGGAAGCGCCGTTCGCCGCGGCCATGCCGTTCGCCTTCGAAATGGAAGCCGACGACGCGGCCTTGCGCTTCGAAATGGCGGCCGACTTCTGGCGTGAGCAGGTGGAACCGGTGGCGCATGCGCATCCGGCGTTCGCCGCGTGGCTGGTGGCCAAACGCGCCGGTCCCGCGTCACTCGACGAGCAACTCGCGCGTCGGTTGAAAAAGCCGCTGGCGCAGTTGCGCTGGGGCAAGCTGGACGCAAACGGCACGGGCGCCGATCCGCAAGCCGGCTTCGACGCCGCGTGCGAGGTATGGCATGCGGAGCGCGATGCGATCGTCCGTTTGTTGGCCGAGGCGCAAGACCGTCTCAGCAAGACGTCGCACAAGCCCGACCATGTGAGCGCCGCGATCGCCGCATGGACCGAGTACTTCGCGCAGGGCGATTGTCATGCGCCGCCGCCGAAGGCCGCGTTGAAGCTCACGGCTTCGGCGTTGAAGAAGGCCACCAAGGTCAAGTTCGAGCCGCCCGAACATGCATTCTTCGAGCATGCCGAAGCGCTGGCGGCAGCCGTGGTCGCAGCCGAAGCCGCGCAACGCGCGCGCTGGCTCTCGCTTGTGCAGACCTGGCTCGACTACGCGCCCGCCGAACTGGTAGCGCGCAAACGCACGCGCCGCGTGGTGTCGTTCGACGATCTGCTGTCCAACCTGTATCGTGCGCTCGCGGCGCATCCCTGGCTTGCCGATGCGTTGCGCACGCGTTATCCCGCCGCGCTGATCGACGAGTTCCAGGACACCGATCCGCTGCAGTTCGCGATCTTCAGCCGCATCTTCGCGCCGGCCGGCCCGCTGTTTCTGGTCGGCGATCCGAAGCAGGCGATCTACAGTTTTCGCGCGGCGGATCTGCATACCTATCTGGCGGCGCGTGAGGCGGCTTCCGCGTGCTACACGCTGGCCGTCAATCAGCGCTCGACCGCGCCCATCGTCGAGGCGTGCAACCGGCTTTTCGAAGCCAACCAACAAGCGTTCGTGCTGGAAGGTCTCGACTATCAGCCGGTGCGCGCGGGCGAACGGCGCAGGCCGCCGTTTTCCGACCCGGACGCGAGCGCTGGCGACTTCCGTATCTGGACCTTGCCTCAAGGCGAGGCCGCGTTGACCAAGCGCGAGGCCCAGCGTGAAGCGAGCGAAGCGTGTGCCGCCGAAATCGTGCGTCTGCTGCGCGGCGCGCGCGAAGGCACGGTGACGATCGGCGATGAGCCGCTCGCGCCGGGCAACATCGCGGTGCTGGTGCAAACGCATAAGCAGGGCAGTCTGATCAAACGCGTGCTGGCCGCCTGGGGTGTCGGCAGCGTGGAGTTGGCGCAGGCGTCCGTGTTCGCTACGCTCGACGCCGAGCAGATCGAGCGCGTGCTGGCCGCCGTCGATACACCCGGCGACCTGCGCCGTCTGCGCGCGGCGCTCGCCACCGATTGGCTGGGCCTCGACGCCGCCGCGTTGTGGCGTCTCGAGCAGGTCGCCGACGCGCCATCGGTTGCCGACGATCCCGCGCACGCCGCCGACGCGATGGGCTGGGTCGAACGTTTTTCGCGCTATCGCACGTTGTGGCATGAGCGCGGCTTCGCGGTGATGTGGCGCACGCTGATGCGTGAACTGCGCGTCGCGCAACGCCTGGTTGCGGCAGCGGATGGCGAACGTCGTCTGACGAACGTGAATCACCTGGCCGAACTCGTGCAGGCGCGCGCCGCCACGCAGCCGGGCATCGCGCCGACCTTGCGCTGGCTCGCCGCGCAACGCACGCAGGGCGGTGGCGAAGACGCGCAGTTGCGGCTCGAGTCGGACCGCAACCTCGTGCAGATCGTCACGGTCCACAAATCGAAAGGGCTCGAATATGCGGTGGTGTTCTGTCCGTTCCTGAACGACGGCGGGTTGCGCGAGCCGCCGTCGTCCGGTCTGCCGGATGCGCGCGAGTATCACGACGAAACCGGCGACGCGGTGCTGCACTACGGTTGCGACGACGAAGAAGCCGAGCACGCATCGCGCTACGCAGTGCGCGAACAGGCGGCGGAACGGGCGCGGCTCGTCTACGTGGCGTTGACGCGCGCGGTGTACCGCTGCTATCTGGTGGCTGGTACGTATCAGTCCTCGCGCTCCACGAAAGAGTCGCGCCGCAGCGTGTTGAACTGGCTGGTGGCCGGCGAGGGTCACGACTTCGGCGACTGGCTTGCCGAGCCGCCCGACGAAGCCGCCTTGTCGGCGCGTTGGCAGGCACTGGCGGGCGGGCCGGTCACCCTCGCCGCGCTGCCGAAGCCGGCGCGCCGCGTGCCGCTCGAAAGCCTTCTGGACCGCAGTGCGCGGATGCAGGCGCGGGCCAATCGCAGGCCGTTGCGCGACCAGTGGCGCATGGCGAGTTTCAGCGGGCTGATCGCCGCCGGCAGTAAGAGCGAGGAGACGCACGCGCCGGTGGAAGAAGTGCGTCCCGATCACGACGAGATAGCCGATGCGCTCGCTGTCACGTCCACGCTCGCGCCCGCGCCGCAGGCGCCGGTCTACGCCGAGGACGACATTCTCGCGTTTCCGCGCGGCGCCGCTGCGGGCGACTGTCTGCACCGCATGTTCGAACTCGCTGATTTTTCGGAGCCGCATACATGGACCGACGCCATTCGCGGCGCGTTGCGCGAGCGTCCGGCGCCGGCTGTGTCTGAACTCGCCGCACACCTGCCGGCGATGATGCACAACCTGCTCAGAGACGTGGTCACCGCCGAACTGCAGCCCGGCATGACGCTCGCCCGGCTGAATCCGCGCCGGCGCCTGAACGAACTCGAGTTTCTGTTCGCCGCACCGTCGCTGGATTTCCCTGCGTTGCGCGAACTGTTGATCGAGCATGGCTATCCCGACGTCGCACTGGAACCCGGCGTGCTGCGTGGGTTCGTCAAAGGATTTATCGACATGATCGTCGAGTACGACGGACGTTTCTGGATCGTCGACTGGAAGTCGAACCATCTGGGCGACACCGCTGCCGACTACGCCGCCGCGCCTCTCGAAGCGGCCATGGCGAGTCACGCGTATCACCTGCAGGCGCTGCTTTATACGGTCGCGCTGCATCGCTATCTGAGAACGCGGGTGCGCGATTATTCGTACGACACGCATATCGGCGGTTATCTGTATCTGTTCGTGCGCGGCGTGCGTCCGCATTGGCGCGACGCCGACGGACCGGCGGGCGTGCACATGCGGCGGCCCGCATTCGAACTGGTTGCGTTGCTCGATGCGGCCATGATCGGGGGTGTTGCATGAGCACGTTCGAACAGAGCGCATCGGCGCCGCCTGAGCTCGACGACATCGGCGTGAGCCTGCCCGCGCCAGCGGATTTCAGTATCGCGCTCGCCGAAGGTTTCGCACGGCGCATCGGTGCGCTGGCGCGGCGCGGCGGCGCGTCGGCCGAGGCGGTCAAGTGGGCGGCGCGCAGCGCGTTCGCCGCGAGCCGCGCGACGGCCGAAGGCCACGTGTGCGTGCCGCTCGCCATACTGGCGCGACGCTTCGAGGCGTCGAGCGCCGAAGTGCGCACCGCGCTGTTCGCGAGCGGCATGGCGAGCGATGGTTCGCAAAGCTCGGCGGCGTTGCGGCCGCTGGTGGTCGATGGGCAAGGGCGGCTGTATCTGGCTCGCTATTACGACTACGAGCGGCGGCTTGCGCGCGCGTTGGTGGCGCATGCGCGCGCGGATGAGGGTGTCGAGCGATTGGCCAATGCCCAGACCCTCCACGAGCGTCTCCTGCGCTACTTCGGTCCGCCGAAGGACAACGAAGTCGACTGGCAACGCGTCGCGGCGGTCATGGCGCTGTCCGGGCAACTCACCATCGTCAGCGGTGGACCGGGCACCGGCAAGACCACCACCGTGGTCGGCGTGCTTGCCTGCCTGCTCGATGCACGCACGGATCTGCGCATCGCACTCGCGGCTCCCACCGGCAAAGCCGCGCAGCGCATGCAGGAGGCCCTGCTCGCGCGCGCTGGCGATTTGCCGCCTGAACTCGCCGCGCGTTTGCCGCAGACGTCGTACACCTTGCATCGTTTGCTCGGCTCCGGGCCGGGAGGGCGCTTCCGGCATCATCGGGACAATCCGCTGCCTTACGACGTCGTCGTGATCGACGAGGCGTCGATGATCGACGTCGCCATGGCCGCGCATCTGCTCGACGCCATCGCGCCGCAGACTCGTCTCGTGATGCTCGGCGACAAGGACCAGCTCGCCGCCGTCGAGGCCGGCGCGGTGTTCGCCGAACTCAGCGCGCGCCCCACTTTTACGCAAGGTGGTTTGCAGCGGATCGCCGACGCGCTCGGCATCGACGAAAAGCAGCTCACGCAGGCGTTGCCGGGCGCGTCGCGGGGCTTGGGCGAGGAGCCTACGGATTTCTCCGCGCAGTCATACGTGCCTAACGACGATCTGTTTGCATACGCGGACTCACCTGGTGGGTTCGACGAACCACCCGGCGGTGACCTTTTCGAAAGCGCCGCGCCGCCACCTTCGCACATAGCCACGGCGTCGCCCATGCAGAACCCGCTCGCCGATTGCGTCGTCTGGCTCGAGCGCAACTATCGGTTCGGTCTGGAGTCGCCCATCGGCCGCCTATCGCTCGCGATTCGCAACGGGTCGGCTAGCGCCGCGCTCGATGTCTTGCGTACCGATCCCACTGAAACATGCGCGGCGGCGCTTTACGAAGACACGCACGCAACGCTTACCGAGCGCACCGTCGCACGACTCGCCGCAGGTTTCGCGCCGTATGCCGACGCGCTTGCCACAGCGCTAGCCGCCGAAGCACCCGACCCGTTGCCGCTTTTCGACGCGTTGAACCGTTTTCGCATTTTGTGCGCGACCCGTTCCGGACCGCGCGGCGTCGATCAGGTGAATGCGGCGATGGCGGCGCAGGTGCGGCGCGCGGCGGGTGTGACGCTGGCAGTGGGCGCGCAGTGGTTCGCCGGGCGTCCTGTGATGGTGACGCGCAACGACTACGCGCTCGGTCTCTTTAACGGCGACATCGGTATTGCGCTGCCGGGCGCGAACGGCGCGTTGCGCGTGTATTTCCGGACCGGCGATGGCGGCTTGCGAGCGGTATCGCCGGCGGCGCTGCCGCCCCACGACACTGCGTTCGCGCTCACGGTTCACAAATCGCAGGGTTCGGAATTCGAGCACGCGGTGCTGATGCTGCCGTCGGTATTCAGCCGGGTGTTGTCCCGCGAACTGGTGTACACGGCGATCACCCGCGCGCGCGAACGGGTCGAAGTGATCGGCGCGCGCGCCGTGCTGGCGCAGGCCATTGCGACGCCTACACAGCGCGACTCCGGGTTAGCCGCGCGGATAGCGGAGGTGTGGCGCGGCGTTGAATAGTGCCCATTTCACAGCAAACCCGCTCAACCAGCTGCGCCGCCCGACTGCACGCCAACGTCGACGCGGCCACGCATGGTCTTCCGATACCAGAACGTCCACAACGTGAGCCCGCCGTAAATGCCGTAGCCGATAAACGGCGAAACGACCAGGAAGCGCTCGATCGGCCACGTGAGCGCCATCCACGCACGCAGCGCCGTCTCGCCGGTCAGGCCGACGCCCCACACCAGCGTCATCAACCGCATCGCGCTGACGAGAGCCGGCCGCTCCTGCCACAGAGCCTCGAAGCGCGCCGCGCCGCCTTCCATTTCGCGCGCGACCGTGGCGCGCGCGAGGTAGAAGATCAGCGGGCGGCGCATCGGCAGCGAGAGCAGGAACACCACGCCGATCGCACCGGATATCAGCGACTCGCGCAGCAGCAGCATGCGCGGACTGCCGCCGAGCGCCATCGCCGCGACTGAGAGCACGATGCCGGCTACGACTATCACGCTGAGCGCGTCGATGCGGCGGAAACGCGCGAGTTCGATCAGACTCCAGACGATCGGCGGCACGGCGGACGCGATCAACGCGCCGGTCTCGCCCAGACGCGGCAGCGCAAGCCGGTAGGCGAGCCACGGCAACAGAAAGTTGACAGCCAGTTCCAGCGCAAACCCTGGACGGAGCTTCATGTGAATTTACGCTGTAAGCGAAAAACGCAGTATCGATGAACCAGCCGCGTCGATGCAAATACTTTTTCGCATCGGCAGACGCGCTCGATAGTCCGTAGTCGGTGATCGGTCGCGCGCTGTGTACACTCATGTTTCCCGGTTCAAGCTCGCGTCATGACATCCCGCTATCCCATCCCGCCGAACGAAATCGAACTGACCGCAGTGCGCGCGCAAGGAGCGGGCGGCCAGAACGTCAACAAGGTGTCGAGCGCCATTCATCTGCGCTTCGACGTGCAGGCATCTTCGTTGCCAGAAGTGTTGAAGATGCGCCTGCTCGCGCTATCCGATCACCGGCTCACGCGCGACGGCGTGGTGATCATCAAGGCGCAGGAGCATCGGACTCAGGAGATGAACCGGGCGGCGGCGCTGGCGCGGCTCGATGAACTGATCGAAAGCGTCAGCGTGACGCGCAAGCCGCGCGTCGCAACCCGGCCGACGCGCGCGTCGAACCTGCGGCGCCTCGACGGCAAAGCCAAGCGCAGTGAGATCAAATCCGGCCGCGGCCGGGTGGACGATTAACGCTTGCTGCCGCGTGCCGAAGGACCGGGTCCCGAAGGACCGGGTCTCGAAGGACCGCGTGCCGAAGGACGCGCAACCGCGGTCGTGGCGCTCGGCACGAAGTCGACGCACAACACATGCGTGCCGTCACGCTCGAAAGCCAGGGCCGCGGTGTAGCAGTCCTGCCCGTCGGCGAGCGAATAATGCGGACCCATCATCGCGACGCGCCCCGGTGCGGCGAGCGCGTGCTTGAAATAGGCGCGCCGCGACCAGTTGCTGCGCGTATCGGTATAGAGCGGCGCGAGCCGTAGCGGAGGCGGCGGCACCGAGGCGGCCGTCACTGAAGGCAGGGTCTGCTCACCTTGCCCGTCGGTGATGAACACGCGGCGTGCTTCGCGCAGATGCCAGACCTTTTGCGCCGCCTGACGCAGATCGCCGGTGGCCTTATAGGTCTCGGCGGCGCTCAGCACCGCTTCCGCGAAACCTTCGAAACCGAGCCGCTGGTGGCCGGCATGCTCGCGTTCGTAGTCGGCGAACTTGCTCCACATCGATTCGATCAGCGCCGGCACCTTGGCGCAGGCTGCCTGCACGGAACTCTTCGGCTGACCGAGCCAGAAACCCTGCACGAAATCCACATCGGCTTCCATCAGGATCATCAGCTCTTCATCGGTTTCGACGCCTTCGGCCAGCACCAGCGTGCCGGACTGATGCAGCATGGAGACCAGATGGCCGATCATCGAGTCGTCGCCTTCGCGCCTGCCTGCGCGCGCGACCAGCGAACGGTCGAGTTTGACGATGTCCGGGCGGAAGCGCCACACGCGGTCGAAGTTCGAGAAGCCGGTGCCGAAGTCGTCTATCGCGATCAGGAAGTCGCGCGGCTGCGAGGCGGCGAGCATGCTGGCGACCGCGGATTCGTCGTCGGCAGGCTGCTCTAGCACTTCGATCACGATGCGCTCCTGCGGCAGGCCGAAGTGCGCCGACAGTTCATCGATAAACGCGCGTTGCGGCCAGCCGGTTTCGAACACCTGCGGGCGCGTGTTCAAAAACAGCCAGCCGGTGCTGATGCCTTGCTCCATGAAATTCGCCACATGCAGGCAGCGCGCGATGCGATCGAGCTCGCGGGCGTCGGCGGCCGAGCGGGTGCCGGAAAACAGCACGTCGGGCGAGACCGGCAAACCGACTGGATCGAAGGCGCGCAGCAAGCCCTCATAGCCGACCACGCGCTGGTGCGTCACCGACAGCACCGGCTGGAACACGCTATGCAAAGTCAGCGCGCGCCACGTCGCGGTCCAGCCGGACTCGTCCCGGACCAGATGCGGGAGCAGGCCGCTCAGGGTCAATTCGCTGACTGATGGCATAAAGGCAGGTAGGAGAGCGGACATGGCGACATCGCGGCAAGCGGGTGACGGGACGCGCCAGGCAATTCGGCACGCAACGGATGCACGGCCCGCGCGTGCGCAGGGCAGCTCGGATAAAGCCCGGGAACGCGGAGAGCGATGCCACCCATGCTGGACTCCGGCGAATTAGTCAAAACCAGTCTAACAGCTTGCAATTCGCGTGAATGTGCGGGTTATCACAGAGGCGGGGTCATATCCGCGGTGCTGCCGATCCCCACGCCAATTGGCCGTCCGGCTTGAGTTTGGCGCCTGTTTGGCGCTTGTTTGCCGCGCGCCGAACCGGGTGCGCCCTGGCGCAATCAATCGCCTGTATGAAAACCGAGCGTATCAGGGCGGCGAGCGGACACCCGCCAAACTCCAGGCGAGGACGGAACTCGGACGGATCGATGCTTGAGCGGGTTATTGGTCGGCGCAGACGACGGCAGTACAGGCACGCCGCTGGTCTGCGCGGGCCGCCTGCAGCTTTGGCGGACGCCGGGTATGCTGCTGCTTTTCGTGAAAAGGGAGGTCAGGCATGTCGGAAATCGCGGTGGTCGCAATCTCGGTGGCGAAGCCGGGCTATGAAGAGCAACTGCGGCAGGCGCTCGAAGGGCTGGTCGGGCCGACACGCAAGGAGCAGGGAGCGCTTCAGTACGATCTGCACCGCGACCTGCAGGAGCCGCGCCGGTTCGTATTTGTCGAGCGTTGGGAAAGTCAGGAAGCGCTGGCGGTGCATGCGAAATCGGCACACATCGAGGCGTATAAGAAAGCGGTAGCGGACTGGGTGGAACACGCGGAGATTCGCGTCGTGTCGAAAATCGCCTGAACCGGCAGGCGAATTACACAGCTTTACAGCGGCGAGCGCACTGCTGGGCACGATCAGCCCGGCACCGCGCTCGCCGTTTGTTTTCAATGCGTGGCTTGCGGCACGTCGAGAATCAGGATGATGGTCCAGTCGGCGTCGCCGTCATGGTGATACTGGCGTTCCGCGACGATGAACGGCTGCTGCTTGCCGTCCGGGCCGAGAAACAGCACGTCGCCTTCCATCGGCAGGCATTCGACGGGCGGCAGCGCCAGAAACGCTTCCTGACCGCCGCGCGGCATCAGTTTTTCAATTTTGCGAGATGCTGCTTCAGTCCATTCGATATCAAGCTGGATGTTGCTCATGCTGTCCTCCGCACCAAGGTGCGCACGGGTTAGGGGATTCCGGCCAGGCGCCGGTCGGTGCGCGACTTTAGCACACCGCCAGCCGGGCGCCGCGAGGCCTCGGGCCACCGGCGGGGGCCAGCCCGGCGCGCCGCGCTGCTCGACGACTGGCTAGTCTTTCGCCAACCCATTAAACAACAAAAAAGCCGAAGCCGGCGGTGCCGGCTTCGGCTTTTCACCTTCGCGGCGCGGCCGCAGGTGAGTCGGATAATTGCGCTCAGGAGCCGGCGTCGGCCTTGGGAGCTTTCTTGTGATGCATGCCTCCCTTGTGGTGTTTCATCGGCGCAGCCGGTGCGCTGTCCATTGCTTGCTGCCGGTTTTGCAAATCTTGCGCACGCTGCTCGACGTCGGCGGCCTTGGCCGGATCGGTGCTCATCATGACGCCGTTGTCCTGCGCATAGGCCGCGCCCGTTACGGCACTGAGGGAAACCAGGATCGCCAGGGACACTTTCTTCATTGCTACCTCCGCAGAGTGGTTGTGGACCCGAGTATTTGCCTGTCCAAACGGAAAGACAATGCATTCTAGTCAGCAATATCCGCTCCAACAGAGGGTTTTGTAACTGCAATGACAATTCGTTACATCTGGTTACGCGCGGGGCGCCAGTTCCGATGCGCGGTGACTTGGCGCGGAAGAGTCACGATGACGTATCGCCGCCCGAGCGCATGATTGGCATCTCTAAATAATCGTTCTGTAATGCGGCTTGAATTTCAGAACCAGCCGATCGCGCGATAGACATGAAATTGCGCGATGCCAATTAATTCATGCAGCGCGATTTCCGCACTCGCCAGATTGTCATATCGCGGTAGTACACCGAGACGTGCGCCGATCGCGTTCGAGATCATAGGCTGCGGCGTGAGGCCGAAGCGGTGGAAGTCGAGCAAGGCGCGCGGCATCTGATAAGCGGAGGTGATGAGGATCAGCGAATCGTAACGCGAGCCGTGCACAATGCCGGACACGTTGCGCGCGTTTTCATAGGTCGTGAGGCTTCTGTTTTCCAGCACGATGTCAGCGCGCGGCACCTGTCGGCGCAGCAGGTAAGGCAGATACGTGTCGGCTTCGGTCGCGCGATGCCGCTGCGGATTGCCGCCGCTCACGATCACATGGCAGATGTCCGCCGCGCGTTTGCAGGCGGCGTAGTACTCGGCGCTCGCCGCAATGCGCGCAAGCACGTCGCGCGGGGGCATGAGGACCTGGCCGGCGCCGTAGATTGTGCCGCCGCCCAGCATGATGATCGCGGTGCGCGGCGCGAACGTGGCGGGCGCCTCCGTCCGCCAGTGCGGCTGCGCCAACCGCAGCAAGGGTGCGGTGAGCCAGCCGGCGGCGAGGAGCCAGAAGAAGGCGACCGTGAAGATGGCGAGAGGGCGGCGGGCGCCTTTCCATAGCACGATTGCTGCAAAAAAAAGCGCTAATAAAGTGAATAGAATCAATTTAAATGGGGTAACGTATGTCTTTCGGGACAAATCCACGGGCTTGGTATCGCGCCGCAGCGGTTGCATCGCCGGCTCTTGGACAGAACGCTAACATGCCGTTCAGACGGGGGTTCCGAAAACGAGACCAGGCAGCACCTGGCGGAATTCGACTGCATACGTTGCAGTCAGCTTCCAGCCAAGGGCGGGTGCTACGCGCGTCACTGGTGGCGCGGTGACGTGTTGGGCATAAATGTGTCATAGCTGCACTTTAAGAAAGAAGTGAGATGACCACGTATTCCAACGAAGCGGTACTTGAAGCGCTGCGGCGGGCGCAATATCGCCAGGTCCCATGGGCTAGAAGGCCGGGTGTTTTCCAATATCTTCGCTCACTAGGCTTGATGGACACCGTTCGGCAGCGCACTGTCGCGCCGGCTCCGGGCTTCCACGCCCCTGTGGATATCGCCGTGCTCACGGAGCGCGGCAGAGCCGAGTTCGCGCGGCTTGCCCATGACGAACGTCTGCTCACCTGGACAGCGCAGCGCATGAACGACTACGTCGTCGCCAGCGCCGAGACGCGGGCTACCGCCGCGCTCGAAGCTCGGCCTTAGGTCGGGCGCGCTGGCAGGCGTTGTTCCCGGCCGCTTCAGGCGGCTGGAGGCATCCCTTTCCTGTGTCCTCTTCCTCACTAATACACTTGCGCTGCGCCGTGTCGTGCGCGCACGCCTGCCGCCTAGTGTGCCCAGCGACACCGCAAAAAAAAGCCCGTATCGCGAGGATACGGGCGTACCGGAATTACTACTGCCACGCTGTGCTAATGGCGTTAAATCAGACTGGTACGACGCGCGGTGGTTCCCCCAATTATTTGAAATGCGCTACGGAGTTTCGCGACCACAGCGCGTGGACGGACTACCACCCAACTCCGCCTAGCGCCGGCGCGTCGGATCCTGCCGCGGCGCGTCCGGCCGCGTACGTACGTTGCTGGCGATATCGCCGCGCAAATCTCCGCGCGGCGCCGGCGGGGTGAAGTCCCGGGCGCGCGTATCGCTTTGCTGCCAGGCTTCGATGGTAGCCGGACGATCCGGCCTCCAGTTCCAAGCCTGTTGGCGCTGCTGAGCAAGCGCCGGTGCGGCCATCGATGAAACGACAATGCCGCACAGAAGCAGTGACATTGGTTTCATGCTGCGCTCCCGTCAAGCCGATCGACAAGGCCTGTTTGCATACACATAAGGTATGCCCAGTCACGAAAGCACGCTGTAAGTAATAGTAAATGGATGTTTCACCAGCAACCATCGCGCTGCTTCAGACGTCTGAAGCAGCGCGCAGCCAGGCCGGGTATAGCGGGAGGGACGACTGTGTTGGGCGCGCCGAAGAGCGGTGCCCATGACAGGTGCGGCGTGTATGAAGACGCGGCGACCTGGGTTCGATACATGCCGGGCGCCCGCGGGCGCCCGGAGAAAAGCAGTTTGCGTCAGGCCATCTTGACCGGCGCGCGCCACGATTCCGGATTGGTCCAGAATGCGCCGCGCAGGCGGTCACGGCTCGGCGGTGCCGGCGGTTTCGCGGCGGTCGCGCCAATCCGGCCGCGCAGCGAAATTTCACGGCCGCTCGTGCCGAGTCGCTTAACTATTTCGGCGAGCGTACCATCTGCCTGCCACTCGTCGAAACGGCGGCGGCAAGTCGGCGGCGACGGATAGCGGCCCGGCAGTTTGGACCAGCCTTCGCCCGTCGATAGCACCCACAGTACGGCGTTGACAACCGCGCGCGCTTCCACGCGTGGCCGACCGCGCCGTTCGCTCCGTGCGGGCTCCGCACAGAACAAAGCCTCGACCAGCGCCCACTCGTTGTCTCTCAAATCGTCGAACAGCATCATGTTTCACCTCAGCGAAGCTAACTCCGGTGCGCTGCCCCGCGCCGCGCACTCTCCATGCACTCGATAGGCGAGTGCCAAGGAGGGTCGGGCTTGCCACGGTCTGCTATGCAGTCAGAATCATGGCGCCGACCCTTGTCTGCATCTAAATGCAGGAAGTGTGCCAAGTTGAGTCCAACCGCCTGAAAGCCCTGTGACAGCGGGCCAGCGCGGGCGCTAGCTAGGGGCGTATAAGAATCCAAAAAACCTATCTCGCAAATCGGGACAATCACCAATCTTGTGCAATCAGGCCCGACCGGCGTGCGTTTGCGCCTTATTGCTGCATCGCAGCGAAACTGCAAAAGGCGAACGTGGTGCTGTCCTTAGCCTTACAATGTGCATTAAATGATGCAATTGATGAGGTCGGTAAATGAATGTCACGCTGCGCCAGCTAAGGGTTTTCATCGAGGTCGCCCGTCTGCAGAGCTTCAGCCGCGCCGGCGATGAAATCGGCCTGACGCAGTCGGCGGTCAGCCGTTGCGTGCGGGAACTGGAGAGCGAGATCGGTCTCAAGCTGATCGATCGCACCACCCGGGAGGTGCAACTTACGGACGTCGGCGGAAACCTGGTGTCGAGCGTGTCGCGTCTGCTGACGGACCTTGACGACGCGCTGCGCGAGATTCGTGAAATCGGCGAACAGCGCCGCGGACGCGTGGTGGTCGCCGCCAGCCCGACGGTGGCATGCCGGCTCATGCCGCGCATAGTGGCCGCGTGCGGGCAGCAATTCCCCTATATAGCGCTCGGCTTGCGCGACGACGTGCAGAGCGACGTGGTGCGCAAGGTCAAGTCGGGCGAGGTCGACTTCGGCGTGATCATCGGCCCGTTTTCCGCCGATGACCTGCTGAGCGAATCGCTGATGACGGATTCGTTCTGCGTCGTCTCGCGCGACGATCACCCGTTAGCAGCGCAGGAGCGGGTGGCGTGGACGGACCTGGACGGCCAGCAACTGGTTATGCTCGATTACGCGTCGGGCAGCCGGCCGATCATCGACGCCGCGATGCAGGAATACGGCGTGAGCGCCACGGTGGTGCAGGAGTTGGGGCATTCCGCGACCGTTTTCGGGCTGGTCGAGGCGGGCGTCGGCGTGAGCGTGCTGCCCTGGCTGGCCTTGCCCCTGCCGGCGGGCGCCGCGCTGGTGGCCCGGCCGCTCGTGCCGCGCGCGGAGCGTACGGTCGAATTGGTGCGGCGGCGCGACCGCTCGCTGTCGCCGGCGGCGGAGGCGGTGTGGGGACTGATTCGCCAGTTGCCGGGCAGGGCGGAGGACTTGAACTAGTTTGTGGTTATCGGACGTTCGCGATGTTCCTGCGGGCGGCAAATGCGCGGGCGGCGCGGGGAGGGCGATATTCCCGTGGGTGGCAAATGGGCGGTCGCGCAGGCAGGACGATAGTTCCGTGGGCAGCACTGGTCGGGCCGCGCGATGCGTGCGACGCCCTCAGACTCGGACGGCGCGATGGAATGCTCGGGCGCGGCTCTAGAGCGTACGTTGCTTCCTGGACAAACCCGGCCAACTGCCTGCGGCACGGCGGCCAGGCCGCAACCCGTCCGCGCCTGAACGCCTCGCCACGCATTTTCATCCGCCGACTTCGCGGTCCGGAAAGAGACACCAAGCTAAACTATCGCCTCTGCTGAATTTCAATCCATACCCCTCACCCGTCTGGAAGCCTCGATGAGCGAATCGGATCTGCCTGTGCCATCCATCCCGAACGCGCGCGATGCCGTGCGCGCGCTGCGTCCTTCGCAGATCCGCGAAGTGGCCAACGCCGGTTTCGGCGTCGCCGACGTGCTGCCGTTCTGGTTCGGCGAATCCGACCGCGTCACGCCGGCCTTCATCCGCGACGCCGCTAGCGCATCGCTCGCGGCCGGCGCGACGTTCTACACGCACAATCTTGGCATCGCACCGCTGCGCGCCGCGCTGGCGGGCTATGTCAGCGAACTGCACGGCGCGACGTCGGCGGAGCACATCGCGGTCACGAGCGCGGGCGTCAATGCGCTGATGCTCGCGGCGCAACTCGTGGTGGGCGCGGGCGACCGCGTCGTCGCGGTGACGCCGCTCTGGCCGAATCTGGTCGAGATTCCGAAAATTCTCGGCGCGCATGTCGAAACGGTCGCGCTGGGCTACGGCGAGCGCGGCTGGCAACTCGACCTGGAGCAACTGCTAGCAGCGCTGACGCCCGGCACGAAAATGCTGCTGATCAATTCACCGAACAATCCGACCGGCTGGGTGATGAGCCGCGATGAGCAGCGGGCCGTGCTGGCGCATTGCCGGCGCCACGGCATCTGGATCGTGGCGGACGAAGTCTACGAGCGCCTCTACTATGCGGACGCCAAGCCCGGCGCGGCCGCCGCACCCTCGCGCACGGCGCCGTCGTTCCTCGATCTGGCCAGCCGCGACGAGCGCGTGATCTGCGTCAATTCGTTTTCGAAAGCATGGTTGATGACCGGCTGGCGGCTTGGCTGGATCGTCGCGCCGGCCTCGTTGATGGACGATCTGGGCAAGCTCGTCGAGTACAACACTTCGTGCGCGCCGGCCTTCGTGCAGCAGGCGGGCATCGCGGCCGTCGAGCAGGGCGAGCGCTTTACGCAAGAACTGGTGCGCGACCTGAAGGCGTCGCGCGACCATCTGGTGCGCGCACTCGCCGCGGTGCCCGGCGTCGATGTGAAGGTGCCGCCCGGCGCGATGTACCTGTTTTTCTCGATGCCGGGCGCCTCGCGCAGCCTGGAGCTTTGCAAGGCGATGGTGCGTGACGTCGGGCTCGGCGTGGCGCCGGGCAGCGCGTTCGGTCCGCAAGGCGAGGGCTTCGTGCGCTGGTGCTACGCCTGCGACACCGCGCGGCTGGACGCGGGCGTCGAGCGCCTGAAGCGCTTCCTTTCGCAGCCCGCAACGGCCCAATGAATGCGTGGCGGAAAAGGTGGCTGCGTAAAGCTATTGAACCACCAGGCGAGGAGCAGCTGAAGAAAGCGGGTTTTTATCGGATTAAGCCCGTTTTTTCTGTAAAGCACGTCCGCGAGACCGTGTTTGGAAAATGCGCGGGGGATTTCGTCTTTACGCACTGATTGTTTTTGCGTAATATGGCGCTCAGTCACGCGGTTCCCTTCAGGAATTTCGCTGCTCCGTCCGGCTGGGTTTGGCTCGATTGTCTGTTTCGCCTCCCCCCGGTGCGTGCTCCCATCAATATGACCGATCAGAATCGGGCGAGCGCGTCTTCAGTTCCACATCGTCTGTTTGATCCGGTTCTTTGACCACAGGGTCTGACCTAGCTGCATGAATACCCAAGAGGCGAAGATCGTCCTCGAGACTGCCTTGATCTGCGCGCAGGAGCCGTTAAAGCTCGGCGAGTTGCGCAAGCTCTTTGCCGACGGCGTGTCGGCAGACACCGTTCGGACGTTGCTCGAAGACCTCAAGCAGGACTGGTCTGGGCGCGGTGTGGAGTTGGTCGGGCTGGCGTCGGGCTGGCGGTTTCAAAGCAAGCCCGCGATGCGTTCGTATCTGGATCGTTTGCATCCTGAGAAACCGCCGAAATATTCACGCGCGGTACTCGAAACGCTCGCGATCATTGCATACCGGCAACCGGTGACGCGTGGCGATATTGAAGAGATTCGCGGCGTCACGGTGAATACGCAGGTCGTCAAGCAGCTCGAAGATCGCGGCTGGATCGAAGTAATCGGCCATCGTGACGTGCCGGGTCGCCCGGCGCTGTACGCGACCACGCGGCAGTTCCTCGACGACCTCGGGCTGACGGCGTTGGACGAATTGCCGCCGCTCGCCGATCCGTCGGCTCAGTTGAACGCGGATCTGCTCGGTCAGCACGCAATCGAGTTCGCCGACGCTGAGGTCGCACAGGTTTCGGCTGCGGAAGAAGAGCAGGCGGATTCCGCCGTGGTAGTTGAAGCAGGCGAATTTGTAAGCGCAACCGCGGATGGCGAGTCGGAGAATATTCCGCAAGCTACGAACGAAGCGCCGCAATCGGACTCCGTTGAAGCAGCCGGTCATGCCGTAGACAGCGCGCTTGAAGCAGCGGGCGAGGCGTCAGGAACAGAAATCGCTGACGAACTCGCAGAAGAGCATCAGGCGCAGCATGCTGAGCCGGTGAAATCGGCGCAGCCGGCCGACAGCGTAGTGGAAGTCGCGTCGCAAAACGCATCGGCATCATCCGAAGCGCATGCGGACGCCGCTGCCACGCCGGCCGCGCAGGAACACGCTGAAACGGCAAACCCGGCGAACGTTGTACCGCAGACCGGCGTCGCCGAGTCCGCAGAGAATCACGATCCGGTCTCCCAGGCCGATCCGGCAATACCCGCGCACGACTCGGGCGTACTCCGCAATACGGAGCACGCCGCCGAGCCGAACCCGACCAAGGCGGCGCACGGCGATCCTCTGGATCGCCGCGATGCGGCGCAGGACGCAGGCATTCTGACCGACGACGAACCCGAGTCGCGCAGCGCCTGACGTAACCGAATTTTTTTTGCCACGCCCGCAACGGGCGTGCGCGACCTGACATTTTGAGGTTGTTTTGACACATACCCACGACACCGATTCGTCCGAATCCGAGCGCGCCGTGCCGTCGGCGCGCGCTGATGAAACGCGCACCACGCAAGCGTCGGCAGGCGAGGGCGAGCGCCCGGCGCAGACCACGGAAGCAGACGGCGAAGACCGTCCGCGCCGCGGCCTGCGTCGCGGCCCGCGCAGCCTGATCGCGCGGCGCCGCGCCGGCGCGAAGACGAAGGGCGCCGAAGGCGCGCCCGCGCAAGGGGCGCCGGTCGTCACCGAGGCGCCGCCGGACGGCGAAGTCGTCGCGCAAGTGCGTATGCCGCGCAAGGATGCGGGCGCCAAGGGTCAGGGGCCGCGCCGCAATGCAGCCGGCGCGAAGCGCGAGGGCGCACCGCGTGACGGCGCGCCGCGCGAAGGTCAGCGAGAAGGTCAACGCGAGCGTCAGCCGCGCGAAGGTGGTCAGCGTCAAAACAACCGCCGCGGCGGTGAAGCGCCGGCAGCCGCGGCAGTCGCGGGCCAAGACGATCTGTTCTCGTACGTCACATCCCCCGCGTTCGACGCGGACAACAGCGCCACCGGCGGCGTGCGCGCGCCGATGCTGCGCCGTGGCAAGCCGGCCGCGCCCAAGCGCGTGCTCGCAGCCGACGACGACGCGCCGAAGCTGCACAAGGTGCTGGCCGAAGCCGGCATGGGTTCGCGCCGCGACATGGAAGAACTGATTGTCGCCGGCCGCGTGTCGGTGAACGGCGAGCCGGCTCACATCGGCCAGCGCATCATGCCGACCGACCAGGTCCGCATCAACGGCAAGCCGGTCAAGCGCAAGTTGGCCAATAAGCCGCCGCGCGTGCTGCTGTACCACAAGCCGACCGGCGAGATCGTCAGCCACGCGGATCCGGAAGGCCGTGCGTCGGTGTTCGACAATCTGCCGCCGATGAAAACCGCCAAGTGGCTCGCGGTCGGCCGTCTCGACTTCAACACAGAAGGTCTGCTGATGCTGACCACGTCGGGCGATCTGGCGAACCGTTTCATGCACCCGCGTTATAGCGTCGAGCGTGAATATGCGGTGCGCGTGGTCGGCGAACTGGCTGAAGGGATGCGTCAGAAGCTGCTGAACGGCGTCGAGCTGGAAGACGGCCCGGCGAACTTCCTGCGTATCCGCGATGGCGGCGGCGAAGGCACGAATCACTGGTATCACGTCGCGCTCGCCGAAGGGCGTAACCGCGAAGTGCGTCGTATGTTCGAAGCAGCCGGCCTGATGGTCAGCCGCCTGATCCGCACCCGTCACGGCCCGATCTCGCTGCCGAAGGGTCTCAAGCGCGGCCGCTGGGAAGAACTCGAAGACAATCAGGTGCGCGCGCTGATGGCGTCGGTCGGCCTGAAGGCGCCGACTGAAGAAAAAGGTGGTCGCCGGGAAGCGCCGGAGCGCAAGCAGCCGGACCCGATGCAGACGTCGATGGGTTTCATTGGCCGCGAACCTGTGCTGATGTCGCACAGCCGCTTCGATCAGCAGCAACCGCGTGGTCAGGGCCAAGGTCGGCGGGGTGCGGCGGGCGGTGGCTTCGGTGGCGGCGCGGGCGCCGGTTTCGGTGGCGGTTACGGCAATCGCGGCGCCGGGCGCGGCGCCGGCGGTTTCAGCGGCCCGATGGGCGGCGGCGCGGGCGGCCCGCGTGGCGGCCGTGAAGTCGATGGCAATCGCGCACCGTCGGGCAATGGCAACCGTGCGGCTGGCGGCGGCAAGCGCGCCGGCGGCAGCGGCGGCCCCAATCCGGGTAGCGGCGGTGGCAACCGCGGGCCTGGTGGCAATCGCGGCGGCGCCGGCAACCGTGCGGGCGGCGGCAATGCCAACGCCGGCGGCGCCAATCGTGGCGGCGGCGCACCTCGCGGCCGTTCGCGCGGCCGCTGAGCATCACGGCAGTCAAGCACAGCGGTCAGCCGCGGATCTTTTATTGATCTTTCGCCGGCGACCGTCAGAGTCGATCGACGAACGCCATTGGCTTGGCGCCGCTCACATTTCATGTGATGCATAAAACCGCGGCGTAAATGGAAGTGGGGGCGGATTTCATTCGCTCCGCGTGTCGGCTGCGGGTTCGGGGCGGCGGGAGCCGCCTTGCAAAAGAGCAAAGCGCCGTCATATCGTTGCAAGATTCCCATGAAATCAAGCGGAAAAGCGCGTTGGGCGGCGTTCTGCGGTTTGCGTTTGTCCTGAAAAATGGCTACAATCGCGGAGTCGCTGGGCGTGCGGCTTTTTATGTGCGGCTCAGGTGCGACCACCGGTAATAAGATGATGGGCGTTTAGCCCATTTTTTTTTGCCGCGCAGTTCTCAGTGGTTCGGCATCTCGGGTAGCACGAACGTGCGCCGGCTTAGGCGCGGCCCGCATTGGTTGTTTGCAAAACAAGCGGCAGGCTCGCTGCGCGAACATCTAAGAGGGCACTG
Organism: Paraburkholderia phytofirmans PsJN; assembly: GCF_000020125.1. NCBI lineage: Bacteria > Pseudomonadati > Pseudomonadota > Betaproteobacteria > Burkholderiales > Burkholderiaceae > Paraburkholderia > Paraburkholderia phytofirmans. The sequence goes on from NC_010681.1 coordinate 1,837,781, forward strand.
TGCAACTGACGGAACTGATTGAAACCACGGTCGTGGGACTCGGCTACGAGCTCGTCGATCTCGAGCGCACCGGGCGCGGCATGTTGTGTATCTATATCGACCAGCCGGCCGGCATCGCGATCGAAGACTGCGAGAAAGTCACGCGTCAGCTCCAGCACGTTTTGACGGTCGAAAATATCGATTACGAGCGGCTTGAAGTATCGTCGCCGGGGCTCGACCGCCCGCTGAAAAAACTGGCGGATTTTGAACGCTTCGCAGGCAGCGAAGTGGTAATCACATTGAAAAAGCCATTGGACGGACGGAAATCGTACCGGGGCATCCTGCATGCTCCGCAAGGCGAGACGATCGGTCTGGAATTTGAAGGGAAGGAAGGCGCCGCGATGCTCGATTTCACGCTCGCGGATATCGATAAGGCACGCCTCGTTCCGAAGTTTGACTTTAGGAGCCGCAAACAATGAGTCGCGAAGTGTTGATGCTGGTGGATGCGCTGGCACGCGAGAAGAACGTCGACAAAGACGTGGTATTTGCCGCGCTCGAGGCGGCCCTCGCTTCGGCCTCCAAGAAACTCTTCGAAGAAGACGCGGATATTCGCGTCCAGATCGATCGTGAAAGCGGCGAACACGAAACGTTTCGACGCTGGAAAGTGGTGCCGGACGAAGCCGGTTTGCAGGAGCCGGATCAGGAAATCCTGCTGTTCGAAGCACGCGAACAGAAGCCCGAGATTCAGCTCGACGAGTTCATCGAGGAACCGGTGCCGTCGATCGAATTCGGCCGTATCGGCGCGCAGGCCGCCAAGCAGGTGATCCTGCAGAAGGTGCGCGACGCTGAACGCGAACAGATTCTGAACGACTTCCTCGAGCGCGGCGAGCACATCATGACCGGCTCGGTTAAGCGTCTCGACAAGGGCAATTTCATTGTCGAAACCGGCCGTGTCGAGGCGCTGCTGCGCCGCGATCAGCTGATTCCGAAGGAAAACCTGCGCGTGGGCGACCGCGTGCGTGCCTACATCGCAAAGGTCGATCGCACCGCGCGCGGTCCGCAGATCGAACTGTCGCGTACGGCTCCCGAATTCCTGATGAAGCTGTTCGAGATGGAAGTGCCGGAAATCGAACAGGGCCTGCTGGAAATCAAGGCGGCCGCGCGCGACCCGGGCGTGCGCGCGAAGATCGGCGTGGTTGCATACGACAAGCGCATCGATCCGATCGGCACGTGCGTCGGTATTCGCGGTTCGCGCGTGCAGGCGGTGCGTAACGAGCTCGGTGGCGAAAACGTCGACATCGTGCTATGGTCGGAGGATCCCGCACAGTTTGTGATCGGCGCGCTCGCGCCGGCAGCCGTCCAGTCGATCGTCGTCGATGAAGAAAAACATTCGATGGACGTCGTCGTAGACGAAAACGAACTGGCGGTCGCGATCGGCCGCAGCGGCCAGAACGTGCGTCTTGCCAGCGAACTCACCGGCTGGCAGATCAACATCATGACGCCGGACGAATCTGCGCAAAAGCAGAATCAGGAGCGCGGCGTATTGCGTGACCTGTTCATGGCGCGTCTCGATGTCGACGAAGAAGTCGCCGACATCCTGATCGACGAAGGCTTTACGAGCCTCGAAGAGATCGCTTATGTGCCGCTCAACGAAATGCTCGAAATCGAAGCATTCGACGAAGACACCGTTCACGAACTGCGTAACCGCTCGCGCGACGCGCTGTTGACGCAGGCAATCGCGAATGAAGAAAAGGTCGAAAATGTAGCACTCGACCTGAAGAGCCTGGACGGCATGGACGCCGACCTGCTCGCCAAGCTGGCCGAACATCAGATCCAGACGCGCGACGAACTCGCCGAGCTGGCTGTGGATGAACTGGTCGAGATGACCGGAATGGAAGAGGATGCCGCTAAGGCGTTGATCATGAAAGCACGTGAACACTGGTTCCAGTGAGAAATGACCATGGCGCACTAAATTGAAGCGGCCGTCAGGCCGCATGACCCGATGCTAACCGCAAGGAATCGGTCCTTGCATTAAGAGGAATGAATGGCGAGTAACAACGTAGCCCAATTTGCCGCGGAACTGAAAATGCCTGCAGGCGTGCTGCTTGAGCAGCTGCAGGCGGCGGGCGTCACAAAAGCGAGCGAAGACGACAGCTTGTCCGAAACGGACAAGGCGCGTCTGCTCGACCACTTGCGCAAGTCTCACGGCTCGACTGATGCTGACAAGCGCAAGATTACGCTGACGAAACGGCATACGTCGGAAATCAAGCAATCCGATGCGACGGGCAAAGCTCGCACCATTCAGGTCGAGGTGCGCAAGAAGCGCACTTTCGTCCGCCGCGACGAAACCTCCGCTGAAAACGGAGATGCATCGAATCATGTGGCCGAGGCCGACGTCGACGATCTGGAACTCCAGCGTCGTGAAGAGGAAGCTCGTCACGAAGCCGAGCTGCTCGAAAAGCAGGCTCAGGAGCTGAAGGCGCGTCAGGAACAACTCGAACGCGAAGAAGCGGAACGTCAGGCGCGCGAAGCGGCTGCTGAAGCCGAGCGTCGCCGCGCCGAAGAAGAAGCCGCGAAGAAGCGTGCTGCGGCCGAGGCGGCAGCTCGCGAGCAGGCACAGGCTGCCAAGCCGGCACAAGCTGCGCAACCCGCGGCTGCGAAGGCTGAACCGGTCGCTGCTAAGGCAGCAGAGCCGGCGGTCGCCAAGCAAAGCGAGCAGGACGACGAGCGCGCAGCAGCAGAGCGCGCCGCGCAACGCGAAGCCGCGAAGAAAGCAGAAGACGCAGCGCGTCAGGCTGCTGAAAAAGCGCGTGCCGAGCAGGAACAGATCGCCAAGCGCCGTGCCGCTGCTGAAGCCGAAGCGCGCGCGATTCGCGAAATGATGAACACGCCGCGCAAGGCGCAGGTCAAGGCGCCGGAACCGGCACCGAAGCCCGCTGAGCCGGCCAAGGCCGCGGAAGCCAAGGGCACGCTGCACAAGCCGGCGCGTCCGGCTGGTGAAGCACCGTCGCGTCCGGCAGCGAAGAAGCCGGCTGCTGCGGCTCCGGCTGCCACGACCACGCCTTCTGCCGGCGACAAGAAGAAGCCGGGCGGCGGCAAGGGCGGCTGGCAGGACGACGCCGCAAAGCGCCGCGGTATCAAGACGCGCGGCGATACGAGCGGCGGTGTCGATCGCGGCTGGCGCGGTGGCCCGAAGGGTCGCGGCAAGCATCAGGATCAGAACACCACGTTCCAGGCACCGACCGAACCGATCGTGCGTGAAGTGCACGTGCCGGAAACCATTACGGTCGCCGATCTGGCGCACAAGATGGCGGTGAAGGCGTCGGAAGTCATCAAGTCGATGATGAAGCTCGGCCAGATGGTCACGATCAACCAGATGCTGGACCAGGAAACGGCGATGATCATCGTCGAGGAACTGGGTCACCATGCGGTGGCGGCCAAGCTGGACGATCCGGAAGCCATGCTGGTGGAAGGCGAAATCTCCGATGCGGAATCGTTGCCGCGTCCGCCGGTCGTCACGGTCATGGGTCACGTCGACCACGGCAAGACGTCGCTGCTCGATTACATCCGCCGCGCCAAGGTTGCAGCGGGCGAAGCGGGCGGGATTACGCAGCACATCGGCGCTTACCACGTCGAAACGCCGCGCGGCGTCATCACGTTCCTCGACACGCCGGGTCACGAAGCCTTTACGGCCATGCGTGCCCGCGGTGCGAAGGCAACTGACATCGTGATTCTGGTGGTCGCAGCCGACGACGGCGTGATGCCGCAAACGAAGGAAGCGATCGCTCACGCGAAGGCCGGCGGCGTGCCGCTCGTCGTCGCGATCAACAAGATCGACAAGCCGGATGCGAATCCGGACCGCGTCAAGCAGGAACTCGTTGCTGAAGGCGTCGTGCCGGAAGAGTACGGTGGCGATTCGCCGTTCGTGTCGGTGTCGGCCAAGACCGGCGCGGGCATCGACGATCTGCTCGAAAACGTATTGCTGCAAGCCGAAGTGCTGGAACTGAAGGCACCGGTCGAAGCACCGGCCAAGGGTCTCGTCATCGAAGCGAAGCTCGACAAGGGTAAGGGTCCGGTTGCAACGATCCTGGTCCAATCGGGTACGCTGAACCGCGGCGACGTGGTGCTGGCAGGTAGCGCCTACGGTCGCGTGCGAGCCATGCTCGACGAAACCGGCAAGCCGACCAAATCGGCGGGTCCGTCGATCCCGGTCGAAATTCAGGGTCTCTCGGAAGTGCCGCAGGCTGGCGAGGAAGTCATCGTCATGCCGGACGACCGCAAGGCGCGTGAAGTCGCACTGTTCCGTCAAGGCAAGTTCCGCGACGTCAAGCTGGCCAAGCAACAGGCCGCGAAGCTCGAGAACATGCTGGAACAGATGGGCGAAGGCGAAGTGGCGTACATGCCGCTCATCGTCAAGGCCGACGTGCAAGGTTCGCAGGAAGCGTTGGTGCAGTCGCTGCTCAAGCTTTCCACCGACGAAGTGCGAGTGCAGATCGTGCACGGCGCCGTGGGCGGCATCAGCGAGTCCGACGTCAACCTGGCAACGGCTTCGAAGGCGGTCATCATCGGCTTCAACACCCGTGCGGACGCGCAGGCTCGCAAGCTGGCGGAAGCCAACGGCGTGGATATTCGCTACTACAACATCATTTACGACGCCGTAGATGAGGTGAAGGCCGCGATGTCGGGCATGCTGGCACCGGAGAAGCGCGAAATCGTCACGGGTACGGTCGAAGTGCGTCAGGTCTTCAAGGTACCGAAGATCGGCGCGGTGGCCGGCTGTATGGTCACGGACGGCTTCGTCAAGCGCTCGTCGTCGGTGCGCGTGCTGCGCAACAACGTCGTCATCTTCACCGGCGAGCTCGATTCGCTCAAGCGCTTCAAGGACGACGTGAAGGAAGTCCGTCAGGGCTTCGAGTGCGGTATGTCGATCAAGAACTTCAACGATATCGTCGAAGGCGATCAGTTCGAAGTCTTCGAGATCACCGAAGTCGCACGTACGCTGTAATTCGCGCGGCACGGCTCTAGGGGCGGAGCGGGCTTTAACGCCCGCTCCGCCCGTTGTTTTTGGGGCCACGCGGTTTGTTCGTGTCCGTCGCGCAGAGCGCCTGCGGCCGAGTTTCGTCTGGTCATCCGCGCAGTCTGAGTGCCGCAGAGATGAAAGCCCAAAAGGCGGCAGCGCGAACCACTTTTTGCATCCGTCAGAACGGATCACATCACACCATGCCTAAAAAACGTTCTTCTCCCAATCGCAATGTGCAGATCGCCGATCAGATCCAGCGCGATCTGTCCGATCTGCTGCGCGAGGTCAAGGATCCGCGCATCGGCATCGTCACGATTCAAAGCGTCGAGCTGACGCCTGACTATGCGCACGCCAAGGTCTATTTCACGACGCTCACCGGCGATCCGCAGCAGACTCTCGAAGCGCTCACGCATGCGGCCGGCCATCTGCATAATCAGCTGTTCAAGCGCCTGCATATCCATACCGTGCCGACGCTGCATTTCCATTACGACAAGACGATCGAGCGCGCTGTCGAAATGTCGCGTTTGATCGACGAAGCCAACGCCAATCGCGCGAAAGAAGACTGAGCGCGCTGTTTGTCGTGGCGCTCGCTGCCATGCCTGAGTCGCCATGCGCTCAGTGCTGTTTTCCGTATTCTTCGTAGACGTTCGTCTTTCTGACATGACCGCACCTCAACGCCCCCGCGTGCCGCGTCGCGCGCTCGACGGCGTGCTGCTGCTCGACAAGCCGCTCGGCCTGTCGAGCAACGACGCGCTGATTCGAGCGAAGCGTCTCTATCTGGCGAAAAAGGCGGGCCACACCGGCACGCTCGATCCCTTGGCCACAGGCTTGCTGCCGCTCTGTTTCGGCGAAGCCACCAAGTTTTCGCAGGACCTGCTCGAAGCCAATAAGACGTATGAGGCCACCATGCGTCTCGGTGTCCGCACGACCACCGGCGACGCCGAAGGCGAAGCGATCGACACGCGCGAAGTAACCTGTGACGAGGCCGCGATTCTGGCGGTTCTGCCGACGTTCCTCGGCGAAATCACGCAGGTTCCGCCGATGTATTCGGCGCTCAAACGTGACGGCAAGCCGCTGTACGAATACGCGCGCGCGGGCCAGACGGTGGAGCGGGAAGGGCGACAGGTGACGATCCTCGCGCTCGAAATGCTCGCCTGCGCGCTGCCGGACGTAACCTTTCGCGTGACGTGCAGCAAGGGCACGTATGTGCGCACGCTGGCCGAGGATATCGGCGAAGCGTTGGGCTGCGGCGCGCATCTGGTGGCGCTGCGGCGCACCGGTGTCGGCGCACTGACGCTGGACAATTCGGTGACGCTCGACGCGTTGTCCGACGCTGCCGAAAGCGAACGCGATGCATGGCTGCAACCGGTGGATGCGTTGCTGTCGACATTCCCGCTCGTGCGCTTGAATGAAGACGCCACGCGCCGCTTCCTGCACGGCCAGCGGTTGAAACTGTCCGAATTGACCATCACGGGCGATGCAGTGAATGCACCGCGCGTCCGGGTGTACGCGGAGCAAGGGCGTCTGCTTGGCGTCGCCAAACAAGGCGAGGGCGTGCTGGCGCCCGAGCGGCTGGTCGTCACGACGGAGAGCTGAACGCCCTGTACGCCCTATAGGTGGCGCAACGCGCGACAAACGCGCTGCAAAGAAAAAGGCGGGACCGCTCAAGAAGCGGTCCCGCCTTTTTTATATCCTATCTGCTAGATAGGGACTTGAGCCGGAAACTCAGTGCGCCGCTGCAGCCGCCGCACCCGCGTCGCCGCCGGCACGTTCTGGCTTCGTGATCCAGATCAACGCGATCAACGCGATAAAGATGCCGGCGGACACGAAGAACAGGTCGTTCACTCCGAGTTGCGCGGCCTGCTGCGTCGCCATCGTGTTGAACAGGCCGTATGCCTGTGGTTGACTGAAGCCCGCCGCGCCCATCTGCCGGATCGACTGGTCGAACACCGGGTTGTACGCGCTAGCCTGTTCGGCCAGTTGCGCGTGATGCATGATCGTGCGGTGGTCCCACGCCGTCTGGAAAATCGATGTGCCGATGCCGCCGCACATGATCCGCACGAAATTCGACAGGCCCGACGCCGCCGGAATCCGGTTGCCCGGCAGTCCCGACAGAGTAATTGACACCAGCGGGATGAAAAACCCCGCCATGCCGATCCCTTGAATCAAGGTAGGCACCAGCAGCGAAAACGTATCGACGCCGGTCGTATAACGCGAGCGCATCCAGAAACATAGCGCGAACACGAGAAACGACAGCGTAGCGATATAGCGCGGATCGGTGCGTGGCAAAACCTTGCCGGTGATCGGCGACAGCAGCACGGCGAACAGGCCGACCGGCGCCATCACCAGACCGGCTTCGGTCGCGGTGTAGCCGATATCGGTTTGCAGCCACAACGGCAGCAACACCAGATTGCCGAAGTAGAGTCCATAACCGATCGACAGCGCGACGGTGCCGCCCGTGAAATTGCGCCGGCTGAATAGCGATAGGTCCACCACCGGGTGCTCGGCCGTCAATTCCCACACGATGAAGAACGCGAGCGCGATCACCGCGACCAGCGCCAGTACGACGACGGTCGTCGACGAAAACCAGTCGAGATCCTTGCCTTTGTCGAGCATGACTTGCAGCGAGCCGACCCAGACGATCAGCAGGCCGAGACCGACACCGTCGATCGGCGCTTTTCTGATGACCGAATCGCGATTGCGGAAGATCATCCACGTCGCCGCGGCGGCAATCGCGCCGACCGGAATGTTGACGTAGAAAATCCACGGCCACGAGATGTTGTCCGAGATCCAGCCGCCGAGAATCGGGCCGGCCACCGGCGCGATCAGCGTGGTCATCGCCCACATGGATAACGCCATGGGCGCCTTGGCGCGTGGATAGCTCGCCAGCAGGAGCGTTTGCGACAGCGGAATCATCGGACCGGCCACTGCGCCTTGCAATACGCGCGAAGCGAGCAGAAAGGGCAGGGTCGGCGCGAGGCCGCACATCCACGACGAGATCACGAACAGGATGATCGACGCCATGAAGAGCCGCACCTGGCCGATGCGTTCGGTCAGCCAGCCGGTGAGCGGCACGGAGATCGCGTTCGCAACCGCGAACGAAGTGATGACCCACGTGCCCTGGTCGGACGACACGCCGAGGTCGCCCGAAATCGAGGGAATCGACACGTTGGCGATCGACGTGTCGAGCACGTTCATGAACACGGCGAGCGACACCGCGATGGTGCCGATCACCAGTTGCGCGCCCTCGAGCGGCGGATGAGGGACTTGCGCCTGAGCCTGAGCCATTAAAGAAGCCTTGTCTGAATCGTCGCGTGCCTTACATCACCTTCGCTGCGACAGGCTTCGCGCCGTCCGCCTGAGACGACTTTTGCGAGCCGCCGTTCGGACCGGCGTTTTGCGAAATGATGCGGGCGATTTCCGCGTCGGCTTCGTCACCGTACTTCTCGAACACGGCGGTCTGGTAGACCGTATTCGGCGCCTGGCCGAGCTGGCCGCCGTTGTCGTCCTTGATGCTGACGTCGGCTTGCATGGACAGGCCGATACGCAGCGGATGCTGTTCCAGTTCCTTCGGATCGAGCGCGATCCGCACCGGCAGACGCTGCACCACCTTGATCCAGTTGCCGGTCGCGTTCTGCGCGGGCAGCAGCGAGAACGCCGAACCCGTGCCCGCCGAGAAGCCGACCACCTTGCCGTGGTACACGACCGACGAACCGTACACGTCGGCCGTCAGTTCGACCGGCTGGCCGATGCGCATGTGCTTGAGTTGTACTTCCTTGAAGTTCGCGTCGACCCACACGCCGCCGAGCGGCACGATCGCCATCAGCGGGGTGCCCGGCGAGACGCGCTGGCCGACCTGCACCGAGCGCTTCGCCACGTAGCCGGTGACCGGCGCCGGCAGGTTGTTACGCGCGTTGTTCAGGTACGCGTCGCGGACCTTCGCGGCGGCGGCCTGCACGTTCGGGTGATTCGCGATCGTGGTGTTGGCGGTCAGCGCGCGGTTCGAGTTCAATTGCTGCTGGGCGGCGTCGACGGCGGCTTGCGCGCTCTTCACGGCGTCGCGGGCGTGCGAGATTTCTTCTTGCGACACCGCGCCGGTTTGCGCGACCGTCAGGCGGCGCTTCAGGTCGTCCTGGGCGCGCGATAGATCGGCTTGGCGCTGGGCCACTTGCGCCTGATATTGATTGTCGTCGGCGAACAGGCCGCGCACCTGACGCACCGTCTGCGCGAGGTTCGCTTCGGCCTGTTCCAGCGCGACGCGGGCGTCGGCAGGATCGAGCACGACGAGCGGGTCGCCCACCTTCACCGTTTGCGTGTCGTCCGCGTTCACGGCGACGACCGTGCCGGTAACCTGCGGCGTGATCTGCACGACATTGCCGTTCACGTACGCGTCGTCGGTGTCTTCATGGAAGCGCGCGACGAGGAAGTAGTACAGGCCATAAGCGATCGCGGCGATCAGGATCACGATGACGAGCAGCGTCATCATGCGCTTGCGTTTGCCGTTGTTCGCCGGTGGCTGCGCCGGCGGTTGCGTCGGCTGCGGGGCCGATTGAGTCGGCTGTGTAGTTGCCGCGGGCTGTTGGGTGGTGCTCATTGATGTGCTCCGGGTTCTTTCAGACGTCGTCGTTTATTCGGATGTTCGTGCGTGTGTTCGATCTGGCCGGGGTTCGCGCGCTCAGTTGGCCGCGGCGGTCGCGGCGGTGGCCGATGCCGGAGCATCGGTCGGCACCACGAGGCCGGTCTGTGTCGCGTCGAAACCGCCGCCGAGCGCCTTGATGAGGCCGATCTGCATGTCGCGGCGGCGCATCTTCAAGCCGGTCACCGTCTGGTCGGCGGCAAGGCGGTTCTGGTCGGCGGTCAGCACCTGCAACTGCGGCGACAAACCGGCTTTGTAGCGAATCACTGCCAACTGATATGCCTTGGTCGATGCGTCGAGCGCGCGTTGTGCGTCGCCTTGCTGCTGGTCGATCGAACGAATTGACGACACTTGCGTCGCGACGTCCGAGAGGGCGCTGATCAGCGTCTGGTTGTAGTTCGCCACATCCAGATCGAAGTCGGCGTAGCGGCCTTTCAGCTGCGAGCGCAGCGCGCCGGCGTCGAAGATCGGCAGGTGAATGGCCGGACCGAATTGCATCTGACGGCTGCCGGCCTTCAGGAAACGGCCCCAGCCGAACGCGTCGAAACCGAAGCCGGCCGCGAGGTTCACGTCGGGGAAAAACTCCGCTTTGGCTTCCTTCACGTCGTGCATCGCGGCTTCGACTTGCCAACGCGCGGCGACGATATCCGCGCGGCGCGCGACGAGGTCGGCCGGCAGGTTGTTCGGCAGCGCCACGACGTTGCCGTTGGTTAGCGCGGGCTGCGCGATTTGCAAGCCGCGATCCGGACCCTTGCCGAGCAGCGCGCCCAATTGATAGCGCACGACGGTGATCTGGCCGTCGAGGTCGGTCAAATTGGACTGGCTGGTCGCGATGTTGCCGTTCGCGGTTTGCCGCTCGACATTGGTGTCGAGGCCGGCGGTCACGCGCCCGTTGGTGATGCGGCCGATATCCTGGCGGTTGGCGATTTCACGCGCGGCGATGTCGCGGAATGCGTACAGCTGGGCGAGCTGGTTATATGTGCTGGCCACCGACGCCGCGAGCGTCACGCGCGCCTGCTGCATGTCGGCCTCGGCCGCTTTTTCCTGCGACACGGCCTGACCCAGGCGCTCGCGATTCTTGCCCCACAGATCCAGATCCCACGACGCGCTGGCGAGCACGTTGTTCTCGCTATACCAGGTGCCGCCGTACGGAGGCGGGTAGAGCGCGTTCCCCGAGAAGAGTTCGCGGGTCCACGAATAGCTGCCGTTGACCTTCGGGTACAGCGCCGAGCGCGAGCTCTCGATATACGACGAAGCCTTGGCGAGACGCGCCTGCGCCTGCGCGATCGACGGGCTGCCTTCCAGCGCTTCGGCGATCAGCTTGGGCAGTTGCGGGTCGCCGAACTGGTTGGCCCAGTCGAGCGACGGCCACTGGCCGCCCTGACCCGCGAGGCTCTGGGTGGACTCATACTCAGCGGGCGACGAGATCTGCTTGTCGCTTTTCATACCGAAGTAGTTCGCGCACCCCGTAAGGGCGAGCGCCGTCACCGCGGCGGCGACAGCGGCCCGGCTCGAAAACGCGGGCGCGGACAGGGAAAGGGATTTCATCGCTCGACTCTTTGAGTGGAATGTAATGATGGACACTGCAAGCAATTTCTTACGATTTGCTGTCAAAATTGCTTGCTGCATCACGGGTTAGTCCCGTTTGTTCGCCGGAATTGATAAGCACCCGACGCAGCATGCTCTTCAGAAAACCCACTTCTTCCTGGGTGAAGCCGCCTAAAAGGCTATCCAGCACGCCGTTGAAAATAGCCGGCATTTTGGCGGCGATGGCATGACCTTCCGGCGTGAGCGCGAGGCGCACGACCCGCCGGTCTTCGCTGCTGCGCACCCGGGTCAGCAGGCCGCGTTTCTCCAACCGGTCGATCAGACGCGTGACGGCGCTTGCGTCGATACCGTATTCGCGGGCCAGTTCGGCCGCCAGCAGGCATTTGCCGCTCGCCACCATGAACAGGATGCTGCCCTGCTGGCTGGTAATGCCGAGTTCGGCCATGCTGCGCTGGGTGACCAGGTTGGACAGCGTCGATTTCACTCGCGAGATCAGATAGCCGACGCTCTCGCCTAGCTGATATTCGCTGAGGTCCGGCGTGGGTGTAGCGGACGGCTCCGTCATGATTCTCGTGCGAATGCAATGGTTGACTAGGCAGGATTATAGGGGCCGGTTGGTTGACGCGGCAAGTGTTATTACAGCTTAGGCAAGGAACTTTCCCCGCTCAAGTCATAATCCGCGTGATATTGCGAAGGATTTCGCCCACCCGCTTACGTTTCATTTCTGCCATGGCGCTGCGCCGCTGACTGCGGCGTATCAGGGAATACCAGATAGCTTCATTTGCACGTGCTACAATATTGGGTTCCCAAAAGTGCGCTTTGGGCTTTGTTGGTTTCGTTCACACAATGCTGCTGCTGGCGCACTCAACTGTCTCCAGGTTCCTATGACTCGCGCCCTACGCAACATCGCCATCATTGCTCACGTCGACCACGGCAAGACCACGCTCGTCGACCAGCTTCTCCGCCAGACCGCCACGTTCCGTGACAACCAGCAGATCGCTGAGCGCGTGATGGACTCGAACGACATCGAAAAAGAGCGTGGCATCACGATTCTTTCGAAGAACTGCGCAGTCGAATACGAAGGCACGCACATCAACATCGTCGACACGCCGGGCCACGCCGACTTCGGCGGCGAAGTGGAGCGCGTGCTGTCGATGGTCGATTCCGTGCTGCTGCTGGTCGACGCCGTCGAAGGTCCGATGCCGCAAACGCGTTTCGTGACCAAGAAGGCGCTGGCGCTCGGTCTGAAGCCGATCGTCGTGATCAACAAGGTGGACCGTCCGGGCGCGCGTATCGACTGGGTGATCAACCAGACGTTCGACCTGTTCGACAAGCTGGGCGCAACCGACGAACAACTCGACTTCCCGATCGTGTACGCATCGGGTTTGAACGGCTACGCAGGCTTGACTCCGGACGTGCGCGAAGGCGATATGCGCCCGCTGTTCGAAGCCGTGCTGCAACACGTGCCGGTTCGCCCGGCCGATCCGTCGGCTCCGCTGCAACTGCAGATCACGTCGCTCGACTACTCGTCGTATGTCGGTCGTATCGGCGTGGGCCGCATCACGCGCGGCACGATCAAGCCGGGCATGTCCGTCGCTGTGCGTTCGGGCCCCGACGGCGCGATCCTGAACCGCAAGATCAACCAGGTGCTGTCGTTCAAGGGCTTGGAGCGCGTGCAGGTCGACTCGGCTGAAGCCGGCGACATCGTGCTGATCAACGGTATTGAAGAAATCGGCATTGGCGTGACTATCTGCGCACCGGAACAACCGGAAGCGCTGCCCATGATCACCGTCGACGAACCGACGCTGACCATGAACTTCCTCGTCAATTCGTCGCCGCTGGCCGGCCGCGAAGGCAAGTTCGTCACGAGCCGTCAGATCCGTGACCGCCTGATGAAGGAACTGAACCACAACGTCGCACTGCGCGTGAAGGAAACCGGCGACGAAACCACGTTCGAAGTGGCGGGCCGCGGCGAACTGCACCTGACCATTCTCGTGGAAAACATGCGCCGTGAAGGCTACGAGCTGGCCGTGTCGCGTCCGCGCGTGGTGATGACGGAAGTCGACGGCGTGAAGCACGAGCCGTACGAAAACCTGACCGTCGACATGGAAGACGGTCACCAGGGCGGCGTGATGGAAGAGCTCGGTCGCCGCAAGGGCGAAATGCTCGACATGGCGTCGGACGGCCGCGGCCGTACGCGTCTTGAGTACCGTATTTCGGCGCGTGGCCTGATCGGCTTCCAGTCAGAATTCCTCACGCTCACGCGCGGCACGGGCCTGATGAGCCACACGTTCGACTCGTATCAGCCGGTCAAGGAAGGCGCGGTCGGCGAGCGTCGCAACGGCGTGCTGATTTCGCAGGACGACGGCGCCGCTGTCGCGTACGCACTGTGGAAGCTGCAGGATCGCGGCCGCATGTTCGTTTCGCCGGGCGAGCCGCTGTACGAAGGCATGATCATCGGCATTCACAGCCGTGACAACGACCTGGTCGTGAACCCGATCAAGGGCAAACAGCTGACCAACGTGCGTTCGTCGGGTACGGACGAAGCGGTGCGCCTCGTGCCGCCGATCCAGATGTCGCTGGAATACGCGGTCGAATTCATCGACGACGACGAACTGGTCGAAGTCACGCCGCAATCCATCCGTCTGCGCAAGCGCTACCTGAAGGAACACGAGCGTCGCAGCGCGAGCCGCAAGGGCGCGGTGGACTAAGTAAGCGAGCGGGCATTATCGGCTGCGGCCGGTACGATGCTTTAGCAGCGCAGTCAGTCGAAAGCCACCTCCGGGTGGCTTTCGCCGTTTCCGGGCTTCGGTAGCTGGATAGCCGCCCCGGGCGCCACGCCGTCCTCTTGTTTCCATTTCATGCAGAAGACCGTTGCGAACCGTGAGAATCGCCCGGAAGCCCGTCGAGACGGGCTTGAGCGGCAATCCATCTGCTATCTGCACTATCCGTTCTGTGATATGCTCCCCGGGTGCAAAGTTTTAGGTCCTTCCAAGCAAGACTTGATTCGCGCAATCCGCTAAACGGTCAGGCCGTGTCGCGGAAGGTTCTGTAACCCGCTATTTCTCGAGAAACTCGAAGAAAGGTGAGCGTAAAAATGATGAAGCAATTCCAGTCGAACTCTTATCTGTTCGGCGGCAATGCTCCGTACGTAGAAGAAATGTACGAAGCGTATCTCGATAATCCGGCGTCAGTGCCCGAGAACTGGCGCAGCTATTTCGACGCGTTGCAGAACGTCCCTGCATCGGATGGCAGCAATGCCAACGACGTGGCCCATGGCCCGATCGTCGAATCGTTTGCACAACGGGCCAAGGCTAATGCCTTTATCCCGCGCACGGCAGCCGGCGGCGAAGATCTCGCTACCGCTCGCAAGCAAGTCTACGTGCAGTCCCTCATCGGCGCATATCGCTTCCTCGGCTCGCAATGGGCCAATCTCGATCCCCTGAAGCGCCGCGAACGTCCCGCTATTCCCGAACTCGAACCCGCGTTCTACGACTTCACCGAAGCCGACATGGACCAGGAGTTCAGCGCCACGAATCTGTATTTCGGATTCGAGAAAGCGTCGCTGCGCGAGATCGTCAAGGCATTGCGCGACACGTACTGCGGCACGATCGGCGCCGAGTACATGTACATCAGCGATCCGGAACAGAAGCGCTGGTGGAAAGAGAAGCTCGAATCGATTCGCTCCACGCCGAACTTCTCGAACGAAAAGAAAAAGCACATCCTGAATCGCCTGACGGCCGCTGAAGGCCTCGAGCGCTTCCTGCACACCAAGTACGTCGGCCAGAAACGCTTCTCGCTCGAAGGCGGCGAAAGCTTCATCGCGTCGATGGACGAAGTCGTGCGTCACGGCGGCGCCAACGGCGTTCAGGAAATCGTCATCGGCATGGCTCACCGTGGCCGTCTGAACGTGCTGGTCAATACGCTCGGCAAGATGCCGGCTGACCTGTTCGCCGAATTCGAAGGCAAGCACCACGACGACCTGCCGGCCGGCGACGTGAAGTACCACAAGGGTTTCTCGTCGGACGTCTCGACCGAAGGCGGCCCGGTTCACCTGTCGCTCGCGTTCAACCCGTCGCACCTCGAAATCGTCAACCCGGTGGTCGAAGGTTCGGCGAAGGCCCGTATGGACCGTCGCGGCGACGACAGCGGCCTGCAAGTGCTGCCGGTGCAGATCCACGGCGACGCGGCTTTCGCGGGCCAGGGCGTGGTGATGGAAACGCTGAACCTCGCGCAAACGCGCGGTTACGGCACGCACGGCACGCTGCACATCGTCATCAACAACCAGATCGGCTTCACGACGTCGGACCCGCGCGACTCGCGCTCCACGTTGTACTGCTCTGACGTGGTCAAGATGATCGAAGCGCCGGTGCTGCACGTGAACGGCGACGATCCCGAAGCGGTCGTGCTGGCTACGCAGCTGGCCATCGACTTCCGCATGCAGTTCCATAAGGACGTCGTTGTCGACATCGTCTGCTTCCGCAAGCTGGGCCACAACGAGCAGGACACGCCGGCGGTCACGCAGCCGCTGATGTACAAGACGATCGCCAAGCACCCGGGCACGCGCGCGCTGTACGCTGAAAAGCTGGTGCAGCAAGGCGTGATCACCGCGGAAGAAGCCGACGAATTCGTCAAGGCTTACCGCAAGGCGATGGACGAAGGCCACCACACGGTCGACCCGGTGCTCTCGAACTACAAGAGCAAGTACGCGGTGGACTGGGTGCCGTTCCTGAACCGCAAGTGGACCGACGCCGCGGACACCGCAGTGCCGCTCGCGGAGCTGAAGCGTCTGGCCGAGCGCGTCACCACGGTGCCGGAAAACTTCAAGGTTCACCCGCTGGTCGAGCGCGTTCTCAACGACCGTCGCGCGATGGGCCGCGGTGAAGCGAAGCTCGACTGGGGCATGGGCGAACACCTGGCGTTCGCGTCGCTGGTCGCGTCGGGTTACGCAGTGCGCCTGACCGGTCAGGACTCGGGCCGTGGCACGTTCACGCACCGTCACGCGGTGCTGCACGATCAGAACCGCGAACGCTGGAACGACGGCACGTATGTGCCGTTGCAGAACATCGCCGATGGTCAGGCGAAGTTCACGGTGATCGACTCGGTGCTGTCGGAAGAAGCGGTGCTGGGCTTCGAATACGGTTACTCGACCGCTGAACCGAATACGTTCGTCGCGTGGGAAGCGCAGTTCGGCGACTTCGTGAACGGCGCGCAAGTCGTGATCGACCAGTTCATCTCGTCGGGCGAAGTGAAGTGGGGCCGTGTTTCGGGTCTCACGATGCTGCTGCCGCACGGCTACGAAGGTCAGGGTCCCGAGCACTCGTCGGCACGTATCGAGCGTTTCCTGCAACTGTGCGCGGATCACAACATGCAGGTCGTTCAACCGACCACGCCGGCGCAGATTTTCCACCTGTTGCGCCGTCAGATGATCCGCCTGTTCCGCAAGCCGCTGATCGTCGCCACGCCGAAGTCGCTGCTGCGTCACAAGGAAGCCGTCTCCGATCTGTCGGAACTGGCCAAGGGCGCGTTCCAACCGATCCTCGGCGAAATCGACGAAGCCATCGACGCGAAGAAGGTCAAGCGCGTGATCGCCTGCTCGGGTCGCGTGTACTACGACCTGCTCGCACATCGCCGCGAATCGAAGTCGAACGACGTCGCGATCATCCGTATCGAACAGCTCTATCCGTTCGCGCACAAGCAGTTCGAAGCGGAAATGAAGAAGTACGACAACGCGACCGAAGTGGTCTGGGTGCAGGACGAGCCGCAGAATCAAGGCCCGTGGTTCTACATCGAGCACCACCTGAAGGACGGCATGAAGGAAGGTCAGAAGCTGGCATACAGCGGACGTCCGGCTTCGGCCTCGCCGGCAGTCGGCTACTACGCGAAGCACTACGAGCAGCAGAAGGCGCTGGTCGAAGGCGCTTTCGGCCGCCTCAAGAGCTCGTCGATCGCTAAATAATCATTAAAACCGAACCGGGAAAGCGCAACGCACTTTCCCGTGCCGCATCCGAACAGATCAGTTGCGGCATTCGAGGTTCGCAGGCGGTCGTCGGATCCATGGATCGCGCGCCGTCACCCGATACGTATTCAGGATATTCACAAAATGGCTATTGTTGAAGTCAAGGTCCCCCAGCTCTCCGAGTCCGTCTCGGAAGCCACGATGCTGCAGTGGAAAAAGAAGCCGGGCGAGGCTGTTGCTCAAGACGAAATTCTCATCGAAATCGAGACCGACAAGGTCGTGCTCGAAGTGCCGGCACCCTCGGCCGGCGTGCTCGCGCAAGTCATCGCGAACGACGGCGACACCGTCACGGCTGATCAGGTGATCGCCAAGATCGACACCGAAGGCAAGGCGGGCGCCGCTGCCGTCGAAGCCGAAGTGAAGCCCGCTCCTGAAGCCGCGCCGGCACCCGCCGCTGCAGCGGCTCCGGCGGCTCATGCCGCATCCGCAACGGGTGCGAATACCGCAGCTTCGCCGGCTGCCGGCAAGCTGATGGCCGAGAAGGGTCTGGGCGCGGGCGACGTGTCCGGCACGGGCCGCGACGGCCGCATCACCAAGGGCGACGTGCTGACCGCCGGTGCTCCGGCTGCCAAGGCCGCACCGGCTCCGGCACCGGCCGCCGCACCGAAGGCTGCCAAGCCGTCGCTGCCGGACGTCAAGGCGCCGGCTTCGGCTGATCAATGGCTGAAGGACCGCCCGGAACAACGCGTGCCGATGTCGCGTCTGCGTGCGCGTATCGCCGAGCGTCTGCTCGAGTCGCAGCAAACCAACGCCATCCTGACCACGTTCAACGAAGTGAACATGGCCCCGGTGATGGACCTGCGCAACAAGTACAAAGACCGCTTCGAGAAGGAACACGGCGTGAAGCTTGGCTTCATGTCGTTCTTCGTGAAGGCCGCGGTTCATGCGCTGAAGAAGTTCCCGCTGGTGAACGCGTCGATCGACGGTAACGACATCGTCTATCACGGCTACTTCGACATCGGTATCGCGGTCGGTTCCCCGCGTGGTCTGGTGGTGCCGATCCTGCGCAATGCAGATCAGTTGAGCCTCGCCGACATCGAGAAGAAGATTGCCGAATTCGGCCAGAAGGCCAAGGACGGCAAGCTGTCGATCGAAGAAATGACCGGCGGTACGTTCTCGATCTCGAACGGCGGTGTGTTCGGTTCGATGCTGTCGACGCCGATCATCAACCCGCCGCAATCCGCGATTCTGGGCGTGCACGCCACCAAGGAACGCGCTGTGGTCGAGAACGGCCAGATCGTGATCCGCCCGATGAACTACCTGGCGCTGTCGTACGACCACCGCATCATCGACGGCCGCGAGGCGGTGCTGTCGCTGGTCGCCATGAAGGATGCGCTGGAAGACCCGGCGCGCCTGCTGCTCGACCTGTAAGCGCGGGTTTGGCTGCCGGCTTGTCATTGCGCAAGCCGGCGCCATATATGCAGCAAGCAGTCAGCACGTCTTTCGCATTCCGCAGTACAGGGACGTCGCGCGCCACGAATTGTGATCAAAAAACGTGGCCGCGCGCCGTTCCGCCATCAAAAGGATTGTCATGTCCAAAGAATTTGACGTCGTCGTGATCGGCGCAGGCCCTGGCGGTTACATCGCCGCCATCCGCGCAGCGCAGCTCGGCAAAACCGTCGCATGTATCGAAAAATGGAAGAACCCGGCCGGCGCGCTGAAGCTCGGCGGCACCTGCCTGAACGTGGGTTGCATCCCGTCGAAGGCGCTGCTCGCGTCGTCGGAAGAATTTGAAAACGCGTCGCATCACCTCGCCGACCACGGCATTTCCGTGGAAAACGTGTCGGTCGATATCGCGAAGATGATGGCCCGTAAAGAAGGCATCGTCGAAAAGATGACCAAGGGCATCGAATTCCTGTTCCGCAAGAACAAGATCACGTGGCTCAAGGGTCACGGCAAGTTCACCGGCAAGACGGACGCCGGCGTGCAGATCGAAGTGAGCGGCGAAGGCGAAACGGAAACGGTCACGGCGAAGAACGTGATCATCGCCACGGGTTCGAAGGCACGCCATCTGCCGAATGTTCCGGTCGACAACAAGATCGTCGCCGACAACGAAGGCGCGCTGAGCTTCGAATCCACGCCGAAGAAACTCGCCGTGATTGGCGCAGGCGTGATCGGCCTGGAACTGGGTTCGGTGTGGCGCCGTCTGGGCGCGGACGTGACTGTGCTCGAAGCGCTGCCGGAATTCCTCGGCGCGGCTGACCAGGCGCTCGCGAAAGAAGCGGCTAAGCAGTTCAAGAAGCAAGGTCTGGATATCCACGTCGGCGTGAAGGTCGGCGAAGTAACCACGACCGATAACAGCGTGACGGTCAACTACACGGACAAGGACGGCAACGCGCAGAAGCTCGAAGCCGACCGTCTGATCGTGTCGATCGGCCGCGTGCCGAACACCGACAACCTCGGTCTCGAAGCGATCGGCCTGAAGGCCAACGAGCGCGGCTTCATCGACGTCGACGATCATTGCGCGACGGCGGTGCCGAACGTGTACGCGATAGGCGACGTGGTGCGCGGCCCGATGCTCGCGCACAAGGCCGAAGACGAAGGCGTGCTGGTTGCCGAAATCATCGACGGTCAGAAGCCGCATATCGACTACAACTGCGTGCCGTGGGTGATCTACACCGAACCGGAAATCGCGTGGGTCGGCAAGACGGAACAGCAACTGAAAGCAGAAGGCCGCGAGATCAAGACAGGCCAGTTCCCGATGATGGCAAACGGCCGCGCGCTCGGCATCAACAAGGCGGAAGGCTTCGTCAAGATGATCGCCGATGCGAAGACGGACGAAATCCTCGGGGTGCACATCATCGCCGCGGACGCATCGGACCTGATCGCTGAAGCCGTGGTGGCGATGGAATTCAAGGCGGCGTCGGAAGACATCGGCCGCATTTGCCATCCGCACCCGTCGCTGTCGGAAGTCATGCGCGAAGCGGCTCTCGCCGTCGACAAGCGCGCGCTGAACATGTAATTCCGCGCACGCCTGACTGACAGTACTCCGGCATTACCACGAAGGCGGGCGGGTTCACTCCCTCCCGCCTTTCTATTTGCAGCAACACGATGAACGTCACCGAATACTACGAAAAAGAACTGCAGACGCGGGGTTACCAATCGGACCCGGCGCAACGCGCGGCGGTCGACCGTCTGCAGCGGTGCTTTGAAGAGTGGACCGCCTACAAATCGCGCCGCTCGAACGCGTTCAAGAAACTGCTGATCCATCCGGATCTGCCGCGTGGCGTGTACATGTGGGGTGGCGTAGGGCGCGGCAAGAGCTTCCTGATGGACAGCTTCTACATGATCGTGCCGTTGCACCGCAAGACGCGCCTGCATTTCCACGAGTTCATGCGCGAAGTGCACCGCGAGCTGGAAGATCTGAAAGGCCAGGCCGATCCGCTCGACGAACTCGCGCGCCGCATTGCCAAACGTTACCGGCTGATCTGTTTCGACGAATTCCACGTGTCGGATATTGCCGACGCGATGATTCTGTACCGCCTGCTCGATAAGCTGTTCGAAAACGGCGTGCAGTTCGTGATGACCTCAAACTACGATCCGGACACTTTGTATCCGGACGGGCTGCATCGCGACCGGATGCTGCCGGCAATCGAACTCATCAAGCAGAAGCTCGACGTGATCAATGTCGATGCGGGCATCGACTACCGGCAACGTACGCTGGCGCAGGTCGAGATGTATCACACGCCGCTCGGCGCCGCCGCCGACAAGGCGTTGCGCGACGCGTTTGCGCGTCTTGCCGCTGTGCCCGACGAAAGCCCGATCCTGCGTATCGAAAAGCGCGAGTTGAAGGCGCTGCGCCGCGCCGACGGCGTGGTGTGGTTCGACTTCGCTACCTTATGCGGCGGTCCGCGCTCGCAGAACGACTATCTTGAACTGGCGAGCCGCTTCCACGCGGTGATCCTCTCCGGCGTCCCGCAGATGTCCGCGCGCATGGCCTCGGAAGCGCGCCGCTTCACCTGGCTGATCGACGTCTTCTACGACCACAAGGTGAAGCTGCTGATGTCCGCGGCGGTGCCGCCCGAAGAACTCTACACGGACGGTCCCATGGCCAACGAGTTCACGCGCACGGTGTCGCGCATCGTCGAAATGCAGTCGAAGGAGTATCTCGATACGCCGCGGCGGATCGTCGATACGTCGCTGACCTGAGGCGTCGTGGCGCGCTTCCGGTGACGCTTTTGCGATAGATCACGTTCGGTTTGCCGATGACGCGCAGGCGTCCGGCGTATTTTCAAGATTCGGATTGGTCTTATATTCCGTCTGCGGACGACTGGATATCTTTTGTCGAGGTTTAGACAAAGGAGAAACCATGAATCCGTACCGCGATATCAACGACGAAGAATGGCAACGTGTTGCACCGTTGCTCCCCGAACTGCGGCCGCGCTCAGAACTGCGTGGCAGGCCGCTTGCCAATACACGCTCAGTGCTCAACGGCGTGCTGTGGGTCATGTATAGCGGCGCCACCTGGTCCGCCATGCCGCGCAAGTACCCGTCCTACCAGACCTGCCATCGCCGCTTCAAGGCGTGGTACGAATCCGGTGTGCTCCACCGGGTCATGGAGCAACTGTTCGGTGCGGCGAGCGAAGAACTTTGCGGCCTGATGGAAGCGCGCATGCGTACGCACGTGAACGAGAAACCGAAGAGCGCGGAAACCGAAAAGGCTCCGGTCGTCGCGCCTGCGGTGTACAGCCCGCCGGCGAGCCAGCCACTGCCGTCCTCGCCGTTCGCGTTCCATTCGCCCTTCAAACACGCTGCATGACCCCCACAACCCAGCGTCCTCCAATAAAAGAAACGGCCGAACGATTGCGATCGTCGGCCGTTTCTCATCGTTTCATGCGGGCTCCGTAACGAGCCCCGATCTACCCGCGCATCATTGCTGGCGAATCCACGTCTGCGAGCGGCCCAGCAGCGACACGCCGATGTAGCCTCGCACGACCAGTTTGTTCCCACCGTCTTCCAGGCGCATCTTGCACTTGTACAGCTTGCCGTTTTCCGGGTCGAGAATCTGCCCGTGATCCCAGGCGTCGCCGTCCTTCTTCAGATCGCTGATGATCGTCATGCCGAGAATCGGCTGGTCCTTGCGCGCGTCGGTACAGGCCGTGCAGCGGCGATCGGGCTGGTCGTTCGCGCCGAGCCCTTTGATGACCTTGCCGCTGAGCGCGCCGTTGCCGTCCTGCGAGATCTGCACGAGCGCCTTGGGCTGGCCGGTGTGATCGTCGATGGTTTGCCACGTGCCGACCGGACTGTCGGCCTGCGCCATGGCCGTCACGGCGCTGACGAGCAAGACGCCGGCAAGCGCGGCATGTTTGGCTGTGCGAAGCGCGACTGCACGCGCGCGGTGGGTGAATTGCATCATTGTCTTCCTCCTTGATTAAAGACGGCACGATCATGGTCGCGCGGCGTTATTGGCATCTCGGGCGGTCTTCAGGCGATGGCCGCCGTGATCCCTTGCATGGCCCCTCAGGTTCGACTTCTGCTGCCCTCGTGTGCCACGCGCGACGGGTGGATTGCTGCTTGCCCGCCGCCAGCGACACATGGTCAGCGCAGAATACGTGAAAGTGCGCGCGTCGTTTGATAGTGGACCCTCTAATCAGGGCGCGGCATTTCTACCAATCAATTCAGCTGATACGAGAACGTCGCGTTGATGCGCGGACTACGCGACGCGCTTTCCACCGGCGCGTCGCCGATGGCTTTGGCCACGGAGAGATCCAGGCTGTAGTACTTCGCATCCGAGATGCGGAAGCCGAACGCGATCGAGGAAAGCTTCGAAGGCGAGGGCGTACCCGCATGCAGATAGACGCGCGCCATATCGAATGAAACGTAAGGTGTGAGCGTGCGCAGATAGGTGAAGCCCGGTGTGAACGCGCGGTTGACTTCCAGTATCGCGCCCCAGCCCGAATCGCCCGAGGCTTCGCCCGGCTGATAGCCCTGCGCGAAACGCTGTGCACCGAACGAGATCTGCTCGGAGGTCGGCAGCGACACGCCGCTGTATTGGCCTGTCAGCGAGACCGCCGTGCCGATCTTCAACGGCCACTCGTTGGTTTGCGAGAAGGTGGCGCCGGTGCGCACGAAGTTGATCGACGCCGGATTGGTGACGGGCGCGCCCGGCACGTTCGAGTCGCCGGATTTGGACGCGCCCAGGATGTCGAACGCCTTCGCCACGTTGACGCTCGCGCGGCGCACTTGGCCCGTCTGCACGCTGGTGTAATCGGCCTGCAACTGCATGACTCGCACTTGCGAGCGGAAGCCGATCTGTGCGCCGGTGTCGTGATTGTTGTAGCGATCCTCGTCGTGCGACGCATAGACCGACGCCGTGCCGATCACGCTTTGCGTGTTGCTTAACAGGATCGGATACGCCAGCGAACCGCCGATCTTGTCGTTGATGACCGTGCGTTCGATGCTGGAGGGCAAGCCGGGATTGTCGGTTGGATTGCCGCGATAGTGCGACGCGTCGATCTTCGCGATCAGTCCGTTGCTGCCGATCGGCACCGCGCCGTGCGCGGCGAGATAGGTGACGTTGTCACGCCCCTTCGGCAGCAGAGCCGAGACGCTCAATTGTTCGCCGAACGAAGTCAGCCCGTTTTCGGTGGCGGTCAGCAGCCCCTGCACGCCGGGGTGATTGAAATCGATCCCGGTACTGGCGTCGAACGGCTTGCGCTCCACGTTCAGTTCGAGCGTGGTGGCGCCGTCGGTGTTCTGCGGCGGCGGCACGTTGGCCGCGACCTTCACGCCCGGCAACAGCCCGAGCACGTTGATGTAGCGCTCGAACGTAGCGCGCCGCAGCGGCCGGTCGGCGGTGATGTGATCGGCGATCGCGCGGATCTTGTCTTCTACGGCGCCGGCCTTGCCCGTCACCTTGACGGCGGACACGTAGCCTTCCACCACCGTCACGCGCACCACGCCGTCTTCGAATGTCTGCGCGGGAATGAAGGCAAACGAGAGCGCGAAGCCGCGGTCCTGATAGAGCTTCGTGACGCCGTTGGCGACCTGGATCAGATCGCCGATCGTCGTGTCCTTGCCGACGAGCGGCGTGAAGCGTTGTGCGACATCGTCGAAGGGAATGGACTTCACGCCCTCCACCTGCACGCGCGAAGGCGTGATGTGGCGAGCAAGCAATTCCTCGAGTTGGGGGGCTTGCGGCGCGACCTGCACGGTCACGTTCGGGCCTTTGTCGGGCGCCTTGATCTGCGGCAGCGAATCCAGCGGATTGCCGCCGACCGCCGAACCGCCTGGGCGGGACTGCGCATGCGCTTGCATGGCCACGGTGCTCGCCGCAAGCGCTGCGAGGACGACGGTACCTATGCTGCTATACCCGAGTTTCATCGGATTTCCCTCGTATATCGTTTTTGTGTCGCGGACGCACCGCCTGGCCGGGCGGGGCGCGAGCGCTTATGTGCGGCTCGACGCGTATTGCGATGCTTGCATGTATTACGTCACGTGCTCCGCGGGGCTTGAGCGCTCGCTGCAAAAGCGCGAAACACGTGACGAGTCGGACCGGTCATGCGCATTACCTGATTCGCTGCGGCTTGCATGACTCGATGAACAGCCGCGCGGCAAGCCTCAACGGATGGCTGATGCAGGCCGCATCGATTCAATAGTTAGGCTAACTACTTATGGTTCGCCGGAGTCAGCCCGCCGAGCAGGGTCGTCAAGCCGTTGGTCGCCGTGCCCGAGCCGCTCGTCGAACCTGCGGCCGAGCCGAGCGCGCCGGTCAACTGGCCGACCAGCGCGGTCACCGGCGCGAGCGCCTGGCCGCTGCCGCCCGCGCCGCCGCCCAAGCTGCCGCTCGTGACGCCGCTCGTGACGCCGGACAGCGCGCCCGTCAGCGTCGACAACGGATTCGATGCGCTACCCGAGCCGCCTAATGCCGACGTCAGCGAACTCAACGGCGAGCCGCTCAAGCCCGAAGAAGTCAGCGATCCCAGCGGCGTGCCGCCAAGCGCTGAGGTCAGGCCGGCCAGCGGTGTGCCGCCGAGCAGCGTCGACAGCGAGCCGACCGGATTGCTGCCGAGCCCGAGACTCGCCAGCGAACTTTGCAGCGGGCCGAACGGGTTGCTGCTGGCGGGCGGCCCATTGGCGACGCCCACGCTCGTCGCGCCGACGAGGCTCGTGATCAGTCCGGGAATCGGCATCGCGCCATTCGGACCGTTCGGATTGACCAGGCCGCCCGCGTTGGTCACGGTGTTGCCGAGCGAGCCGACCAACGTGCCGAGATCGGCGCCGACCGGATTGTGCGTGGCGTTGCCGACTTTCGAGCCCGCGGAACTCAATGCGCCGCCCACTTTCGCGAGCACGCCGCCCAGCGGCGCGCCGAGGCCGCTCTGCGTACCGACCGTTTGCGTGACGAGCCCAGCGGTCGTCACGATCGGCGTGATGGCGGTGCTGACCGGTTGAGTGATCTGCTGCACGGGCACGGAGCCGAGCGCGTTGCCGAGCGTCGCGCCACCCGCGTTGAGTGCGCCGGCAGCAGTGGAGAGCGTGCTGGCCAACGGTGTCGTGAGCGGCGCCAGCGGCGCGAGTCTGCCGCTGCCGAGGCCGCCGACGGCAGTGCTCAGCCCCTGCACGACGCCGCTCGTCGAACCGACCACCGAGCCGAGTCCGGCGACCGTGGTGCCGACCGGATTGGCCGTCGTGCCGGTCTGGCCGACGCCGTTGCTCACGGCATCGGCCAGCGAGTTCAGCGTGCTGCTCGTGCTCGACACCGCGTTGCCGAGCCCTTGCGTGACTTGCGGGCTGAGGCCCGGAATGGTCTGCGAAGCGATCGCCGTGCCCAGATCGTTGGTGGTCTGCGCGGCCGCAGTGGCGACGCCGGTCGTGCCGGTCTTCGTGGTGGTGCCGCTGCCGGTGTTGGTCGAACCCGAGCCGCTGCCGCTACCGGTATTCGAGGCGGTGGGCGGCGCGCTGACGGTGCTGCCGCCGCACGCCGCGAGCAGGCCGGCGACCGCCACGGCAATCAATGGCGCGCGCAACGACGACACGGTCGCGCACGTCGCATGGAGGGAAAACAAACGTTGAGTGGACATGTGTGCTCCTCTGTGTCTTCTTGATGTCGTGTGCGTTGGTTTCAGTGCGCCGTTGCAACGAATGTCTGAGCGGCGCGGCCCAGTTCAGCCCGGAGTCGGGAAGCGCCGGGACGCGGCTGGCGGGCCGCGCTCCGGCAGGGTCTTGCTCGACGTATTTCGCTGTTCCCGGGAGGGCTGCTTACTTCTTGCCCAAGCCGCCGAGCAGGCCGCCGACGAGCGACGTCACCGGTGCGAGCGGATTGTTCGAGGTGCCTTTGCCCGTGCTGGTCGACAGCGACAGGCCGGCGCCCGAGTTGGTGGAAGCGGCGGCGGTCGTGGTGGCCGGCGCGGCGCTCGCCGTGGTGGTGACGCCGCCGAGCGCGCCGGTGACGCCCGACAGCAAACCGGTGACCGGTGCGAGCGGGCCGCTGCTGCCGCCGGCTGCGCCGGAGAGGCTGCCTGTCACGGTAGAGAGCAAGCCGGTAACGGGCGCGAGCGGGCTGCCGCCGCTCGATGCGCCGCCGACGGCGCCGGTCAAGCCGCCGAGTGCACTGGTGAGCGGCGCGAGCGGGCCGCTGCCGGTGCCGCCGGTCAAGCCGCCGAGTGCGCTGGTGAGCGGGGCGAGCGGGCCACTGCTGGTGCCGCCGGTCAAACCACCGAGCGCGCTGGTAAGCGGTGCAAGCGGATTGCCGCCGCTTCCGCCCGTGAGCAAGCCGCCCACTGAAGCGACCGTCGCGCCGGTGTCGGTGACCGTATGGCCGAGTGCGGCCGTGACCGGATTGCCGCCGGTCGCACTCAACAGCGCGCCGGCCTTGCCGAGTCCGCCGCCGACCGTCGAGAGCAGGCCGTTGAGCGGCGCGCCGAGACCCGTGGTGTTGCCGACCGTTTGCGTGGTCGCGGCGACCATCGACGTGATCGGCGTGATCGCCGTGCTGAGGGTTTGCGTGACTTGCTGGACCGGGCCCGTCGAGAGGGCGGTGGTGAGCGTGCCGCCGCCGTTAGTGACCGCGCCGCCGAGCGTGTTGACCACGCCGCCGAGCGGCGTGGTGATCGCCGACAGCGGAGCGAGGGGGCCGCTGCCGAGACTCGTCACGAGGTTGCCCGCGTCCGTCACCGCGCCGCCGACATGGCTCACGACACCGCCCACGCTAGAGACCGTCGTGCCGACCGCGTTGCCGCCGGTACCGAGCTGGCCGAGCCCTTGCGACACGCCGTTGCCGAGCGTCGAAACCGCCGAACCGACTTGCTGCACGATGCCCCCGGCGGACTGCGTGGTTTGCGAGCTGACGCCCGGCAAAGTCTGCGAACCGATCACGGTACCGATGCCGGTGACCGCCGAGCCGGCGTCGCTCACCACGCCGCCCGTGTTGCCGACCACCGTGCCGAGCGCGTTGGCGACGGGTGTCGTGCCCGTACCCGTTCCTGTGCCCGTACCAGTACCAGTACCAGTTCCCGTTCCCGAGCCGTTGCTACCCGTGGTCGTGTTCGCACCGGCGCCCGCACCCGAACCCGAGCCGCCCGAACCCGTCGAGCCGCTGCCGGTCGTGGAAAGTGTGCCGCCGGCGGAGCCGCTGCCGCTGCTGCCGGTGCCGGAGCTCAGGCTGCCGGAGCCTCCGCAAGCACCAAGAGAAAGCATTGCGGCCACGCTGGCTGCAATCAGGGTTGCCCGTAACGTCGTGTTGGTCGTTTGAATGTTCATGTCGCCCTCGCATCGCATGTGTTGTTGGATGTTGCTGCGTGCCTGTCTCTGCACGAGCCGTGCCATTTCGACTGAACAATGCGGATGATTTTTTCGGCGTGAGCGGCAGGGCCAGGCGTGATAAGGCTTTGCGGGCAACTGACGGAGGGTGCGCTAAACCAGATTGCGCCCACGTAACCCGATGCGCGGCGCATTTGCACAGCCGGCGTAACGTAACGAGCCGCGCGCGCCGTTACGACGTACGGCGTAACGCGGTCGCGCGAAACCGGTCCGCGCGCTTGAAACGTTCTGTTGAAACAAATAATTAGTGGAGCGAATCTAACTTATGGTTATTCCTATGTGCTGCAACGCACGAACTGCCGTTAACTAGAGTGAGTGGTAAAAATGCATACCGGGTGAGGATCGGCGCAGCCGACAATTGCTTAAAAATGATTGTTCGGCTATAAAACCCGAAAGCACTGAAGATTGATGACGGAGGTGGGTTATCGAACAGACAACTCATACGCAAGTGTTTTATTGAGGGGCGCTGCAAGGCATGGCGCTGCGGTGCAATAGACGAGACTGGGAATGAGAGCTCAACGGTCCGCGCACTGAAGGCACATCGCCGAAAAATGCAGAACGATACGAACGAAATAAATGAAGTCCGAGGGTTCAAATGAAAAAATTCGCACAACGCTTCCTGGCCGATAACAAGGGCGTGACGGCTATTGAATATGGCCTCATCGCAGGCCTCGTGGTGCTCGTGATCGCTACCGCGGTGACGAATGTCGGCACGAACGTCTCCACTGTCTTGCAGCAAGTCGCGGACAAGATCACCGCTCCGGCCGCATCGTAAGAGGCAAACCGTAAACGTTGCGCGAAGCAGCCGGCGTTTCGACGTCCGCCTGCTTCGCGCAACGTAATAACGCATCGCTGAATCGTTAATGTGGATTGCATTGCAATCCACATGGCGCAGCTTCGCCTGTCGAGTGCGAAATGAATGTTTCCGTGGGCATTTTCTTATTTATCGCTTGGGCAGCGGTAGTCGCAATTGGCGATTGCCGTCGGCGGCGTATATCCAATTCAGTTGTTCTCGCCGGTCTGGCGGCGGCATTTTGCTGCGCGCTTTTTCAATGCGGGCCTTTCGGTATTTCGCTGACTCAGTCAGGAATCGGCGCATTAATCGGTCTTGCTGCATTGCTGCCATTTTTCGCGCTCGGCGTGATGGGCGCCGCGGATGTCAAAGTCTTCGCCGTCCTCGGCGCATGGTGCGGCATGCACGCGCTGCTCGGTCTATGGATGGCCGCGAGTCTCGCGGCCAGCGTGCACGCTTTGTGGCTTCTGATTACCACTCGCACGCGGCTCGCAAGCCTGGCCCGTCAACCCGGCGCCACATTCGAACTCGCCGGCAAAGCATCCACGCCTTACGCAGCGTGTCTCGCCGTGGCCGCGAGCGGCTGGCTCGTCGTGCACGGCATGGCGGGAAGCGTGCGATGAAAAGCGCCATGACGCAACGCGCGCGCTCGCCGCATCCGCGCATCAAGGTGCGCCGCGCGCATGCGCAGCGCGGCGCCACGGCCGTCGAATTCGCGCTGGTGTTCCCGCTTTTCTTCACGATCCTGTACGCGATCGTCACCTTCAGTCTGATTCTCGTCGCACAGCAGAATCTGACGCTGGCCGCGGAAGAGGGCGCGCGCGCCGCGCTGAACTGGCAGAGCAACACGTCGATGCAAACGGCGTTGACTAATCGCGGCAACGCAGCCTGCGCGGCGGCGAAGCTGGTCGCCGCGACGCTCGTGCAGTCGATGCAATGCACGCCGTCTTCCGCGGCATGCGGGCCGAGCGGCGCGATGCAATGCGTGAATGTCCTGGTGAGCTACAACTATCAGGCCAATCCGCTGGTGCCGAGCTTGCCGTTGCTGGGATTCGCGCTGCCGAACACGCTCACGAGCAGCGCCACGGTCCAACTCAATCCGGAGAACATTCAGTGACGCACGCGCCGGCACCCAGCCCCTTCGACCTCCTGGTCCGTCAACGTGTGATCGAACGCGCGCACGGCACGGCATCGTTTAACCGAAGCAGTCAATCTTCATGCCGAATCTGACCAAAATTCTTGCGGGCGTTCTGATCGCGGTCGCGCTCGTGCTCGGCCTGTTCGCGTGGTCGCTGTCGCGCCGCCCGGCGCTGGTCGCGGTCACGCCCGCCACGCAAGCGAGCTTCCGGGTAGTGGTGGCGACTCACACGTTGCCGGCGGGCAAAGCCATCACCGTCGACGATGTGCGCGTGCAGTCGCTGCCGATCAATCCGAACGGCGCCTTCACGGACCCCGCGCAACTGGCCGGGCGCGTGCCGAACGCGGAGATCGGCGCGGAATCGCCGGTGCTGGAAAGCCAGTTGTCCTCGGGACTCGCCGAGCGCGTCGAACCGGGCGAGCGCGCGCTGGCTGTGCGAGTCGACGAAGGCAACGCGGTCGCCAACCGGTTGCGGCCCGGCAATTTCGTCGACGTGTTTTTCACGCTCAAGCGCGACGCCAGCATCGGCAACGGCGGCGAAATCGACCGCACCCAGGCGCGTTTGCTGATGTCGAAAGTGCGTGTGCTCGCGTTCGGCAATGCGACCGCGAGCGGCGACAGCGCGGGCGATCCGAACGGCATGGTCCGCACCGCGGTGCTGGCGGTGCCGGTCGCCGATATCGACCGTCTGACGCTCGCCGAGAGCGCCGGCCGTCTGATTTTCGCGCTGCGCAATCCCAAGGATCCCGAAGTAATCGACCAAAGCGTGTTGCCGGCCTATCCGGGCGTGCTGAAGACGGCGGCGCATGCGGGCGCGGCCGAGCCGCTGCGGGACTCGACGCGCGCCGCGGTCGGCGTGGCGCTCGACTCGTTGTCGGGCACCGCCAACGCGGGTGGCGCGAGCGCCGCCGCGCGGCCGCCGTTGCCGCATATGCCGCTGCCGCCGACGCGCGTGGCGGGCAACACCAACAGTACAAAGAGCGGTATCGAAGTGATACGGGGTGGGCGCGCCGAAACGGTCGCCTGGTAAGGGGTTTCAGGGAGCGGACGGCCAGGCGCGTCCAATAATTACATGACAGAACGGATTTGTGTTTTCAGGAAGGCGGCGTGTCTCGGCCTGGCTTTGCTGGCCGTATCGGCGGCGACGGATGCGGCCGGTCCGGCGCAGCGGGCGCAAGCCGCGCCGGCGGCCCAGCCGCATCAGGCCGCGTTTGCCCCGCCCGCGCAAGGCATCGACCTGACGGTCGGCGCGCAGCGGCAGATTGCTGTCGGCCACACGCTGCAGCGTGTCGCGATCGGCGATCCGTCGGTGGCCGACGTGCTGATCATCAAGGGCGACAAGCGCGGCGGCGTGCTGCTGGTCGGCAAGGCCGCCGGCACCACCAACCTGATGCTGTGGTCACGCGATCGTGACGCGCCGCTGCAATACACCGTCAACGTGACCACGCCGGCGGCCGCCTCGCTGCTCGGGGCCGATACGCCGGCCGTCAAGGTCCTCGGCGGCACGGCGATCGTGTCCGGCACGTCGGCGACCATGGAGGCGCACCAGCGCGCCGTGGTCGCGGCGGAGGGCTCGCTCGGCAAGGACGGTGCGGTATTCGACACGTCGACGGTCGCCAGCCGCGCGGTCGTGCAGGTAGATGTGCGGGTCGTCGAGTTCAGCCGTTCGGTGCTCAAGGAAGTGGGCTTCAACTTCTTCAAGCAGAACAACGGCTTCACGTTCGGTTCGTTCGCGCCGTCGGCGTTGAGCTCGGTATCGGCGACGGCGGGACAGGCGCCGAGCCTGACGGGTGTGACGCCGATCTCGTCGGCGTTCAATCTGATCTTCAACTCCGCGACGCACGGCCTGTTCGCCAACCTGAGCCTGCTGGAAAGCAACAACCTCGCGCGCGTCCTGGCCGAGCCGACGCTCGTGGCCTTGTCCGGCCAGAGCGCCAGTTTCCTTGCCGGCGGCGAGGTGCCGATTCCGGTGCCGCAGGCGCTCGGTTCGACGTCGATCGAATTCAAGCCGTATGGCGTGGGGCTCACGCTCACGCCGACCGTGCTGAGCCCGCAGCGCATCGCACTGAAAGTCGCACCGGAGGCGAGCCAGCTGGACTTTGCCAACGCGGTGACGATCAGCGGCGTGTCGGTGCCCGCGTTCACCACGCGGCGTGCCGACACCACCGTCGAACTCGGCGACGGCGAGAGTTTCGTGATCGGCGGGCTGATCGATCGCGAGACGGCGTCGAATGTCTCGAAGGTGCCGTTGCTCGGCGATCTGCCGGTGATCGGCACGTTCTTCAAGCAGTTGAACTATCAGCAGAACGAGAAGGAGCTGGTGATCATCGTGACGCCGCATCTGGTCTCGCCGCTCGCCAGGGGCGCGACCTTGCCGTCGACGCCGGGCGAGCAGTCCGAGCAGCGCAACGGGCCGGTGTGGCGTTCGCTGATCGGCGGCGTGGCGGCACGCGATGCGTCGCCGGGATTTTCGAAGTGAGGCCGGCAGGCGCCGTCGCGGCGCGGCGGCCGAACATAGGTGTGAGCCGGCGCGCGCGCGAACTGCGTGCGTGCGCCGGCAAGCGGTACGACGTGGGGGCTTTGCCGCCTGTGCGGCACAAGGATGTCCAACATGAACGCGAGAACGCATTCATTGACTGAACGGGCGGTCACCGATTATTTCGTGTTCGCGTCGCTGGCCGACGAGCACGTGCATTGGCTCGCCGATACGCTGGTGGGCGCCGGCGTGGTCGAAGCGGCCACGCTCGATCCGTCGATGCTGATGCAGCGCATCGCGGCGCTCAATCCGTCGCTGGTGTTCGTCGATTTTTCCGGCGGCCGCGCCGCGGCGGCGAGCGCTGCCGCGAACGCAGTACGCACCGCTTATCCGGGCATGCAGATCGTCGCGCTGGGCTCGCTCGCCGAACCCGAAAGCGCGTTGGCGGCGTTGCGCGCCGGCGTGCGCGATTTCATCGATCTGTCGGCGCCGGCCGAAGACGCGCTGCGCATCACACGCCAGGTGCTCGACAATCTCGTCGAGCCGGTCAGCCGCCATGGCCGAGTCACCGCGCTGCTGGGCGCGCGCATCGGCATGGGCGTGAGCACGCTGGCCGCGAATCTCGCGGTGCTGCTGCAACGGCGCGACTCCGCGCAGGGCCGGCAGGCCGCCTTGCTCGATCTCGGCCTGCCGGCCGCCGACGGATCGCTGCTGCTGAACACGCGCAGCGAATTCAATTTTGTCGAAGCCGTGCGCAACCTGCGCCGCTTCGATCAGACCTTCGTGCATACCGCGCTGTCGCATCACACGAGCGGCCTCGCGCTCACCACGCTGCCGCCGAATCTCGCCGATATGCGCGAGGTCTCCTATTCGTCGTCGATCGGCTTGCTGAACCGTCTGCGCGCGTTCTTCGACCAGCAGATCGTCGACCTCGGCGGCTTCACCAACAGCGAGTTCATCGCCCACGTCGTGCAGGCCGCCGACGAAACCTGGCTGCTGTGCGACCAGGGCGTGGCCTCGATCGTGTCGGCCGTCGGCGTGCTCGACGCGTTGCGCGAAGAGGGCGTGGAGACCGCGAACGTGCGCTTGATCGTCAACAAGTTCGACGCGGAGCTCGGCCTCGCCGCCGCGCAGATCGCGCAGCGTCTGGATATTTCGCTGCTCACCGCCTTGCCGGAGCGGCGCGTCGCGCTTGGCCAGGCGGTCAATCAGGGACATCTGCTGGTCGATGCCGCCGCGCGCGATCCGTATGTGCGCGCGCTCGAGCCGTTGATCGAGCGGCTCGGCGGCGGCGAGCGCGCGGCGGCGCAGGCACGCGGCAAATCGGCACTCGGCGCGCTCAAGCGCTTCATTCCAACCACTCACAAGCGGTCATAGACGATGGCAAAAGAGATCGAATTTGCCGACGACGCGCCTTCGTTCGCGCATAGCCAGCAGTTCCAGGACATCAAGAACGCGGCGCACGAACATCTGCTCACGCGCATCGAAGAACTCGGCTCCGAGTTCGGCCGCTGGTCGCGTAACGCGATCAACCAGTTCGTCGATCTGGAGATGGACAGCTTCGTCAGGCTGCGCCGGATACCGATCAACGAGAGCGAGGTGCGCCTGATCGCCGAGGCGCTGACCAAGGAACTCGCGGGCTTCGGTCCGATCGAGGATCTGCTCGCCGATCCGGCCGTCGAAGACATTCTGATCAACGGCTACAACGACGTGTACGTGTCGCGCCACGGCATTCTCACGCGCATCCAGGTGCGCTTTGCCGATAACGCGCATCTGCTGCGGATCGTGCGGCGCATTCTTGCGCCGATCGGCCGGCGCCTGGACGAATCGAATCCGATGGTGGATGCGCGTTTGCCGAACGGCGGCCGCGTGAACGTGGTAATCGAACCGCTCTCGATCGACGGCCCGATCGTCTCGATCCGCAAGTTCCGCAAGGATCCGATGCGGCCCGACGATCTGCTCGGCAACGGCACTTATAGCCCGGAAATCGGCGCGCTGCTCGAGGCCGCGGTGGCGGCGCGCTGCAATGTGCTGGTGTCGGGCGGCACGAGTTCGGGCAAGACCTCGCTGCTCAACGCGCTGGCCTTTCATATTCCCGAGCCGGAACGGGTCGTGACGATCGAGGACACCGCGGAACTGTCGCTGAACCATCCGCACGTGGTGCGGCTCGAAAGCCGCCCGGGCGGTTTCGACGGCTCGGGCATCGTGACGATTCGCGACCTGCTGCGCAATACGTTGCGGATGCGGCCGGACCGCATCATCGTCGGCGAAGTGCGCGGTGGCGAAGTGCTCGAAATGCTGCAGGCGATGAACACCGGCCACGACGGCTCGATGGGCACCGTGCACGCCAGCTCGCCGCGCGAATGCCTGTACCGGCTCGAAATGCTGGCTGGTTTCGCGGGCTTCCAGGGCACCGAGTCGAGTCTGCGCCGCCAGATCGCCAACGCGATCGACTTCATCGTACAGATCGGGCGGCTTTCCAACGGGCGTCGGCGGATTCTGTCGATCACGGAAGTCACGGGGCTGTCGGACAACATCATCGCGACTCAGGAGCTGTATCGCTATGAGCCTATCCTGACGGCCGAAGGCGACGAGCTCGACAACTGGGTTTCGCTGGGCATTCATCCGCACTCGCCGAAGCTGGCGCGTTTCCGTCAGGCGCTGGGAGGCGGTGAAGCAGGCAATGCGTTCGGCAACGCGGGCTTCGGCGGATCGGGCGGCGGCGGTTTCGGTGGCGGCAGTGGTGGCTTCGGCGGTGGCGGCGGCTTCGGCGGAGGCTTCAATGTCTAGCGCGGTTCTGGTCTTCGCGGCGCTCGCGCTACTGTGCGCGGCGCTTGCCTTGCTGCTCTGGCAGCGCGGCGCGCAACGCAAAGGCCAGGCGAGTGCGGAACGT
Source organism: Paraburkholderia phytofirmans PsJN (assembly GCF_000020125.1). NCBI lineage: Bacteria > Pseudomonadati > Pseudomonadota > Betaproteobacteria > Burkholderiales > Burkholderiaceae > Paraburkholderia > Paraburkholderia phytofirmans. The sequence continues at coordinate 1,873,044 of NC_010681.1, forward strand.
TATATCGACAGCCGCATGGCGATGCCAACCGGCGCAGCCGTGGGCGGCATGGGCGGCGGTGCGGCAAGCACGGCGCGCGCGGCCCCCGCGCGCGTCACGGCCCAGCACGCCGTGATCGCGCCGCAGGCGCCGTCGGCCGATGCGGGCTGGCTCGCGCGCTGGCGGTACGGCCAGGCGCGCGTGCGCTTCATGGTGCAACACGCGATGGCGCGCGCCGGCATTGCCAATGCCAAAGCACCTGCCGCGATCGCCGGCGCGATCGTGATGCTGCTGTGCGGCTGGGCCGCCATGGTGGGCGGCGCGCTCGCGGCCTGCGTCGCGTTGATCGCCTGCGTGATGTTCTTCTATTTTCTGCTGACGATGCGCGTGAACAAACGCCGTCAGCAGATCGTTCGGCAGTTGCCGCTCTTTCTCGACGGCATCGTGCGTCTGATCACGCTCGGCAATAGCGTGCCCGCCGCCTTCCAGGCCGCGCTGCAAACCACCGAGGCGCCGTTGCGCGAATGCCTCGACTACGTGTCGCGGATGTTGCGCACCGGCGTCGAAATCGATCGCGCGCTGTCGCAGGTTGCGCAGATCTACGGCGTGCGCGAACTCGAACTGGTCGGCGCCGTGCTGCGGCTGTCGGTCAAATACGGCGGCCGCGCCGACGTGATGCTCGAACGGATGGCCTCGTTCATGCGCGATCTCGAACACGCCGAGCGCGAGCTGGTGGCGATGTCGTCGGAAACGCGGCTGTCGTCGTGGGTGCTGGCCATGTTGCCGATCGGCATCGGCGGTTTTCTGATTCTCTCCAATCCTAAGTATTTCGCTTCGATGTGGTTCGACCCGACTGGCCGGCAGCTCGTCTATCTGGCGTTCGTGCTGCAGGTGCTCGGGGCATATCTGCTGTACCGCCTCGCGAATCTGAGGAATTGACGATGCAAACCCAACAACTCCTCGCACTCGCACTGGGTCTCGCCGCGCTCGGTTTACTGTTGATCGCCGGCCTGGTGCTGGCGCGCGTGGCGGCCGCCCGACGCAGCGAACGCACGCTGCGGCACGCACTCGACGAGCGCGCGGTGCAAAGCGCGGCGCTCGCGGCTGCGGCGGCGCGTGGCACAGAGGGCGCGCAGGCTGGCGCGAAGGCAGCCGCGCGCAGCGTGCCGCCCACGGGTTTCAAGGGCCTGCTCGAACGCTTCGCGCATACGGGGATTCGCTGGCTCGACACGCCGTTCGGCCGCCAGGTCGTCGCTGAAGAAGATCGCCGGCTGCTGGAGCAATGCGGTTTCGTGGATACGCGCACGCGCGGCCTGTTTCTGCTGGCGCGGCTGGTGGGCGCGCTGGTGCTGCCGGTGCTCGCCGGCACGCTGGCGAGCACCCATCTGGACGGGTCCCGTTATGGGGCGCTGGTGATCGTCGCCGTGATGGCGGGCTTCATGCTGCCGAAGCTCGTGTTGCGGCGGCGTGCCGGCAAGCGCCGTCACGCGGTGGTCGATGAGTTGCCGCTGCTGGTCGATTTGCTGCGTCTTCTGCAAGGCGTGGGTTTGTCGCTCGATCAGAGCTTGCAGGTGGTGGTCAACGATTTTCGCGGCATGCTGCCCGTGCTCGCCGGCGAACTGGAAATCGCGCAGCGTCAGTTTGCCGCCGGCCGCACGCGTGAGCAGTCGCTGAACCGGCTCGCGTCGAGTTACGACAACGAGGATCTGCGCGCGGTGGTGCGTTTGCTGGTGCAGGTCGACCTGCACGGCGGCGCGGTGCAGGAACCGCTCAAGCAGTTCGGCGACCGGCTGCGCGAGGCGCGCCGCGCGATGCTGCGCGAACGCATCGGCCGGCTCGCCGTGAAGATGACGGGCGTGATGATCGTCACGCTGTTGCCCGCGTTGATGATCGTCACAGCCGGCCCAGGCGTGCTGGCCGTCCAGCATTCGTTGGGCAAGGTGAAGCACTAAGGATTTGCCATGACTCACAGTCTCTCATTCGATTCCGTCAAACAGGGCGCCCGCTTCGCGGCGGCGCTGGCCGCGTTGTCGCTGCTCGGCGCGTGTGCGTCCAAAGACGTCACGGGCTATGGCGTCGGGCCGCAGGCAGAACGCGCCGTGATGGCGCAGCAGGCCAACAAGGATCCCGCGCCGGACACGCCCGGCATGTACCTCGGCCTGATCGATCAGATGCAATCGCAAGGGCTGTACTTCGCTTCGCTCGCGCATATCGACGCGTACGACAAACAGTACGGCGCGAGCCCCGACTCGATTCTGCTGCGCGCCGACGCGCTGCGCATGACCGATCAGCCGGGCGCCGCCGCGAACGCATACGGACAACTGCTGAAGACGCCGCTCGCCACGCGCGGTTATCGCGGCCTCGGTCTGATCGCGGGCGCGGCGGGCGACTTCGCGCGCGCCGCGCAGGAATTGCAGCAGGCCGTCCAGCTCGCGCCGACCGATGCGACGACGCTGTCGGACCTCGGCTATGCACGCTTGCGCGACGGCGATGTGGACGGCGCGCGCGTGCCGCTCATGAAGGCGGCGGAACTCGACCAGACCAATCCGAAGATCATCAGCAACGTCGCGCTTTATCTGCTTGCCAATGGCAACCAGGCGCAGGCGCTGGCGATCATGAACCAGCAGAAGCTCGCACCGGACGTGCGCGCCGCGATCTGCAGCGATGCGGCGAAAGTGGCCGCGGCGGGGCGCGCGCAAACCCGCGGTGCGCCCGCGCAACAAGAGTCGGGCGCGCTCGGCACGGGCGCGCGCACGGTCGCGAGCGCGCAGGGCATCGAGCCCGCGCCGCGTCTGTTGCAGCGTTTCGCGCAATGAGCGCGCGGCGACTTCGTGGTGATGCATCAGGCAATCAGGGAGCAACAATGAGAAACACGACAACGAAGCGGGCCTGGCGGGCGCCGATGCCGTGCCGGTGGCTGGCGACGGCCGCGACGGCCGGGGCGCTGCTGGGCGCGTCAGTCTCGGCGATGGCGCAGACGAGCGACATGACCCCGGCGGATCAGAGCGCGCCGCCGGCAGTGCGAGCCAGCGAAGTGGGTCACGCGACGCGCGCATGGCTCGATCTGCAAAGCAGCAACAAGCAAGCCGCGCCCGCGCTGCCGATGCTCGGGGCCGAAGCCGGCCTGGCCTACCGCCGCTACATGGAATCGTTCAAGAGCAAGATCCCCGATCTGTAAGGCTCGGCGCTGAACACGGGCAGTGGCGGCAACGGTGCGATGGCCGTCAACGGCGGGCTCGGCGGAAGCGGCGTCGGATCGAACTGATATGCGTCGATTGTCTTTCGCCATGAGACGTGCCGCGTGCCGCGCGCATCCCCTGAGGATGCGGTGTGCGGGCGCGCGCCGTCAGCATGGCGCGGTCGCGGTGGTCGCGGTGATCTGGCTGAGCGTGGCGATCGCGGCGCTCGGCGCGCTCGATGTCGGCAACGTGTTTTTCGCGCGCCGGCAGTTGCAGCGCACGGCCGATCTGGCGGCGCTGGCGGCGGTCCAGATGATCGGCTCCACGGGCGGCTGCGCGACGGCCACCACGGCCGCGCAGCAGAACGCGGCGGCCAATGGGTTCACGGCCGGCGGCACGACTTCCATCAATACGACATGCGGCCGCTGGGACACCAGCAAGAGCACCTATTTCGGCACGAGCGGCAATCCGCTGAACGCGGTGCAGGTGACGACGACGCAGGTTGTGCCGTACTTCTTCCTCGGACCGAGCCGCAACGTTTCGGCGACGGCTACTGCGTTCGCTTCCAACATCGACGCGTTCTCGCTCGGCACCGGCATCGCGTCGATCAATACGCAGCAGTCGGCGTTGCTGAATGCGATTCTTGGCGGTTTGCTGAAAACCAGCGTGTCGCTGAGCGTGGGCGACACGCAGAGCCTTGCCACGGCGCACATCAAACTGCAGGATCTGATGGTGGCGCTCGGCGCCTCGACCATGCAAGGTTTGCTCGGCACCACGGTGAGCTTTCAGCAGTTGATGGTCGCGATGGTCACCGCATTGCAGGCAGGCGGCGACACCATCAATGCGTCGATTCTGCAGAAGGTGGCGGTGGCTATTCCCGGTGGGCAGAACATCACGATCGGCGACGGCGGTGCGTCTTCGCCCGGGCTGCTCGCGCTCGGCCTTGCCAATCCGAACGCCGCGGCAACCGCGACGGTCAACGCGTTCGATGCGTTGCTGGTCGCCGCGCAGATCGCGGAGCGCAGTCCGGACGGAACCCAGGGCAACGCGCCGGTGATCAATGTGGCGGCGGGTCTCGCGGGCGTGGCGGGCATTTCGCTGCAGGTCATCAAGCCACCGGTGCTGGCGGTCGGCGAGGGCGGCATGTTGCCCAATGGGACGTATCGCACGATGGCGCGCACGGCGGTGGTGAACGCGAGCGTGAATCTGCTGCCACTGACGTTCGCGCCTATCAGCCTGAATCTTGGCATCGGCTCGATCAGCATTTCCGCCCTGAGTACACCGATCATGCTTTCGCTAACGAGCGCGCAGGGCACTGCGGCGCTCAGTTCGGTCGACTGCGAGTCGACCAAGGCCGCGACCAATGCCACGATTCTGGTGCAACCGAGCATCGCGACGGTCTGCGTGGGGGCGAATTCGACTTGCGGCGGAACGATCAATGTCGCCGAAGTTACGGTGTGGACCCTGCTAACCGGCACGAACGAACTCACGAAAATCGCGATCAACGGAACGGGGCAATTGCCCTTGGCGCCGCCTTCGCCCCAGCCCGTTACGTTCAACGGCGCGTCCGGCAGTTTCGATTCGTCGGTCACCGTCAATTCCAATGCCGTTGGCAGCGATGCGTCGACGCTGACCGCGCAGCTACTCAAGGTGTTGCCGAACACGCTACAGGTGACCGCCTTGGGACTCAATCTAACTGGTGTGATCCAGCCTTTGCTCTCGGCCCTTGCACCGGTGCTGTCGGCTGCACTACAACCTGTCTTCGCGCTGCTCGACGCGGTGCTCGTGCCCACGCTAGCGTTGCTCGGCGTGCAGGTCGGCACCGCCACGGTCCACAACATGTCGCTGACGTGCGGCGTTTCGCAACTGGTCAACTAGCCAATCCAAGATGAGAACCACCACCAAAATCGAGGAACTCGATATCTACGTCTGGGAAGGCAAGGCCGACATCGTCGACCGGGTCGCGCGCTGCATGGCGAGCTTCGATGTCGAAGTGATCCGTGCGGACGATATCGCGATTTCGCCCGAACGGACCGCGCTGCGGCCGTCGCTCGCGATCATCAGCGTGTCGGTGATCGACAGCGGCGCGCTGATCCTGCGCGACTGGCAGGCCGCGCACGGCATTCCGGTGGTCTGGGTCGGCGCCGCGCCGCGCGAGCACGATCCGGCCACCTATCCGTCCGAGTACTCGCATATTCTGCCGCTCGACTTCACCTGCGCCGAACTGCGCGGCATGGTCATGAAGCTCGTGCTGCAAATGCGCGCGCACAGCGCGAAGACGCACGAGTCCGACGCGATGATCGCCAACTCGGAGTGCATGCAGGCGCTGCTGCACGAAGTCGACACCTTCGCCGATTGCGACACGAGCGTGCTGGTGCACGGCGAAACCGGCGTCGGCAAGGAGCGCATCGCGCAACTGCTGCACGAAAAACATAGCCGCTATGGGCAAGGCCCGTTCGTCGCGGTGAACTGCGGCGCGATTCCGGACGGCCTGTTCGAGTCGCTGTTCTTCGGTCACTCCAAAGGCTCGTTCACCGGCGCGGTGGTCGCTCACAAAGGCTACTTTGAGCAGGCCGACGGCGGCACGCTGTTTCTCGACGAAATCGGCGATCTGCCGCTCTATCAGCAGGTCAAGCTGCTGCGCGTGCTCGAAGACAGCGCGGTCACGCGCATCGGTTCGGCGACGCCGGTCAAGCTCGACTTCCGGCTGGTGGCGGCGACCAACAAACTGCTGCCGCAACTGGTAAAGGACGGCACGTTTCGCGCCGATCTTTACTACCGGCTCGCCGTGATCGAGTTGAAGATTCCGTCGCTGGAAGAACGGGGCGCCGTCGACAAGATTGCGATCTTTAAGGCGTTCATCGCGCAGATCGTCGGCGCGGAACGTCTCGCCGCGTTGTCCGATCTGCCGTATTGGCTCGCCGACGCCGTCGCCGACACGTATTTCCCCGGCAATGTGCGCGAGCTGCGCAATCTGGCGGAGCGCATCGGCGTGACCGTGCGGCAGATCGGCGCGTGGGATGCGGCGCGCCTGCAACGGCTTCTCGCGCTCGCGCGCACCACTCAGCCGGTGCCGGCGGAGAGCGTCGCCGAGGTGCTGGTGGACCGCAGCAAATGGGACATGGCCGAGCGTAATCGCGTGCTGGCCGCGCTCGACGCAAACGGTTGGCGCCGCCAGGATACGGCGCTCTATCTGGGCATTAGCCGCAAGGTCTTATGGGAGAAAATGCGCAAGTACCAAATTTTCGACGAGGAGCCCGAAACGCGGGAAAGTGAGTAATAATGGGCCGGTTGTAATAAAACAAAAACTGTTCGAGCATAAATTACATGGACCGAAAGTTGAAACTGCGACAGATTGCGCTCGCCGCATTGATCGCGATGGGGGCGGCGCAAGGCGTCAATGCGCAGGCTCTGCAGAACAGCAGTGCGAGCGCTGGCGCCATCGGCGGCGTTGTTTCCCAGCCAGGCACGACGGCCGCATTGCCGGCTACCTCACAGGCAGGACAGGCGCAGACCTCAGCCCTCACGTCGGATGAAGCGAAGCAGTCCGCGGCAGGCAACGTGGCGGAATTGCAGCAGATGATCCGCGGTTCGGATCTGAGCGAATTGCGCACCACCTATAACGGCAGTTACGGCGCGAGCTTGCTGTTTTACGGCAAGGAAATGACGTACTACGTGGCGCTGTTCCAGCAGAAAAATTTCTGGCGCGTCATCAAGACGCAGGACGCGACGCGTGCCGACATGATCTACAAGGATTTTGTGCGTCAGACGATGCAACTGTCAGACGTCGAGATTCGCCGCACGCAACTCGAAGCGCAAAAAGCGTTCACCGAACGGATGATCGCGTTGCAGCAGGACAATGCGAACCGTCTGCAGGCGGACCTGGATGTGGCGCGTCAGCAGCAGAGCATCGTGGCGACCCAGCAGCAGCAAACTCGCGCCGAAGCGACCTCGCTGGCTCAACAGAAGGCTTCCGCGCAGGATCAGTTGCGCGCCGCGCAGCGCCAGGTGCGCGATCTGCAGCGTCAATTGGAAAGCGGTTTACCGGTGCGTTAAACGTGATGGTTTGAAGAGCATTCGGTGGGCAGGACGGCGCGGTATTGAATGTGTTGCCCGGCTCACCGGAACGATGGCTCGGTGTTCAGCTGTCTTCGTGCAATGCGCGTGGTTCGTCGGGTCCACGCGAACGGCGTTGCCGTTTCACGCACGCGCTCGATTTTCCTTTCCTACAGCAGTACAAGCCATCCACGTTTATTTCAAGCGTGTTCGCGTAATGTCTCAGGCGCGGCCGGCGAGCGGCTCGCTGCAAATCTTCCTGATGGTCCGGCACGCGCACGAGCGACCGCACTTAACGCGTCGCCCGCGAGATAGCGATGGCGATGCGGATGCCGTTATTTGAGGCGGTCAGGCTTTGGCCGCAGCTTCGTTATCCCCGTGCTCCTCAAGCCGAGCACGCGGCCAGCGCTAATGCCGCTTCTTTCCCTCCGAAGACTCCTTTTTTCCCGGCGCGTGATGCGGGTCCGCCGTATCGACGGCGATCGGATCGCTGGCGGGGAAGCTTTCCTCGAGTGCCTCGTCGAGACGGTCGTCGACGGATTCGGCGGGCGTCTGCGTTGCCGCGGGAGGGGATTCGTGTTGCTTCTTGCTGGTCATGACGTGCTCCGTGAGAAGAGAGTCTGCAAATCAGCATAGCGCAAAGCGGGCTTCGGCGAACATCGGCCGAACGGCCTAATACCGCGCGCCGTAAGTGCCCGCTGCAAAACCGCCAGCCGAACGATGCATGAACCGATGCACGAACCGATGCACAACCCGATGCGGGTTCATCAGCCGAAACTTAAAACCATTGCGCATCAACTCGTTTTCCGTGTGTCGACAGAGCGCGGCGCGGAAAAGAAAAGCAGGCGCCGGCCGCGTGGGCCGGCAGACCGCAACGCATGCCGCGAACCGGCCGTGTCGCGCTCGGGAGGGGCGCAACCAGAACCCGTGAACAACAAGGCAGCGAATAACATGAACCGGAAAAAAAGCGCGTGCGCGTCGCAGCGCCTCAACGCGTCGCACGTCGTGGAAGCTGAGCTGGAACACCTGGATTGGGCAACGAAGCAACCGGCGCAGCGCTTGCTGGACGCCGTATATTGGCGGCGCCGCGTGCTGGCGGTTAAATGCGGATTCGAACTGACGGAACTGCAGGTGATGCGTCTGGAAAAGATCTTGCAGCGGCTCGACCATTCACCGGAGTAGCCGAGCGCTGCCGCGGCCGCTTATTCGCTGCCGCCATTACCGCCGTGATTACCGCCGCCATGGTTGTCGCCGCCGCGGTTGCCACCACCGTGATTGCCGCCGTCGCCGCCCGTGCCAAATAGACGCCGGCGGCGCGTAACGACCACCGGGCCGTCCGACGTGCCGCCGCTACGATCCGACGCAGGCCGGTCCGAAGACGGCGCGCCATACGACTCGCGCGGTTCACGCGGTTCGCGCGGCTCACGGTGATCGCGTGGTTCACGCGAACCGTGCGGGCCACGCGTGGTGTGCTCACCGTGCGAGGGACGCCCAGCGCGCGGAGCCGGACGCGTGCCGGTGTCGAGCTGGATCGTCGAGATCGCGCGCTTGTAGATGCCTTGCAGGCCGACAGGTGTGCGCAGCATCACCAGATACTGATCGAACGATTCGATGCACCCCGTCAGGCGAATGCCGTTGACAAGGTAAATCTCAACGCGCTTTCGTTCTTTGCGCGCAGCGTTCATGAAGTCGTTTTGCGGATGCGATTCTGCGGAAGCCATGGACAATTCAGGTTAGAAAGACGGTTGTTCGCCGCGATTCTACCCTGTGTGGGGGCGGAACGCGTCGGCGGGCGAACTGCGTCCACTATAACGGCTTGTGGGCACATAAGCATCTGATAACTATTGGCTGTAACGTTGAGTTACGAATCTGCGAACGAATGCCGCGTTCTTCCGCCACACGCGGCCCTGCGCCGCGCGGGTGGCGGAAAAAGATGGCGCACGGGTGTGCATCGGGTGGAATAAATCGCCGCCTGAGCGCGTTATATCAGGCATGGCGACGCTGCATCGTGCGCGTGGCCGATCGGCTTGTGCCGGCCGCACCGGGTGTCCGGGCGCTCATCCGCAAGCTTCTTGCATAGGAACAGAGCAGGGCGTTCAAGCGCCGGCTCTGGCCGACAGGAGACTCACCATGAAAGTATCGCGCATCCTTTCCGCCGTTCTGGTTTTGCTGGCACTCGCGGGCGGTACGCTCGCGACGAGCGCGTGCACGTCCGCGACCGATAGCGGCGCCTCGAGCTCGAGCGGCGGCAGCAGCGGCGGCTACTGAGCGCCGCTCGCCGGGTGAATTTCGAAGCCGAAGTGATTTCGTGGCTCCCGCAGCTGCGCCGCTACGCGCGCGCACTGACGGGCGACCACGCGTGGGCCGACGACCTCGTGCAGGATACGGCGGAGCGCGCGCTCGCCCGTTGGGCGGCGTTCCGGCCGGACAGCAATCTGCGCGCATGGCTCCTCACGATCCTGCGGCATCTCTACATCGACCAGTTGCGCGGCCGCCGCGAGATCGCCGTCGACGACGAGAGCGCGCCGTGGCGCAATCTCGAAGCGCCGCAAGGGGAGGTCGACGGTCTCGTGCTGCGCGATCTGCAGCGCGCGCTGTATTGTCTGCCTGTCGAACAGCGCGAAGTGCTGTTGCTGGTCTGCGTGGAGGAGCTGTCTTACCAGGAAGCGTCGCGCGCGCTCGGCGTGCCGATCGGCACGGTGATGTCGCGGCTCTCCCGCGCGCGCGAACACATGCGCGCGTTGCTGACGGAGGGACCGGCGCATGGGCCGGCGCGTAAAAATCCACCGTTGAAAGTAGTGAGAAACCCGTGATGAACAGCGACGACTTCGATTCCAGCTTGCCCGAAGGGCTCGATCTGCGAGCGCTGTCGGCGTATGTCGACGGTGAGTTGCCGGGCGCGGAGCGCGCCGCGATCGAGGCTCAGTTGGCGCAGCATCCGCAGGCCGCCGCGCGCGTGGCCGCGTGGCGCGCGCAGAAAGCCGCCTTGCGCGTGCTATGCGGCGCGCCGCAGCGCAGCGAGCGCGATGAGCGCGACGAGCGCTATGAACGCGAGGCGGCCGATGAACCGGCCTTCATCGTGCTGCGGCGGCGCACGCCGTGGTGGCAGCGCGCGGGCGTCGCGGCCTGCTGGCTGGCGGCCGGCGCCGGGCTCGCGCTTGCTCTCGGGCCGCTCGCGCCGCGTCTGACCGGCGGCGCGTGGGGCGGTCTGGGCGGCAGCCCGCCGAGCTTCGCCGAGCGCGCGGACATCGCTTATGCGGTGTACACGCCGGAGCGGCGTCATCCGGTGGAAGTTGCCGCGAACGAAGAAGAGCATCTGATCAACTGGCTCTCCAAACGGCTGAACCGGCCGCTCTCGGTGCCGTCCTTGCAGGAATACGGTTACTCGCTGGTGGGCGGGCGGCTCTTGCCCGGCGAAGCGGGACCGGCGGCGCAGTTCATGTACGAGAACACCAGCGGCTCGCGGCTCACGCTCTATGTCACCGGCATCTCACGCGACGAAACCGCGTTCCGCCTGTTCCGCGACGGCAACCGGCGCACCTTCTACTGGGTCAGCGACGGGATGGGCTACGCGCTGTCCGGGCCGATCGCGGAAGGCAAGCTGCGCACGATCGCCATCGACGTGTGCAGCGCGCTCGGCGGCAAGCCTGAGTCGTGGCAGTAGCGGCATGTGCGACTCCGCTGCGCGCGACGGCCGCTCGGCAGACGCTGTGCAACACCCGGTAACAGAAACGGCGTGTGCTTGCGCCGCGTGGGCGGAATAGCGCCGCGCGGCGCTGCGTTTACTCGTTGCTGGATCGCGCCGTTACCGCGTGCTTACGCGGGTACGCGGCAAGGTCTTCAACAAGGTAAGCCGACGGGGTTTTCACGGTGCCGATCCGTTTCTCGCGGGGTCGCGACGCCGGCGCGCGTCGGACGGCATAGGGGCAGCAAAATCATGCTCACATTTCATCAATTCGGCAGCGGGCTGTCTGGCGGCATAGCCTGTGTGTGCCTGTGCGCCGCGTGCGCGGCGCCGGTCGAGGCGCAATCGGATGCGTCTGTGTGCCGGTTCGTGGCAGGGCAGGCGGAAATCGACGGCGTCATGCAGCAGATCACCGGCCGCGCGTGCCTGCAACCGGACGGCACGTGGCAGATCGTCGAGGACGATGCCGTCGCTCAGACCCTGGCGGATGGCCCCGTCTACTACTACGATCCATGGTATTGGGGGCCGCCGGTGGTGTTTGGTGTCGGCGTGTCGTTCGTGTTCGTCGACCGCTTTCATCATTTTCATCACATGGATCATGTGCGCTATGTGCATGGCGTGCATGGATCGTTCGGCATGGGCGGGCGCGGCGGTTGGCACGGCGCGGCGCCCATGCACACATGGGGCGGCATGTCGCACGGCGGTGGAATGCGGCGGTGACTTGCTGACAAAGACTCGGGCGGGTGGCATGTGCCGCTGACTCGCTGCGTGATTCGTGTCGCTGACTCGCGGCCAAAGACGCAGGCCGCTGACTCGCTGCCGATGACTTGTGCGGGCGGCTTGTGCCGGTGACTCGCTGTCAAAGACTCGGGCCGCTGACTCGTTGCGAATGACCTGTGCGGGTGGCTTGCGCTGCCGACTCGCCGCCGCCGACTTCGTGCCACTGACTCACTGCCGCGGCTCCGCGCGGCGGCCAAGGAGACGCTTTGACTCGCAGCTTGCCGCCAAAAGTATCCGCCGCGCAGTTCGACCGCGCGCTCGCCGGTTGGCGCTCGATTGTCGGCGAGCCGCAGGTGGTGACCTCGGCGGACGGCCTCGCCGCGTATCTCGATCCGTTCGCGCCCGGCGAGCGCGAAGCGTTTTCGGCGAGTGCCGCGGTCTTGCCCGGCTCCGTCGATGAAATTCGCGCCGTGCTGCGCATCGCCAATCAGTTTCGCATTCCGCTGTGGACCGTTTCGACCGGCCGCAACTTCGCGTACGGCGGCGCAGCGCCGCGTCTCACCGGTTCGGTTGTGCTCGATCTGCACAGGATGAACCGCATTATCGAAGTGAACGAAGCCATGGCGTACGCGCTGGTCGAGCCGGGCGTCAGCTACTTCGATCTGTATGCGCACCTGCGCGACAAGGGCTACAAGCTGTGGGTCGATCCGCCCGCGGCCGGTTGGGGCAGCGTGGTCGGCAATACGCTCGAACGCGGCTTCGGCTATACCGCGTACGGCGATCACGCGGCGTCGCAGTGCGGCATGGAAGTGGTGCTCGCCAACGGCGATGTGTTGCGCACCGGAATGGGCGGCATTGAAATCGGCACCGCGTGGCAGTTGTACCAGCCGGGCTATGGACCCTCGTTCGACGCGATGTTCATGCAGTCGAACTACGGCATCGTCACCAAGCTGGGCGTCTGGCTGATGCCCGCGCCGCCCGCGTATCTGCTCGGTGAAATCCAGTTTCAACACGAAGCGGATCTCGAAGCGATCGTGGAGATTTTGCGGCCGCTGCGGCTCGATGAAACGATCCGCAATCACGCGGTGATCGAGGGCGGTTTGCGCCGTGCGGCCGGCTTGTCGGCGCGCGCGCAGTGGTACGACGGGCCGGGCGCGATGCCCGGCAGCGCGGTGGACGCGATGCTCGACAAGCTGAATGTGGGCCGCTGGAATCTGCATTACGCGCTGTACGGCACGCCTGAATCGATCGACGCGCGCCATGCGATCGTGCAGCGCGCGTTTGCGCGCGCACCGCAGGCGCGCTTTCTGGCGGCGCGCTATGCGGGCGATGCGCAGCCCACGGCGGGTGGCGACCGCAACCTCGCCGGCATTCCGGCGATGAGCGCGTTTCGCATGCTTGACTGGCGCGGCGGCGCGGGCGCGCACGTGGATTTCGCGCCGGTGTGTCCCGCGACCGGACGCGACGCGTTGCGTCAATACACGATGGTCAAGGCGCGCGCCGCGGAATACGGTTTCGATTACTACGGCGGCTTTACGGCGGGCGTACGACATCTGCACCACATTTTCGCGGCGATCTTCGACCGCGGCGACGCGAACCAGGTCGAGCAGGCCGGCTCGCTATTGCGTTCGCTGATGAGCGACGCGCGCGCCGCAGGCTACGGCGAATACCGCGCGCATCTCGCATATATGGATTTTGCCGCGGCCCAATACAGCTTCAACGACGGGGCGTTGCTGCGGTTGTCGGAAACGATCAAGGACGCACTCGACCCGAACGGCATTCTCGCGCCGGGCAAGCAGGGCATCTGGCCGGCGGCGTGGCGCGACCGGCGCGGCTATACCTGAGGGCGGCGTCGATAACGCGAGACGGGGACACTGCGGGACAGCGGGACAGCGAGTCATTGGGACATCACGACAGCACGACAGCACGACAGCACGACAGCGACATGACGGCGGGAGCGATGAATGGACCGGCGCACCTTCATGATGACCAGCGCTTACCTCTCGACCGCGGCAGGCAGCGCGTGGCCGTGGCTCGCGCATGCTGCTGCGTGCAGCAATACGGTGGCGGTGGTCGACTCCACGTTGGCCTACGGCGCCGCGTTCGCCGGCTACGCCTCGCATCGGCAGTTGCCCGTCTTCGAAACCGGCGACGATATCGGCGCGCTCTGGTACACGAAACTCGCACCGCTGCTTTGCGCAACGCGGACACGCACGCCAGCACGCATACCGACACCCACGCTTCAATCGGCCTCCCTGATCGGCCTCACACGCGCCTCCGACTACTTCGTGCTGAGCCAACTCGCCAAAAGCGCGGGCCAGGTAATCGAACACAGTCACGAGCCGAGCGCGGGCTCGGACACGCAACGTGCTCACGTCGCCTTTGCATTCACGTTCGCGCCGCGCGCGCGACGCAAGGTCTAGAACTTGTACGCCTTGTTCTTCGGATCGAAGGTCGAGTCGTCGAATGTTTTCGGCGTGATGGTTTCGAATACGATCTTCTCGAAGATCTTGCCGTCGTTGTCATAAGACTCGACAGTGCGGAAATACGGATGCCGCAGATCGAGGCCGAGCGTTTCCTTCTTCGCGTAGAACTGCGGCTGGCCGGTCGGCGTTTCGAAGGTGAAGGCCACCACGCGCACGCCGTCGATCGTTTTGACTTCCACCTGGGTCGAACGCGGCAAGCCGGCCTCGATGTATTTCTTGCCCTCGCTGAGGTACTGGTTCGCGATGTATTCCGTGCCGAGATCGCGCACCTGATGGTTCGATTGCGCGCGGGCGAGCGCGCCGGTCAGCGAGGTCCACACCGGCATCACGTTCATGATGCCGCCAAGATGCCCGTACATCTCATCGGTACGTTTGGATTCGTCGTAGATGATTTCCTGGCCGGCGCGCGCGCCGTCGGGCAGCCACTTCGCGTAGATGCGCAGCGGGTCGTGCGCGACGCGTACCAGCATGTGATCGGGCTTGTCGGGCCACTGGCCGTGAATGCGTTCCGAACGCGCCATGGTGAACTCGTACGACGGGTAGCCGTTCGGCCCTTCCTTGATATAGCGCGGCAACGCGAGTGGATCGAGCGACTGGAACAGCGCGACCAGTTGCGCGTCATTGAGCTTTTCCATTGCGCCGCTCTGTTGCGCGGCGCGCAGCCACTTCACCTGTTGATCCAGCGTGAGCTTGCCGACCTGCGAGGAGGGCGTGGACGGCGCCTTGACGGCGCTGGCGCTATCGAGCGCGGGCGGCGTGTCGTCGTTTTGCGCGAACGCTACGGACGTGCTCAAGGCGGCCGCTCCCGCGATCAACAGCGTGCTGAGGAGCTTGCGCGTCTGACCGTTTCGCAGCGGCGCGGCAAATGGCTCATGAACCGGCTCATGACACGCGTCACGAAGACACGCGAAGGCCTTGCTGACAAAACCCAATAAGCCCAACAAGCCCGTCCGCAAACCAGCATGTCGCGGTGGCAAACCGGAAAGGCGCATGAAGACGGGCGTGCGGCGTGAACGTGCGGACAGGCGGTGCTTCATGAATCTCTCCGAAAGGTGACGCGAAGCGCCTTCTCTGTCAGGCAGGCTTTTGCTTCGCGAGTTCCTCGTCGCGCAGGGCGCGGCGCAGAATCTTGCCGACATTGGTTTGCGGCAGCTCGTCGCGGAACTCGACGAGCTTCGGCACCTTGTAGCCGGTCAGGTTCTTGCGGCAGTGCGCGATCACCTGTTCGGCCGTCAGCGAAGGATTGCGCTTAACGATAAACACCTTCACCCGTTCGCCTTGCGCCGCATCGGGTACGCCGATTGCGGCGACTTCGCGCACGTCCGGATGCGCCGCGATCACGTCTTCGACTTCGTTCGGATAGACGTTGAAGCCCGACACCAGAATCATGTCCTTCTTCCGGTCGATCAGCCGGATAAAGCCGCGCGAATCCATCACGCCGATGTCGCCGGTGGCGAGCCAGCCGTCCTCGTCGATTACCTTGGCGGTTTCGTCCGGACGATTCCAGTAGCCTTTCATCACCTGCGGTCCCTTCACGCACAATTCGCCCGCTTCGCCGATGTTCGCCCAACTGCCGTCGTCCTTCCTGAAACGGACTTGCGTGGACGGCGCGGGCAGACCGATCGAGCCTTCGAAGTCGCGCATGTTGGAGAGGTCGACCGGATTCATCGACACGATCGGCGAGCATTCCGTGAGCCCGTAGCCTTCGATGATCGGCTTGCCGGTCACCGCCTTGAAACGTTCGGCCACCGACTTCTGCGTGGCCATGCCGCCCGCCATTGCGAGCTTGAGATCGGAGAAGTCGCGCTTGCAGAATTCCTCGTTGTCGAGGAACGCGTTATAGAGCGTGTTCACGGCGGTCATGCCGGTGAATTTCTCGTGACGGATGATCATCATCACGCGCTTCATGTCGCGCGGATTGGCGATCAGAATGTTGCGCCCGCCCAGTCCCATGAAGATCAGCGCGTTCACCGTCAACGAATAGATGTGATAGAGCGGCAGCGGCGTGAGCACCGTTTCGACTTCGCCGGTCAACTGGCCTTCGGACCACGCCTTGGCCTGCAGCAAATTCGCAATGATGTTCTTGTGCGTGAGCATCGCGCCCTTCGCGACGCCGGTCGTGCCGCCCGTGTATTGCAGGAACGCGATGTCGTCGTGCGTGGGGCGCACGGGCGTCAACGGCCGCGAGTAGCCGGTGGAAAGCGCTTCGAGCAGCGGCACCGCCTTGGGCAGGTTGTAGGCGGGCACCATCTTTTTCACGTGCCGCAGCATGAAATTGAGCAGACGTCCCTTCAGATTCAGGCCGTCGGCGAGCAGATCGCCGAGTCCCGTCACGATGACGTTCTGCACTTTGGTGCCGGGCAGTGCGTCTTCCACCGTCTTCGCGAAGTTCTCGAACACGATGATGGTTTGCGCGCCGCTGTCCTTCAACTGGTGCGCGAGTTCGCGCACCGTATAGAGCGGATTCACGTTGACCACCACGCCGCCGGCCTTCAATACGCCGAACAGCGAGACCGGATACTGGAACGTATTGGGCAACATGATCGCCACGCGTTCGCCCGGCTTCACGCCGATGCTTTGCAGATAGGCGGCGAACGCGGTGGCCTTGCGGCCAAGTTCACCATAGGTCAGGTTCGCGCCCACGCTCACATACGCGACACGCTCGCGGAACTGCGCGATGCATTCGTCGAAGAACTGCACGACCGACTCGTATTTCGACACGTCGATTTCATGCGGCACGTCCGCTGGATACGACGCGTACCAGATGCCGTCGGTGTTGGGCGCGTGGTGCGGCGCGTGAGCCTGTGTGGGAGCAGGCGCCGTGTTCTGCGCGGCGGATTCGCCGCCTGGCGCAAGCGTGGTTTGAGTGGGTTGGGTCATGGTCGTCTCCTGAAGCTGTGGCTTCATCTCTTTGTGTGCCGGCCCTACGGCCGGTCATCGAAGCAATCCACGCGAGTGTGGCAGCGTGTGAAGCAAAAACATGCGGCGAAGCAAACACTGAAACGCATGTCAGGCTTAGCGTTCCAGAATCGCGACCACCCCCTGGCCGCCCGCCGCGCAGATCGAAATCAGCCCGCGCGCGGTGCCGGCCGGTTTGTCGAGTTGCGCGAGCATTTTCGCGAGGCCCGCGACGATGCGCCCACCCGTTGCCGCGAACGGATGGCCCGTGGCGAGCGAACTGCCGTTCACGTTTAGTTTTTTCCGGTCGATCGCGCCGAGCGGACCGGCCAGACCGAGTTGCGTGCGGCAATACTCGTCATCCTGCCACGCCGCGAGCGTGCACAACACCTGGGCGGCGAACGCTTCGTGGATTTCGTACAGATCGAAGTCCTGCAACGTGAGTCCGGCGCGCGCCAGCATGCGCGGCACGGCGTAGGCGGGCGCCATCAGCAGGCCTTCCTTCTTGTCGAAGTAGTCGACGGCGGCGGTCTCGGACCAGCTTAGGTAGGCAAGCACCGGCAGTCCATGACGCGCGGCCCATTCTTCGCTCGCGAGCAGCACGGCGGAAGCGCCGTCGGTGAGCGGCGTCGAATTGCCCGCGGTCAGCGTGCCGGCGTCGCGATCGAATACAGGTTTCAGGCTCGCGAGTTTTTCGAGCGTGAGGTCGGAGCGCAGATTGTTGTCGCGCGCGAGACCCCGGTACGGCGTCATCAGATCATTGACGAAGCCGCGCGCGTACGCCTCCGTGAGCTTGCGGTGGCTGTCGTAGGCGAGCACGTCCTGCGCTTCGCGCGAGATGTTCCAGCGCTTGGCCATCAACTCGCAATGCTCGCCCATCGAAAGGCCCGTGCGCGGTTCGCCGTTGCGCGGCAGAAGCGGCTTGAAAAACATGCCCGGCCGCAGCTTGCTCAGCGCGCCGACGCGTTGCCCGGTGCTCTTGCCGCGATTGGCTTCGAGCAGGATCTTGCGCATCCGCTCGTTGACGCCGATCGGCGCATCGGAGGTCGTATCGACGCCGCCCGCGATGCCCGCTTCGATCTGCCCCAAGGCGATCTTGTTGGCGACCAGAATGGCGGCTTCCAGTCCGGTGCCGCAGGCCTGCTGCACGTCGTAAGCGGGTGTTTCCTTCGCGAGCGTGGTGGACAGCACGGATTCGCGCGTCAGATTGAAGTCGCGCGAATGTTTGATGACGGCGCCCGCCGCGACTTCGCCCAGGCGTTCGCCGTGCAGGTTATAGCGGTCGATCAGCCCTTGCAGCGTAAAGGTCAGCATGTCCTGATTCGATGCGGTCGCGTAGGCGGTGTTCGAGCGGGCAAACGGAATCCGGTTGCCCCCGACGATGGCGACTCGGCGTACGGCTGGCAGCGGGTTGGACATGCTCGGCTCCTTCGGGGCGTCCCTGGGTATTGAATGGTGCGAAATGGCGCTCATGCTGCGATTAGTGTGACGGTTGATCGTGAGGGCTCCGATCCAACAACGATTTCAGCCGTCCTTGATTCCACGATTCGACTCATGTTTTGGCGCACGACGCGCACCTCATTGCAACCTCCATTGCATGCGGCCGCGCAAATGCGGTTTCTGCCCGGCGATATCGCGCACTTCGATGTCGCGTTCGATCAGCGAAGGCGACGCGCTCCATAGCGACGCTTCGCCGGGCAACAGCATCGGCAGTTTGAATTCGGCGCTGAGGGTGGCTTCCGCAAGCGGCTTCGGCGGCTGCAACGCAGAGGCGGCGCGCGCCAGCGTCCACATGCCATGCGCGATCGCGCGCGGAAAACCGAAGGCTTTCGCGGACAGCGTGCTCAGATGGATCGGGTTGTAGTCGCCGGACACGCCCGCGTAGTCGCGGCCCAGTTGCGACGCGAGTTGCCAGCGCGCGATGCGTTGCAGCGCTTCAGGCCCGAGTTCGAGCGGGTCGAGCACGCTGCCGCTCGCCGGCACGCCGCGCTTCAGATAGACGCTATCGCCGTCCCAGACCGCTTCGCCGCGCCGGTACATGCGCGTATGCAGCACGAACGCCTGGCCTTTGTCGTGGCGCAGCAGCGCGCCGAATTCCACCTCGACGCGCAGCATCTCCTTGTAGGCGAGCGGACGGCGCAGGCGCACATGGTTGGCCAGATGCACGAGCCCGAGCGCCGGCCACGGAAATGCCGGGTCGGTCAGCATCAGCAGATGCAAGGGAAAGGCGAGCAGATGCGGATACGTGAGCGGCACGCCGTGCTCGGGGATGAAGCCGCACACACGCGCGTAACGCCAGATCGGCCCGGGGTCGAGGGCGACGGCGGGACGCACCAGCCGCAACGGCGGCAACTGCAGTAGTTGCGTTTTGCGCCCGCGTTTGACAAGGCCGGACAGCGCGCGCGTATAGAGCTTGGCGGGCGCGGGCAGGGTCTCGATCACAACGGTCTTGGGCCGCACCGCGTCCGGTCGCGCCGCATTCGATAGAGGACTGCCGCCGAACGGATCACCGGGCTCAGCCATGGTCACGCTCCAATCAGGCTTTGTCCGCACACGCGCACGACCTGGCCGCTCACGCCGGCCGATCCCGGATGCGCGAGCCACGCGATGGTCTGCGCCACGTCGACCGGCTGGCCGCCCTGGCTCATCGAATTCATGCGGCGGCCGGCTTCGCGGATGGTCAGCGGAATCTTCGCGGTCATCTGCGTTTCGATGAAGCCCGGCGCGACCGCGTTGATCGTGATGCCGCGCGCGCGCAGATGCGGCGCCATGCTTTGCACGCGGCCGATCACGCCGGCCTTCGACGCGGCGTAGTTGGTCTGGCCGAGATTGCCGGCGATGCCGCTAATCGACGACACGCCGATGATCCTCCCGCCGTCGCGCAGAATACCGGCGCCGAGCAGGGCGTCGTCGATCCGTTCCTGCGCGGACAGATTGATGTCGATCACGCTTTGCCACGCAGCCTCGGTCATCTTCGCGATAGTTTTGTCCTTCGTGATGCCGGCGTTGTGCACGACGATATCCACGCCCTGTTCGTCGAGCGCGGCCGCGATTTGCGCGGGCGCTTCGGGTGCGGCGATATCGAAGGCGAGGGCGGTGCAGTTCAAGTGGCGCATGGTCGCGTCGAGCGCGTCGCGGGCCGTTGGGATGTCGATGCCGATCACGTGCGCGCCTTCGGCCGCAAGCACGCTCGCAATCGAGGCGCCAATGCCGCGCGCCGCGCCGGTCACGACCGCGCGGCGGCCCGCGAGCGGTTGCCGCCAGTCGAAGGTGGGTGCCGTCTCGCCGTCCGCGCCCGCACCCGCGGCGATGCGGACGACCTGGCCCGACACATAAGCCGAGCGTGGCGACAGAAAGAACCGCAAGGTCGCTTCCGCGCGGTTCTCCGCGCCTTGCTCCACGTACACGAGATTCGCCGTGATGCCGCGCCGCGCTTCCTTGCCGAGCGAACGCGTGAAGCCTTCGAGCGCACGTTGCGCGGTCCACTGACGCGGCTTCGTGCAAGTCTCCGGCGGCCGTCCCAGCACGATGATGCGCCCGCACTTGCCGAGCGAGCGCAGCGTGTCGTGGAAGAAACCGTGCAAGGGTTCCAGCTGGGTGCTGTCTTCGATGCCGCTCGCGTCGAACAGCAGTGCCGCGAGTTTGCCTTGCGAGCCGGAGTCGGCCGCCTCGAAGCGGCCCGTCATGAGGCCGTGGCGGTTGGCGAGCGGCACCCACAAGCCGGCGCTTTCATGCGCGACGCTCGTCACGCCGATGCTCGCCACGAGGTTCGCGAGCGCGTCGAGCAGATGCGGTTCGCGGCCCGCGCCGAGGGCGACCAACCCGCCGAACTCGGGCTGATCCGCGCGATAGCGGCGCAGCACTTCGGGCTTCGGCAGGCCGACCGAGCGCGCGAGCCGCGCGCCGAACGGCGAGTTGACGAAGTTCAGATAAGAGTCGTTCATATTATTTGTCGCTCCGCTGGCCACGCCCGAGGGAAATCCCCGTGGGGGACGCCCTGCAAAGAGTCTCTCTGAGGGACGTCGAACGTGTGTCAGTGTGCACCGAGTTCGGCGCCCGCGGCACGCCTTCCCCGGATGTTTTTTTAAGCCGGCGCCGAACTCAGGCCGCGAGCTCCAGCGCCTTTTCCAGCGCCTCCTTGCGTTTCTGCAGATTGGCGAGCATGCCGAAGTCGGCGGGGAAATCGTCCACCTTCACGACTTGCGCGCCGTAACGCGCGTAGTCGTCGAGCACGCGGCGGTCGTCGGCGTCGAGCAGGCCTTTTTTCTGTGCGGTGTCGGTCCATGCGGCCAGTTGCGGCAGGCTTTGCGGCATCGGTTCGAGCCGTCCTTGCTTGACGGCTTCGCGCAGCTTCTGCTCGATCTGCGTGAAGCGCGGGTTCAGCTCGAACACCAGTTCACCGTAGCCGAGCGCATCGACATCCGGATGCGGCACGTATGAATCGGACACCAGACGATTGCGGGCGGCGCCTGGTGTTTGCATCAGTTCGGCAATCTCGCTGCCGAGGCGGTCGGACGGCTCGCGGTGCGGCAGTCCGAACGGAAACGCGAGCACGCGCACGAGGCCGGCGGCGAGGCGGTTCGGATAGTTGGCGAGCACGCCGTCGAGCGCGTGTTGCGCCTTGTACAGCGAGTCCTCGACGCCCCAGCGGACCAGCGGCAGGTCTTCTTCCTGACGGCCTTCGTCTTCGAAACGCTTGAGCGTGGCGGAGATCAGGTAGAGCTGCGACAGCACGTCGCCCAGACGCGCGGAGATGCGCTCGCGGCGTTTCAGATCGCCGCCGAGCACGAACATCGAGACATCGGCGAGCAACGCGAACGCGGTGGAGAGGCGGGTGGCCGCGCGGTAGTAAGCATGCAGCGGCGCATGCGCCGTGCGCGGTTTGGCGATGAACGCGCCGCCCGTCACGCCATAAACAAAACTGCGCACTACGTTGGAGAGCGTGAAGCTGACGTGGCCGAAGAACGCCTCATCGAAATCGCGCAGTGCCTTGGCGCGATCGGTCTCGCGCGTGGCGGCCATTTCCTTCAGCACATACGGATGACAACGAATCGCCCCCTGGCCGAAGATGATCAGGCAGCGCGTGAGAATGTTGGCGCCTTCCACGGTGATCGCGATCGGCACCTGCTGATAGGCGCGCGCGAGAAAGTTCGACGGCCCCATGCAGATGCCCTTGCCGGCGGCGATATCCATGCCGTCGTTGATGACCATGCGAGCGCGCTCGGTGATGTGATATTTGGCGATCGCGGAGATCACCGAAGGCTTTTCGCCGAGATCCACCGCATGCGCGGACAAACGGCGCGCGGCGTCCATCACGTACAGGTTGCCGCCCATGCGGCCGAGCGCTTCCTGCACGCCTTCGAACTTGCCGACGGCGGTGCGGAACTGGCGGCGAACCGCCGCGTAGGCGCCGGTGCCGCGCACGGCGATCTTCGCCATCCCCACATTCGACGAAGGCAGCGAAATCGCCCGTCCCGCCGCGAGACATTCCATCAGCATGCGCCAGCCGTTGCCGACCTGGGCGCGTCCGCCGATCACCCAGTCGAGCGGAATGAACACGTCCTTGCCTGAGTTCGGGCCGTTCTGGAACACCGCGTTCAACGGCCAGTGACGCCGGCCGATGTTCACGCCCGGATGGTCGGTCGGAATCAGTGCGCACGTGATGCCGGGTTCATCGTCGTTGCCGAGCAGATGTTCGGGATCGAGCGCGCGAAACGCGAGGCCGAGCACGGTCGCGATCGGGCCGAGCGTGATGTAGCGCTTGTCCCATGTGACGCGAAAACCCAGCGTCTCGCGGCCTTCGAACATGCCCTTGCACACGATGCCGACATCGGGAATTGCCGCCGCGTCGGAACCCGCATACGGGCTCGTCAACGCAAAGCAGGGGATTTCCTCGCCGCGTGCGAGACGCGGCAGGTAGTGGTTCTTCTGCTCATCGGTGCCGTAGTGCATCAGCAGTTCGGCGGGGCCGAGCGAGTTCGGCACCATCACCGAAACGGCGGCGGCCGAGCAGCGCGTGGCGAGCTTCATGATGACCTGCGAATGCGCGTAGGCGGAGAACTGTTTGCCGCCGTACTGCTTCGGAATGATCATGCCGAGAAAGCCGCGTTCCTTGATGTACTGCCAGGTTTGTGGCGACAGGTCTTGCCAGACCATGGTGGTTTCCCAGTCGTTCGCGAGGTCGCACAGCTTCTCGCATTCGACGTCGAGGAACGACTGTTCTTCCGCAGTCAGCGTGGCGGGGCCGTAGCCGAGCAGCTTGTCCCAGTGCGGACGCCCGGAGAACAGTTCGGCGTCCCACCAGACCGTGCCGGCTTCGATCGCGTCGCGCTCGGTCGGCGACATCTCCGGCAGGATCTTGCGGAAGATGTCGAGCACGGGCTTGGCGAACCACGTGCGCCGCAGCGGTTTGAGCGCGAGCACGAGGGCGGGGAGGACGAAGACGATGGCGAGCAGCGTGGTGGCCACCGGACCCGCCGCTCCGCTGACATGCGCGGCCGCCACCCAGACGATCATGAAGGCCAGCCACCATGCCGCGCGCGCCTGAACGTAGACGAGCGCGAAGGCGGCAATCACTAACACCAGGATAAACCACGGCATGACGTTTCCTCCTCTTTCGATGGTGCGTGCGGACGCATCCACGCAGCGCGGATGGTTCGCGTTCTATTGAATTTCTGCCTCACGCTCGCGCTGCCTCGTCACGCGTACTGCGTCTGCGTTTGCGCGTCGTGTGTGCAGTTCGACAGCGCGGCGTTGCTTAGGTGCGGAACTTAGACGTGCTGCTCGGGTATGCGGCGTTCATCGTGTTCGGCTGCCTTCTCGCTGAGTGTTGATTGAGTACTTGTTGCCTGTTTTGCGTTGACTGTCGGCGTAGAGTTTGCCGGTGGACTGCTGGTTCGACATTGCGGCATGCTTACTATTCTGGTTTGCCCGCATGACGCGGTAGTGATTCGCTTGACTGCTCGCGCAGGTGCCGCATGCGGGCAACGGCTCATGACGGCGCATTGCCCGCAGCGCCCGCTCGCTAAGCCGCGCCGTAAAACGCGTGCTGACGCGAACCTGCTTCCAGGTCGCCGCCTCGATGTTCGCTTTCCGATACGGCCGGCGATGGCGACTCCGATCCGCCCTCGGTGCGCGTCGCGCTCGCAGCTTCAGTACTGCCGACGCCGGCGCACTCCAAGCCGCCTTCGCTAGCGTCGCCGAGTACCGCGGCGAACGCGGCCAGTTGCGTGCCGTCGGGCAACGGCGCCTTGAGCGCGGCCACCATCAGCGAAGCGAGACGGGCGATGAGTTGCAGGTCGTTCATCGACTTGCCCTGCGAGAACTCGGAAAGCAGGCTGTCCGTGTCGGTGCCGGCCAGCACGCCCGACAGCGCGCCGATCGCGAAGTGCAGACGCCAGCCGAGTTCCTCGCGCGGCAGATGCGGCAGCGCGCGCTGGAACGCATCGAAAAAACGCACCGCCACAGAGGCGTAATGCCCGTTGAGAAAGTCGCGAATGAACGACGACGGATCGGTATAAGCGCGGCCGAGCAAACGCAGAAACGCCTTGCCGCCTACGCGGGGGTCGCGCGACAGACGCAGCGCCGGAATGAACATCGCGCCGAGCACATGCTCGCAGGTTAGACGCTCGCCGAGCAGGGTGTCGAAGCGGTCGAGCAGCTTGAGCCGCTCCTGGTTGAGATGGTCGAGGCGGCGCGACAGCATCGAGTGAATCAGCGATTCCTTGCTGCCGAAGTGATAGTTCACTGCCGCGAGATTGACTTCGGCACGCGAAGTAATCTGGCGCAACGACATGGCCTCATAACCGCAGTCGATGAAGAGCGTTTCAGCGGCGTCGAGGATGCGGGACTTCGTATCGCCGGCATGCCGGCCTGTTGTGCGAACTGCCATGTTGCGTCTCCCAGTTGCCGGGCATCCGGCGCGCAAACAAGCGATTCAAATGTTTATTTGAAACGGCCGTTTTTTTCAGGATAAGAAGAAACGATGCGTGCGATCAAGGGGTCACAGTCGACTAACTCCTCTAGAAGACCTGACGAGGGTCTGTCTTTCCATTGAGCGCGGCACGTCAATCCGCGCGGAAATAAAAAAGGCCGTTCCGATGAAAATCGGAACGGCCTCGTATTGCTTGCTACTTTGTTTGGCCCTGCGTTTGTTGGCTGACGCGTGCTTTGCGTCGCGGCGGTTCGAGCCGCCTTTGCCGTCTATTGTGCCCGATAACGCGCCGGTAAAATAGCTGTTTGGTTCGAACGCTTAAAGCTGCGCCGCGACCTGTTTCGCCGACTGCGTCATGTCGATGCCGCGGCGCTCGCGGCTGAACGGAATCAGCGCGGCGATCACCACTGCCACGATGCCGATCACGATCGCCATGATGAGCGCGTAGTTGTTGCCGTGCGCTTCGGCGGCGCTCGCCTGCAACGGACCGTTCACCGACGCGATCAGATTGCCGAGCTGATACACGAGGCCGGGGAAGGTCGCGCGAATTTCATCGGGCGAGATTTCGTTCAGGTGTACTGGAATCACACCCCACGCGCCTTGCACGGAGATCTGCATCAGGAAGGCGCCCACCGCGAGCAGCACCGGCGTGGTCGAGAAGGCCCACAGCGGCAGCACCGGCAACGCGATCAACGCAGCGATGAAGATCGCGCGTTTGCGGCCGATCTTCTCCGACAACGCACCGAAGAACAGCCCGCCGCAAATTGCGCCGACGTTCAGCGTGATTGTTATCCACGACACCGTATGCGCATCGAACTGATGCTGCACGCGCAGGAAGGTCGGATACAGATCCTGCGAACCGTGCGAGAAGAAGTTGAACGCGGTCATCAGAACGATCGCGTACAGCGACAGCTTGACGTTCTGCCTGAGCGTGGCGACGAGACCCGGACGCGCTTTCTTTTCGAGCGTCTTGAAAGCGGGCGACTCGGGCACGTGCGCGCGCACGTACAACACGAGCAAAGCCGGCAACACGCCGACAAAGAACATGCCGCGCCAGCCGATGTACTGATAGAACACGCCGAACACGACCGAAGCGAGCAGATAGCCGCTCGGATAGCCGGCTTGCAGCAGACCCGAGACGATGCCGCGCGACTTCGGCGGCACGGTTTCCATGGTCAGTGCGCCGCCGACGCCCCATTCGCCGCCCATCGCGATGCCGAACAGCGCGCGCAGCACGAGCAGGGTGGCGAGATTCGGCGAAAAGCCGGACAGCAATTCGAGCAACGAGAAACACGCGATGTTGACCATCAGCGTGGGACGGCGGCCGTACTTGTCGGCGAGCCAGCCGAAAATCAATGCGCCGAGCGGACGCATCACCAGGGTCAACATAATGCCGAAGGCGACTTCTGGGATTTTTGTATTGAACTCCGCCGCAATATCTTTCAATACGAACACCATTAGAAAGAAATCGAATGCGTCGAGTGTCCAGCCCAGATAGGCAGCGATCGTGACGTTTCTCTGTTCCCGTGTCCAACTCATTGATTGTTCTCCTGGTTCTCCATTCACCCGTGTTCAACGACGGGTGGCTCCGCAGCCCCGTACGCCCCGTGGCATGGGCTTCGAGCGAGTGTACGCCGACTGTTAAACGCTTGCATGGATGAAGGCACGTTTATCCGTATTAATCCCTAACGCGGATTTCACGCGTAATCGCGACGTGCGTTTAGTGTCGGGAAAATGTAATTATTGTATTAACGGTGTGGGCCATTAAGTTTGTCATTTGTAATCTATTTTGAGTGTGATTTCGTGCTAATCCGGTCATTTTGACTTTAGGTGACTGGCTTCCCGGTAGAGGTGACGCTCGCGGAATTCCGGTTGGCGGCGCTGCCGGCCGGCGGGTATAACAGCGGCTCGCGGCGTTTCGCGTTGCGCATACAAGGGAGCTTACCAATGACAATTCCGCATTTATGCCTGCTCGTCGTCGCGCTGTTGCCGTTTCCGTGGACCATGCTCGCAAAAGTCAGCAGACACTACGACAATCGCACGCCACGCGCCTATCTTGCCGGTCTCGACGGCTGGCGCGCGCGGGCTCATGCGGCGCATCAGAATGCGTGGGAGGCGTTGGCCATGTTCACCGCGGCGATCGTCGTCGCAGGACAGGCGGGAGGATCGAGCACGTGGATCAACTGGCTGGCGATCACGTTCGTCGTCTCACGCGTGCTGCACGGCGTGCTGTATGTCGCGAACCTAGCGTCGCTGCGTTCGCTGGTGTGGTTCGTCGGCGTGGCGTGCGTGGTGTCGATGTTCGTCGTTTCCATTCGCTAATCATGGGCGATGGGATCGCGCGAGTCGCGCGGTGCGAGCCGCCGTTGCTGAATTGAGTCGAAGGAGGAGTCGCCGATGAGCTTGCCGCACTTCACGACCGCGCGTTTGCTGTTGCGTCCGCGCTGCTTCGACGATCTCGAAGCATGCCTCGCCATGGATCGCGACGTCGAGGTCACGCGGCATATTCCGGGTCCGTGGCAGGACCCTGTCGCGCATCGGCGGTTTGTCGAGGGGCGCATGCGCTGCGCCTATCCCGACGGGCTCGGCTACTGGTCGATCTTCGAACGCGCTGCGCCGGAGCGTTTTCTCGGCTGGGTGCTGCTGATTCCAGAAGACGGCGCCGGCCCCGAGGTCGAAATCGGCTGGCGCCTGGTGCGCTCCGCGTGGGGCCGAGGCATCGCGGGAGAGGCCGCGCGAGCGGTCATCGAGCACGCGTTCGCGACGGTCGGACTGAGCGCTGTGGTGGCGGGTATCGCGGCGGAAAACGCCGCTTCGCGACGGCTTGCCGCCAAACTGGGCATGCGCTGCCCGGAAGGCGCGCCGGTCGACGCGGACGGGTATGTGCGCTATCGGATCGAACAAGCCCACGCGGGTTGAAACGCCAGTTTTCCGGTGCCCGCAAGGCGCGGCATCGCTATATATGCAGCACACGCATCAGTCGAGCTGAAAAATCAATTGGATTCATGTTGCGTTGCGGAATAAGATGGCTGCCATCCCACTTATTTCGCTGTTGTCGACGCGCCATGTCAGTCAAATCAACCACTTCCGAGCCTGTACGCCGCGAGCACAGTCCCTTCGCCGTGGTCGCCGCCGTCACGCTGCTTACGGGCCTCGGCGCCGGCCTCGGCGGCATGTTGCTCGCGCTGCTGCTGCACGGCATCCAGCATCTTGCATACGGCTACAGCGTGACGCACGTGATCAGCGCGGAGAGTTTTCTGCAAGGCGTCAGCGCTGCCGCGCCCGAACGTCGCCTGCTGGTGCTGACGATTTGCGGCCTCATCGCGGGGTTCGGCTGGTGGGCGCTGTATCGGTTCGGCCGGCCGCTCGTGAGCATTCGCCAGGCCGTCAAGTCCGACGATCCGCAAATGCCCGTCATGAGCACGACGATTCATGCCGTGCTGCAGATCGTCACCGTGGCGCTCGGCTCGCCGCTCGGCCGCGAAGTCGCGCCGCGCGAAATCGGCTCGGCGTTGGCCGGCTGGCTGTCGCGCCGGGCGGGCCTGTCGGCCGCGCAGAGCCGGATCATGGTGGCGTGCGGCGCGGGCGCCGGTTTGGCCGCTGTCTACAACGTGCCGCTCGGCGGCGCGGTGTTCGTGCTCGAAGTGTTGCTGGGCACCTTCGGCTGGCCCGCTCTGGTGCCGGCTATCGTGACCTCGTCGGTGGCCGCGCTGGTCGCGCAACTGGGATTGGGCAACGAGCATCAATATCTGGTTGCGTCGATGACGCTGAGCCCCGCGCTCGTGGTCTGGTCCGTGGTGTGCGGTCCGATTTTCGGCGTGGCGGCGTGGAGCTTCGCGGAACTGATGAAACGCTCGCGCGCGGCGGCGCCGAAGAACTGGCGCCTGCCGGTGTTGTCGCTGCTGAACTTCGCGACGATCGGCGTGTTCGCGATGCATTTCCCCCAGTTGCTCGGCAATGGCAAGGGACCTGCGGGGCTGGCGTTCGACGGCGGCCTGACCATCAGTCTCGCCGCGATGCTGCTGGTGCTGAAAGTGGTGATCACCGCGAGCAGTTTGCGCGCGGGCGCCGAAGGCGGGCTGCTCACGCCGGGGCTCGCGAATGGCGCGTTGCTGGCGATCGTGCTCGGCGGATTGTGGAGCCTCGCGTGGCCAGGGGCATCGTTGGGCGCATTCGCGGTGGTCGGCGCAACGGCGTTTCTCGCTGCCTCCATGCAGATGCCGATCACGGCCGTGGTGCTCATGTTCGAATTCACCCGCGTGAGTCAGGACTTTCTGATTCCCGTGTTGTTCGCCATGGGCGGCGCGCTGCTGGGTTTTCGTGCGTGCGCAAAGTGGGCGCCTGCGCTGCAGTCGAGCGTCGGGTTTGGCTGGAGTGGGGCGAGCAAGGCGCGGTAAGGCATGGGTCGCCTATGGTGACGCGGATGCTGGAAAACGAAAGGAGAGCGAAAGGAAAGCCGGCGTGCGCCTTGAAGTGAAATACGCTTATGTGAACGACAGCAGGAGCGTTACGTTCTCGATGCTCGCGGCACCGAGCGCTTCCTGGTGATGAGTCCGCTGGCCGGCGGATCCCGAATGTACAGTTTCAGCAGAATAATGCGCACCTTCTGATATGCTTTTTTCCGTGCTCCGGCGCGTGAAATCCGCGTCGGTACCGACGGCATGCGGTATCCACTCAAGAGGGTTGCGATCATCATGACCAGTCAGTCGAATTCCCGGGGCGTGATCGGCGTCGTCACGTTGCTCTTCACCGTGCTCACCGCGCTTTACTTGTTGATCGGTGGCGCATGGCTTCTTTCGGTGGGCGGCTCCGCCTACTATCTCATCACGGGCGTCGCGCTGTTGGGCGTGGCCTGGCTTCTGTGGCGGCGCAGTCCCACCGCGCTCGTGCTTTACTCGCTTGTGTTGATCGGCACGGCGATCTGGGCTCTGATGGAGTCGGGTCCCGACTTCTGGGCGCTCGCGCCGCGCTCCGGTGTGCTCGTCATCTTCGGCGTGTGGTTGCTGCTGCTCGTGAGTTGGCGGCTCGTCGGCGAGCGCAAGCTGGGTGTGGTGTCACTCGTCGTCGCGCTCGTGGCATGGGCGGGCGTGCTGGTCTACGCGAGCTTCAATGATCCGCAGCAGGTCAACGGCACACTGAGCGCTTCCGCGCCCGCGAGCGGCGCGGGCGCCGGCAGCGGGATCGACCCCGCCGATTGGCCCGCCTATGGACGCACCCAGGAAGGCACTCGCTACTCGCCGCTACAGCAGATCACACCTGAGAATGTGAAGGATCTCCAGGTGGCCTGGACCTTCCGCACGGGCGACATGAAGGGGCCCAACGATCCTGTCGAAATCACCGACGAAGTCACGCCGATCAAGATCGGCGATCTGCTTTACCTGTGCTCGCCGCACCAGATTCTGTTCGCGCTCGACGCGAAGACGGGCACGCTCAAATGGAAATTCGATCCGAGGCTGAAGTCCGATCCGTCGTTCCAGCACGTGACTTGCCGCGGCGTGTCGTATGTCGATCTGTCGGCGGGTGCGACGGCGGCCGCACCCGCAACAGCGCCAGCGAGCGATGCCACCGCAACCGCAGCGGCACCCGCAAGTGACACTGCAACTGCCGCCGCGCCCGCGAGCGATACAGCCACCGCGACCACAACCGCCGCACCCGCCGCCACGCCAGCGAGCGACACTACAGCCACCTGTACACGCCGCATCTACCTCCCGGTCAACGACGGCCATCTCTACGCCCTCGACGCGCTGACAGGCCAACGTTGCGAAGGCTTCGCCAACCACGGCGACCTCGATCTCCAACACGCCCAGCCGGTCACGACAGCGGGCATGTACGAACCCACCTCGCCGTCGATCATCACCAGCAAGGTGATCATCGTGGCGGGCTCGGTCGAGGACAACTTCTCGAACCGCGAGCCGTCGGGTGTCATCCGCGGTTTCGACGTGCGCACGGGCGAACTGCTCTGGGCGTTCGACCCGGGCGCGAAGGACCCGAATCACATTCCGGGCGCGGGCGAGCACTACACGTGGAACTCGCCCAACTCATGGGCGCCCGCCGCCTACGACGCGAAACTCGACATCGTCTATCTGCCGATGGGTGTCACGACGCCGGATATCTGGGGCGGCAACCGCACGCCGGAGCAGGAGCGTTACGCGAGCGGCCTGCTCGCCCTCAACGCCTCGACCGGCAAGCTCGCCTGGTTCTACCAGACCGCGCACCACGACCTGTGGGACATGGACCAGCCGTCGCAACCCACGCTCGCCGACATCACCGGCAAGGACGGCCAGAGCGTGCCGGTCGTCTACGCGCCGGCCAAGACCGGCAATCTGTTCGTGCTCGACCGCCGCACGGGTGTGCCCGTCGTGCCGGCGCCCGAAACGCCCGTGCCGCAAGGCGCCGCTCCCGGCGACCATGTTTCGCCGACGCAGCCGTTCTCGCAGCTTACGTATCGCCCGTCGAAGAAGCTGACCGACGCCGACATGTGGGGCGCGACGATGTACGACCAGCTCGTGTGCCGTGTGATGTTCCACAAGCTGCGGTACGAAGGCACGTTCACGCCGCCGTCGCTGCAGGGCACGCTCGTGTTCCCGGGTAACCTCGGCATGTTCGAGTGGGGCGGCATTGCCGTCGACACCGACCGCCAGATCGCCGTCGCGAACCCGATCGCGCTGCCGTTCGTCTCGCGTCTGATTCCGCGCGGCCCCGGCAATCCGTTGGAGCCGGTGCCCGGCGCCAAGGGCAGCGGCACGGAGTCAGGCATTCAGCCGCAATACGGCGTGCCGTACGGCGTGGTGATCAACGCGTTCCTCTCGCCGTTCGGCTTGCCGTGCAAGCAGCCGGCATGGGGCTACATCTCCGCGATCGATCTCAAGACCAATGAGATTGTGTGGAAGAAGCGCATCGGCACGGTGCGCGACAGTTCGCCGATTCCGCTGCCGTTCAGGATGGGCATGCCGATGCTGGGCGGTCCGATCGTCACCGCGGGCGGCGTCGCGTTTATCGGCGCGACGGCGGACAACTACATCCGCGGATTCGACGTGAACAACGGCAAGCAGGTCTGGGAGGCCCGCCTGCCGGCAGGCGGACAGGCCACGCCGATGAGTTATTCGATCAACGGCCGTCAATACCTCGTGATCGCGGCGGGCGGGCACGGCTCGTTCGGCACGAAGCTCGGCGACTATGTGATTGCCTACGCGTTGCCGCAGCAGTGAGCGGCACGCGCCGCCGCGCTGTTTCAGTGCGGCGCGTCGGAAGGTTTGAGCCTCATGCAGCGGCATGCCGCGGGCGCGGGAAGCGCGCCGCGCATGCCGTTTTTTTTGTGGTCAGCATTCTTGTGTTGCGCCGGCGGCTGTTCAATAAATGGGACGCCGCTTCAGGCAATAGCCGGGAAGGCGGGAAGCGTGGACAATAATTTCTAAATGGAATTCGCAGCTTTACAGCAAGCTTGCAGCGTGGAACCGGGGCAAGCGCTTTGCACCAGCTCCGGTCGACCGTATTCTGCATGGGACCGGAGCCAGTGCCAAAGCACTCACTCCGATCGACAGTGGAGTCCGCCGTGGATCTCACCGGATATGAGTTGGAGCCGCTGCACGACGACGGCGACTTCTCCCTCTATCGCGCCCGCAGACCCCGCCATGCCGTCTCGGTGCTCGCGCTGGTCGCCACGCGCCCGGCCTCGCACAGCCTCACCCGGCTCGAGCACGAATACGGATTAGCCCCGCTGCTCGATTCCAGCTGGGCGGCTCAGCCGCTCGCGCTGTACCGCCGCAGGGAGCCGCCCATGCTCGTTCTCGACGACGACGGCGGCGAGCCTCTCTATCGCTCGCTGGGCCGTCCGCTGGAGCTCACGCGCTGGTTGCGCATCGCCGTCAATCTGGCGCGGGTAATCGGCCACGTTCACCGCTGCGGTCTCGTTCACAAAGACATCAAGCCGGCGAATGTGCTCGTCGACGGGAACGGCAACGTGCGGCTCACTGGCTTCGGCATCGCTTCGCAACTGCCGCATGAACATCAGCCGCCCGCGCCGCCGGAGATCGTGGCCGGGACTTTCGCGTACATGGCGCCCGAGCAGACGGGCCGCATGAACCGTTCGATCGACACGCGCAGCGATCTGTACTCGCTCGGCGTCACCCTGTACGAGATGCTCACCGGCGCGCTGCCGTTCACCGCATCGGACGCGATGGAATGGATTCATTGCCACATTGCGCGCAGGCCGACGCCGCCAGGCGAGCGCGTCGACGGTCTGCCGAAACCGGTCGAGGGGATCGTGCTGAAGCTCCTCGCCAAGGCCGCCGAGGACCGTTACCAGACCGCGGCGGGTGTCGAAGCCGACTTGCGGTCGTGCCTCGCGGCATGGGAGGCGCACCATCGCATCCAAGCGTTCCCGCTGGGCGCGCACGACGCGTCCGACCGCTTGCTGGTGCCCGAAAAACTGTACGGGCGCGAGGCGCAGATCGAAGCGCTCGTGAGCGCTTTCGATCGCGTCGTGGGCAGCGGGGCGGTCGAACTGGTGTTGATCTCGGGCTATCCGGGCATCGGCAAGTCGTCGGTCGTCAACGAGTTGCACAGGGTGCTGGTGCCGCCGCGCGGCCTGTTCGCGTCCGGCAAGTTCGATCAGTACAAGCGCGACATCCCTTATGTGCCATTTGCTCAAGCGTTCCAGACGCTCGTACGCAACCTGCTGAGCCAGAGCGACGCGGAGGTCGAGCCGTGGCGGCACGCGCTGTTGGAGGCGCTCGGGCCCAACGCTCAGTTGATGGTGAATCTGATTCCCGAGCTCGCGCTGATCATCGGCGAGCAGCCGCCCGCGCCCGTGCTGCCTCCGCAGGACGCGCAAAACCGCTTCCAGATCGTGTTTCGACGTTTTCTCGGCGTGTTCGCGCGACCGGAGCATCCGCTCGCGCTGTTTATCGACGACCTGCAATGGGTCGATACGGCGACGCTCGACCTGCTCGCGCATCTGGTCACGCATCCGGAGGTGAAGCACGTTCTGCTGGTCGGCGCGTACCGGGACAACGAGGTGGATGCGTCGCATCCGTTCGCGCGCACGTTGGAGTCGATCAGCCATGCCGAAGGCAAGGTGCAGCGGATCGAACTCGCGCCGCTCACGACGGAGAACGTCACGCAGCTCGTCGCTGATTCGCTTCACTGCGACGGCGCGAGCGCCGGCCCGCTCGCGCAACTGGTGCACGAGAAGACCGGCGGCAACCCATTCTTCGCGATCCAGTTTCTGACCGCACTCGCCGATGAAGACCTGCTCACTTTCGATCAGCGCGCCGCGGGGTGGTGCTGGGATTTGTGGCGCATCCGTTCGAAGGGTTTTACCGAGAACGTCGCCGATCTGATGGCGGCGAAGCTAAGCCGCTTGCCTGCGCCGACGCGCGACGCATTGGGGCAACTGGCGTGCCTCGGCAACATCGCCGAGGTGATCGCACTGACGTGGGTTCAGGGCGGATCCGAAGAGACGATGCACGCGAACCTCTGGGAAGCCGTGCGAACGGGACTCGTTTTTCGCGTGGCCAACGCTTATGAATTCGCACACGACCGCGTGCAGGAGGCCGCTTACGCGCTGATTCCCGCCGATGAGCGCAGCGCCGCGCATCTGCGGATCGGCCGGGCGCTGGTGTCGCGGACGCCGTCGGACGCGCTGGAAGATGCCATCTTCGACATCGTCAACCATCTCAATCGCGGCGCGGCGCTGATCGTGACGGAGCCGGAGCGCGAGCAGGCCGTTGCGTTGAATCTCATCGCGGGGCGGCGCGCGATGAATTCGACGGCCTACGCGGCCGCGCGCAGCTATCTGGCGCAGGGCGCGGCGCTGCTGTCGCCCGACGCATGGGCGCAGCGTTACGACAACACCTTCGATCTCTATCTCGCGTTTTCGGAGTGCGAGTATCTGGTCGGCGATTTTGCGAAAGCCGACGCGCTGGTCGACATGATGCTCGCGAGAGCGCGCTCCAATCTCGATCGTGCGAAGATTTTCAGTCTGCGCATCGAGTTGTATCAGCTCGCCGGAAGATATGACGAGAGCTTCGCGGTCGCGCTGGCTGCGCTGCGCGATTTCGGCATCCTCTTTCCTGAAAACGATCAGGACATCCAGGCGGCCCTCGACCACGCATTGCGGGACGTTCACGTCAATCAGGCCGGGCGTCGCGTCGACGAACTCGTCGACGTGCCGGTGGCGACGGATCCCGCGATCCGTGCAATCGTCAATCTTCTGCTTCAGGCGATGAACTGCGCTTTCGCCGCCCGGCCCGCGTTCTATCCGCTCATCACCCTGAAGGCGGTCAACCTCTCCTTGCAGCACGGCAATACCGAGAACTCCAGTTTTGCTTACGGCAACTACGCGTTGATGCTGGTGTCCCTGATCGGCGATATCCCCACCGCAGTGCAAGTTTCAGAGATGTCGCTCAAGCTCAACGAGAAGTTCGGCAATCGGCGCCTGAATGGCAAGCTGCTGCACCTATATGGCGCGCACGTCAATTTCTGGCGCTGCCACATTGCAAACAATCTGCCGGTGCTCGAACGGGCCACCGCTGCATGCCTGGAAGCGGGCGACCTGGTTTTTGCAGGCAATGTAGCCTTCAACGCGGTTTGGCAGACGATCGAGAAGGGTGCTGCACTCGAAGACGTGCAGGCGCTCGCGGAAAAGTACGCGGCGCTCGCGCGCGAGAGTCACAACGACGCGGTGTATGAGTTGATCCGCGTCGAGCGGCAATTCGTCATCAGTCTTCGCGGCAAGACGACCGAACCGTTGAACCTGAACGACGAGACATTCGACGAAACAGCCTGCTTCGAGGCCATCGTCCAATCGAATTTCGGCTGCGCCATCGGCGTTTATCGCATCATCAAGGTCGTGCTTGCTTTCCTCGATGGCCGCTATTCAGAGGCGTTAGAGGCGGCTGACCGGGCGGAGGCGGTCCTCAGTTCCGTCATGGCGCTGGCGATCGAACCGACCTATCACTTCTTTCATGCGCTCATCTTGACGGCGCTTTATCCGCAGGTGTCCGGGGAACAGCAGCAAGCCTGCAAGCACATTCTCGCAGCGAAACTCAGAAAGCTCGAAATGTGGGCCGAGCACTGCCCGGAGAACTATCAGAACCGCTATGCGCTTGTCTGTGCGGAGCTCGCGCGCGTGGAGGGCCGCGATCTCGACGCCATGCGCCTCTATGAACAGGCTGTCCACTCCGCTCATGAGAACGGCTTTCCACACCACGAAGGCATCGCCAACGAACTCGCCGGTCGCTTCTATTTAAGTCGCAGTCTCAGAACGAGCGCCGACGCGTATTTGCGCAACGCGCGTCATTGCTTCGCCTTGTGGGGCGCGGACGGCAAAGTCGCGCAACTCGACGCGGAGTTTCCGCGCCTCGCCAACCAGGACGGAGGCAATGCGACGTCGACGCTCAGCTTCGATTGGCGGCAATTCGACGCCGCGACGCTGCTCAAGGCGTCGCAAGCCCTTTCCAGCGAGATCGAACTGGATGGCCTGATCGAGCGCCTGATGACGATAGCGCTGCAGACCTCAGGCGCCGATCGCGGCCTGCTCGTTGTGCCGCAGCAGCCGGACGGCTACCGGATCGAAGCAGAAGCACGCATCAATGGACAAGGGATTGCGCTGAACCGGGAGCCGCTTGCCCATTTCGCCGTTCCTGCCGGCATTCTGCGTTACGTGATCCATACGCAAAAGAGCGTCATCATCGACGATGCATTGACACCCAATATGTTCTCGCAGGACAGCTACGTGGCAAGTGGCGCGACGCGCTCCCTGTTCTGCCTGCCGCTGGTCAGACAGGGCACGCTCAGCGGCCTCCTGTATCTCGAGAACACGGCTACGTCGCATGTCTTTACGGCGCGCCGTTCCTCGCTGCTCGATTTGCTGGCGTCACAGGCGGCCATTTCGCTTGAGAACACCCGTCTTTATGCCGATCTCCAGGAACGCGAGGCAAAGGTTCGGCGGCTGGTGGACTCCAACATCATCGGGATCCATATCTGGGACTTCGAAGGCGGCGTGGTCGAAGCAAACGACGCTTTTCTGCGCATCGTGGGTTACAGCAGAGATGATCTCGTCTCAGCGCGTATTCGCTGGCCCGATCTGACGCCGCCCGAGTGGCGTGAACTCGACGAACGGGTGAGGGTGGAATTGACGACCACGGGCAGCGCCAAGCCGTTCGAGAAAGAATACATCCGCAAGGATGGCAGCCGTGTGCCCGTGCTGGTCGGCGCGGCGGCGTTCGGCGACCGCGAGGGGCAGGGCGTCGCTTTCATACTCGACCTGACCGACCAGAAACGGGCGCAACAGCACGTGCGCGACAGCGAACGGCGATATGTCGGACTCCAGATGGAGCTGGCGCATTCCAATCGCGTGGCGACGATGGGCCAGCTATCGGCGTCGATTGCCCACGAAGTGAAGCAACCCATTACCGCAACGGTCGCCTACGCCAGTGCGGCCTTGCGCTGGCTGGCGGCGCGCCCGCCCAATCTGGACGAAGTGCGCGAAGCGCTCAACCGGATCGTCGCGGATGGTGGCCGCGCCAATAGCATCGTCGACCGCACCCGCGCTTTCTTTAAAAAGGAGCCGCAGCGAAAAGACGGACTCGACATCAACGAAACGATTCTCGAATTGATCGCGTTCATGCGAAGCGAAGCCAGCAAACACGGTGTCGAGTTAAGCGCTAAGCTGGCTGATGGATTGCCGCAGATCCACGGCGATCGGGTGCAACTGCAGCAAGTCATGCTGAATCTGATGATCAACGCTCTTGAAGCGATGAGCGTTAAGGAAGCCGGCGAGCGAACGCTTGTGATCCGATCCGGCAGGTCCGGTATCGACGAACTCTGCATTAGCGTAGAGGATTCCGGACCGGGTCTCGACACCGAACATCCGGAAGGCGTTTTCGAGGCATTTTTTACGACCAAACCCAACGGGCTGGGGATGGGGCTGCCGATCTGCCGCTCGATCGTGGAAAGTCACGGCGGACGGCTATGGGTGACGTCGAACTCTGCGGGCGGCGCCACGTTTCAATTCACGTTGCCTGCGCAAGGCGACGTAGCGCATACGTAGCGCATCCGGCGTCTGGTTCAGACAGTCGCGACATGCACGTTGACGAACAGACGGATTTTCAGCCAGCTCACTTTCGCAATATCTCGCCGATCCGCGCGAGTAGCCGCGCATCATCCACGGGCTTTGAGAAGAAACCAGCGGCTCCGCCAGCTTCCGCTCGTTCAAGAAGCTCTTGCGTCGCGTAGGCGGTAATGAAAATAACAGGAACCGGCCGCTTCCATAGGTTGATCGATTCCAGCAGCGCAAAACCGTCCATACCCGGCATGTGAATATCCGCGACTACAAGCTTCAATGCCGAGCGGCCCGTATCACCTAAAAGATGATTGGCGGACTCGTAAACAGTCACCTTCCAGTTTGCCGAACGAAGCAAACTGGATGTCGCCATCCGGACGAATTCGTCGTCGTCCACCACCCCAATAACCGCAGGAGAGCGCTTTGTTCTCATCTCGAGTCCGCAGGGCATCGAAAGGATTCGGAAAGGCTGAATCCTTTAGGCAAATTACAGGCCTGGGGAGCAGGCGACAATAAGACCTTAGAATGATTTTAGTGACAGTTCGTATTAGCCGGGATCGTTCCCGGCTTGGAACGGCGGATAGCGCACAGCGACTCCAGAAAATGCAATCCGACGCCTCAATGCAAAGGCAGCACCTGCTGCAGCTTCCTGACGACATCAGGCACCGAGCGCGCCTGCAACTTGTGCATCGCTTGCGCGCGATGGATCTTGACCGTTACTTCGCTCAGACACAGGAGGTCGGCGATCTGCTTGTTCAGCAGTCCGTCAGCGACCAGCCTGATGACTTCCCGCTCGCGCGCCGTGAGCGAATCGTAGGTTTGACGGATAACCGCCACGATCCTCTCCTGGCGTTTTAATTCGGCATCCCTTTTCAGTGCCGCGGCGATCGTATCGATCAGATCCTGATCCTTGAAGGGTTTGGTCATGAAATCGAAAGCACCCGCCTTCATTGCCTTGACGGACATCTCGATGTCACCATGCCCGGTCAGAAATATGACCGGGAATCGAACACTTTCTTTGAAGGGATCCTGCTGCAACGTCAGTCCGCTCGTGCCTCGCAGACGAACATCGAGAATCAGACAACTTGGCACATCCGGCATGTCGGTGGCGAGAAACTCGTCGGCCGATTCGAAGGCGCGAACGTG
The DNA here is from genome assembly GCF_000020125.1 of Paraburkholderia phytofirmans PsJN. Lineage (NCBI taxonomy): Bacteria > Pseudomonadati > Pseudomonadota > Betaproteobacteria > Burkholderiales > Burkholderiaceae > Paraburkholderia > Paraburkholderia phytofirmans. Next base: position 1,912,192 of record NC_010681.1, read on the forward strand.
AATTCCAACCGACATGAGCAGAGAGGTCAGGGCGCCTCGAATGGACTCGTCGTCGTCGACCACATAAACAAGCGAGTCCGGCAATGGTTCACTTCCCGCCCCTACGTTGTCATGTTTCATCGCTCGATCTTCGAAAAGTTCGTTACGCTAAGCTGACGCCGACACTTTTCGTATAGTAAGCAATGCTCGCGCTTATCGCTACCTGTTGCGCACGGTCTTCTTTCGTTTCATTGCGTCGCCACCGTTTCATTACGCGGTAGCCCGAGCGACGATCAGGCAAGAAAGTTTATTCTCCTGATGAATGGAGTGATCCGTATGACCGAAGCATCCGTTCGCTTTCGCGGATTGACTTACTGAAGGCAGACGCGACTCAACTCCACTGTCCGCCGATACACGTTTTTGTCGAGCCACGGAACGAAGGTGTACTCGTCGTAGGCGTGAGTGCCGACAAAAATCCAGTTGTGCAATACGCGAGACATAACCACCTCCTCAAATAAGTACGTCGACGCGCAAGCGCATTTCTTTCGATACGCTATTGCCCGCGCGACGGCTTCTCCCGCGAAGACGCGGCGGCGAATGCGATTACGCACGCAGCCTTGCCGAAGCATTCGATCGAAGAAAAGATTGCTATCGCGAAGGAATGGATGAATTCCATCGGAAGTGCGGGTGCGATGGCCAATACGCTCGCACCGCAGAGAAAGGCAAAAATTCCGCGAGCGAAGCGTGCTTTGGCAACCGCAGCGAGACCCGTGCCGACCACTACGAGCTTCGACACGAGCAGGGCAAGCAGCCCGCCGTGGACTTCGGCTCCGCCCAACTCTAGTGGCGCTTCAATCAGAGACCACCCGCAGACTACAAGCACGAGCGTTCTGAATACCCGCTCGGATAGCGCATTCACTGTAGTGGCTTCGGTGTGCATCTCGCGCGGTGCCGATGGGAGCGCATCGCCATGCAGGCTGATCACCGGATTTGCTGCTTCCCTTGTATTCACGACTCGCCCTCCAGATGATGGTGCGCGAGACGGCCGCACTCGCCATGAGATCAAGGTACATGGCCGAGCCGCTGAAAACTATTGTACGAACGGGTGGCATGCCCACTGAAAAAGCGTGTGGAACTCATACGGCCGTATATGCAATGGGAGAGAAGGTCCGGTCTCGGGCATATCTATACGGGCAGACCGCCCGTGTCAAACCTGCGCACAGCTATCGGCGAACAGGAAGACCTTGGTTACACGGTGTAAAGAGTGAATTGAGGCTAACGTGGTTCGTGGCGTCGCGATTCGGTTCTATGATCCTTCCACCCAACGCCGCCCGGTGGCGTATCCCGTGTTCTTCACGATCGGCACAACGGGCCGGCGCAACAGTGGAAATCTAACGGAATTAGCGATGAAACTCATATTTGTAGGCGATCCAATGTGCTCCTGGTGTTATGGCTTCCACAAGGAGATGACAACGCTCGTGGAGGCGATGCCCGATCTTGAAGTGCAGGTGGTGCTCGGTGGCCTGGCCGCGGGCTCCACACAGCTTCTGGACGACGCGGGCAAGCAGTTTCGCCTGACGCACTGGGCGCGCGTCGAGCAACTGAGCGGCGCGCAATTCAATCGCGAAGCGTTGCTTGCAAGGACGAATTTTGTCTATGACACTGAACCGGTTTGCCGCGCGGTAGCGACGGCACGTCTGATCAAGCCTGCGGCTAATCTGCTGACGGTCTTCGGCGCGTTCCAGCGGGCATTTTATGTCGATGGACTTGATACCACGGACGGCGAGGTTCTCGCGGGCATCGGCGCATCGGCCTTGAAAGCGCAGGGGTTCGATGTCGACGCCGAGGCGTTTCTCGCTGTCTGGTCCTCGGACGAAGCGATAAAGGCCGCTCGCGCGGACTTCGCGCTGACCCGCCGGTTGGGTGTGTCGGGCTTCCCATCGTTGTTTGTCGAGCAGAACGGAAAGATCGGGCAGCTCAGCTCGGGCTACGCTACGGCGGCCAGCGTTCAACAGACGCTCATGCGCCTCGCTGCATAATCGAAGCCGCTGAACACAGAGCTTAAGCACGTCGCGCAAGAATGCAGTTGTCCCGATCGACGGGAGCGGCCTTGCGGCGCAGGTTTATGCCGGGAAGGAATGGGGCCGACGCCAGAAGTTATTGCCAAGGAAAAAGCCCTTTTCCTGAGCGCATATTTTATCCACACCTCAATGGCCATATCATGGCTTCGAAGCAAATGCGCAGACGCATCGATCGGTGACGAGCGGCCACTGTCGTTGGATGTTTGAACCATCGGCCGTCTGTTCGGGGCGCTTAACGTGTTGTTACCGGTGCGGCGTGCGGTTCAGCGAGAGTGAAACGTCAGGTTTCGATTCATGAGGAGCGCGGCCATGCTGGGTAGCCGAATCGACCCGTGGGGGCAGACAATACGATTGTTGACATCGGGATTTCGATGCCCCGAGGCGGACGCGGATACAAGACCCGTGCC